>FCNA01000022.1 GCA_900018345.1 Clostridiales bacterium CHKCI006
ATACAGCTGTGATGATGAATCAAAATGGAGATGAAGGGATCCCTGTCCCTGATTATGTCGATCAGAATGTATCCACAAAGGTCGTGAAGATCATCCAGTCCTATACTGGCGTTGTCAATAAGATGGTTTGGAGGAAATATTAATGAACATATTAGTCACAGGTGCCAAGGGCATGGTCGGTACTGCCTTAGTCAATAATCTATACAATATCAAAGACAATAAGAACAGGACCAGACCCAATATCCATATCGATGAGATCGACTGCTATGATATGGATTCCACCATGGAAGAACTGGAACAGTACTGTCAAAGAGCAGACTTTGTCTTCAATCTGGCAGGTGTCAATCGTCCAAAGAATCATGAGGAATTCATGAACGGGAACTTCGGTTTCGCCTCGACATTATTGGATACATTAAAGAAATACCAGAATCACTGTCCTGTCATGCTGGCCAGTTCCATCCAGGCAACACTGATCGGAAGATATGGTACTTCAGATTATGGAAGATCTAAATTAGCTGGAGAAGAATTATTCTTCCAGTATGGAAAGGAGACAGGAACCAAGATCGCTGTCTATCGTTTTCCGAATCTTATGGGACATAGCCGACCTAATTATAATTCCGCTGTTTCTACCTTCTGTCATGCCATCGCTAATGATCTTCCTTATACAGTGAATGATAGAAATACGGAACTGGAATTATTATATATCGATGATCTGGTAGAAGGGATGTTTGATCTGCTGGAGGGAGAGGAGATCCATTGTGAATATGATGGATTGGAACCTGTACCTATTGAAAATGGACGCTACTGCTATATTCCTGTAACGTATAAGGAAACCTTAGGACATATCGTTGATCTGCTGGAGAGCTTCAAACAGCAGCCACAGACCCTGATGATGCCAAGCATTCCGGAAGGCAGTTTTGCCAAGAAGCTGTACAGTCTCTATCTCACATATCTGCCTAAAGAAAAGATCGCTTTTGATCTGAAGATGAACTGCGATGCAAGAGGATCCTTCACAGAACTATTGAAGACGACAGATCATGGACAGTTCTCCGTCAATATTACTAAACCAGGAGTAACGAAAGGACAGCACTGGCATAACAGCAAATGGGAGTTCTTTATCGTCGTTGCAGGACACGGACTGATCCAGGAAAGAAAGATCGGCAGTGATGAAGTGATCGAATTTGAGGTCAGTGGAGAGAAGATCCAGGCAGTACATATGATCCCTGGATGGACCCACAACATCATCAACCTGAGCGAGACAGAGGATCTGGTGACCATCATGTGGGCCAATGAGATCTTTGATCCAGATCATCCGGATACTTTTTATGAAGAAGTGTAAATATACTTGATTTCAAGTTCTTATTTCTATGGCCGATGTTCAAAATAAGAGGAAAAAAGTATATGATCTCAGATGTGTCAGCCTACCTGACATCACCAATGATCGATACAAGGGAGCATTCAAACACGTTCAATCGAATACGTTTTGATCATGCCCAGAAAGATAGAAAGGATGATGAATATGAAATGGATCTATGATGATCTAAAAAGGGACCATCTGTCATGAAGATGAGATATCTATTAAAGTTAGGCATCATCCTTTGTCTATGTGTTCTCATCTATTGTCTTTTTCAGCTTTATCACATCTATGATGATTATCAGGTGATCGAAGCCAATACAGAAGCCATACGTGAAACTGCTTCTGCTGAGCTCTTCGATGAGAATGATCCTATCTACCGAAAGATTGATCTTGATGCACTGCTTGCCATCAATCCCGATGTCATGGGCTGGCTCTATATCCCCGATACCCAGATCGATGAACCTGTCCTCTTAGGTTCGACCAATGACACCTATCTCTATACGGATATGTATGGCTCATACA
>FCNA01000037.1 GCA_900018345.1 Clostridiales bacterium CHKCI006
CAATGGAAGTAAAGCCGAAATGGTTCATAAGGAGAAGAGAACGGAAGATTTCAATCTGATCCTTAGCAGGGCGACCAGTGTTAGAATATAACGGCTGAAGAAGCCCATGAATAGAATCAAAATTGATTTTCTGCACTTTGTAAAGCGCCGAATCAAAGGAATCCGACCTTAACCGTTGAATGTCAGCAGGTGAGAGACTCGAGACATGGTCGGTAATAAAGCTGATAAAGTGATCATGCGAAGATAAATGTTTAAGCATCAATAACACCTCCAAAAAAGACTTCACATTTTCACTATTGGCAGCTGAAAGCTGCCGCACGAAACTTGAACAATGTCAAGCAAAAAGTGCAAAAAAGGAAATAAAATTTTGGAGGGAAACAAAAACTAAACAAATTAAAAAAGTGCCTCTAAGACACTATAAATAGTTTCCGAGAGTGCACTAAGTAAAGAAGGGGAGGTCTATGAAAAAGAAAATAACGTTTATTGTTCTGACGATCCTTGTTTTCTTTGGCTGTGCTTTTGGTGCAATCAATATGTATGATAATATCAGACAGCAAGGAGAAAAGGAATTAGCGAATACCAATTTATACCCTCGTGTTGAGGATGTAATCTTACGCATGATCCTGCCAATCGATCAACAGTTATCCGATGTTCCGGTCGAAGATGTTGCTAAAACGTATCTGTCGCTTAGTTTTATGGACTCCAATACTGATTATGTCAATGAATACCTGTATTTTGTGAGTATTTTCAATGATGAATTTTCTAATTGGCAAAATCTGTTTCTAGATGAAAGCAACTATTATTATGCCGTCAACCTGGAGACAGGCAAGACACTCAGCACGCAGGGAATTCACTCCGATCAACCGGATATCAGTCATATTTTTGAAGATGAGAGTATTCAGGATGATTTCATCTGGTATGCGAAAGTGAGCTTTGATGAAGAGGGCAATGTGACTCTCATGACTTCGCAGGAACAATTCCATAATACTTTAGACCTGCAGAGTCTGATATCTGATATTTTTGCGGGAACATGGGCGACTTATGGTGAAGATACCGGTGTTTATGCGAGCATCAATCCACCTACGAATATTGAAATTACTTTTGCAGTCCCTAAAAATGGCGGCAGTTTAGTCGATTATTATTCTTATCCAATGTACACTCGGATCAATCCGATGAATGATAATATTGCTGGAATGTTAAGCTTGATGGCTGTAGGACTATGTATCGTCACAGGGTTATATATGTTGATCTATCCGATTCGTATTGTCGAAGAGATCCAACCTTATCGAACACTCAAGCGCATCAAGGGAGAAGTTTATCTCTTTGTCATGCCGATGGTTATCATGGGTGTCTTTGTCATATTAGGACATCTAAGTGAGAATATGATCATGCAGGATGTGAATTTATACAACGGTATTCGTGAGTACGGTTTTGATCCGCAAAGAATCCTACCGCCTTTGGCCATCCTTTTATGGATGTTGCTGTTTTTTCTGTTCACGTTATGTGTCTATATTGTCAAGTATGCCTTCCATATTCGTTTAAAAAACTATTTCTGGAATCACACTTGTTTAGGCTGGTTCTTTAGAGCCTGCAAGAACGGGATGAACGCTGTGATCCAATTTGACATGCATGATTCAGTCAATCAGACTTTAATCAAGATCCTGGGTGTCAACTTTATTATTATCGTAGGCATTAGTTTCTTTTTTGTCTTTGGAATTATATGGGCCATTATTTATACGATTATTCTCTTCTTTATTCTGAAAAATCGCTTTGTCTCCATTCGCAATGACTATCAGGTTTTATTAGATGCCACACAACGCTTGAGTAATGGCGATTTTGACATTCAAATTGATCAGGACCTCGGTCTCTTTAATTCTTTAAGAGATGAGTTTAGTAATATTCGTGATGGCTTTGAAAAAGCAGTCAATGAAGAAGTTAAATCACAGAAGATGAAAACAGAACTGATATCCAATGTTTCCCATGATCTAAAAACACCTTTGACCTCCATTATAACGTACCTGGACTTATTGAAAAATCCAGACGCGACTTATGATGAGAAAAAAGAATATATGGGAGTTATCGAGCGCAATACCTCACGCCTGAAATCACTCATCGAAGATCTCTTTGAAGTTACGAAAGTCAATACGGGTAATATTACTTTAGATCTGGTGGATATGAATATTATTTCGCTTGTTCAGCAGGTCTACTTTGAATGTCAGGATGCCTTAGATGCGAATGATTTGGATGTGCGGATCACCTGCAGTGAAGAAAAGATCCTCTGTCATTTGGATTCCTCTAAAACCTATCGCATCTTTGAAAATTTACTGATGAATATCAGCAAATACGCTTTGCCGCAGTCCAGAGTTTATATTGATATTTCAAAACTGGAGAATGAGGTCGTGCTCACCTTCCGAAATATATCTAAGGATGAAATGCATTTTGATGGTACAGAAATTGTCGAAAGATTCGTTCAGGGTGATAAGTCCCGCAATGCCAAAGGAAGCGGGTTAGGCCTGGCCATAGCCAAAAGCTTTACCGAAGTCCAGCAAGGGACTTTCAATGTGGTGATTGATGGGGATTTGTTTAAGGTCATCGTGGTATTTCCAACGATCGAAGAAGTTAAAGAACCTGAAGAGGGGATTTAACTTCTTTTATTGTATCGGAATGGCTCAAAAAAACAGGGATGTTAATAGGCGTTGCTTGTAGCAATGCCTTCTTTCGCATAGAATGGAGTTGAAGATAAAAAGAGGAGGTGTTTTCAATGCTAAGTGAAAACATAAAGACCATGCGAAAAGCCAAAGGTCTTTCACAACAGGAACTTGCTATACGTTTAAATGTCGTGCGTCAGACGATTTCCAAGTGGGAACAAGAGTTATCCGTCCCGGATGCAGACATGCTGATCATGCTCGCAGAGGTGCTGGATACATCCGTTAGTACATTATTGGGTGAGGAAGTCATTGAAAGCGAGGCGGATGAGATCAAAGCCATGGCTGAGAAGCTGGAACTGATCAATTGGCAGCTGGCACAAAGAAAGATCCGCACAAGAAAGATCGTTCAAGGGTTATTGTTCTTTTTATGTCTTTTGATCATGATGATATTTGCAATCATCAGTCTAGTAGGCAGTCCATATTTAGGCTGGGATTACCATGATCCAGAAAAAGCGGTCCTTGGTGTGTTTTGGCACGCCTTTGAATGGTTATTTATCCGCTTAGCGCCTTTTGTTTTGATAGGTGCAGTTATAGGATTTTTCCTGGCGCGAAAGAAAAGCATGTAATCAGAATTGAAAGTATTAATGCTATTTCTTCTGTCATGAAAAAGACGTTAGCCATCCCGTTAATATAACGCAGATGGCTTTTTTATGTTTGATGATAGACCAAGAATGGTTTCAAGGTTCAAAATCAAGATCATATGGCAGGTATTTGGTATAGCGGGTTATCAATGAGGCCCATATGACAGAAAATGTTTTTTAGGGTTGACAGGGACGTTACGTTACCATGTATGATAAGGCTATGGAGGTGAGAGTTTGAAACGATATACATTTCGGGAGTTTGCCAGAATCACTCAAACGACTATTAGAACCCTCAGATATTATGAAAAAAGAGGATTATTGAAATCAATGGAGGACGAGAAGCAAAAATACCTTGAAGAAGATCAGTTAATTTCGCTAAAGACGATTCAGTTATTAGCGAAAGCAGGGTATACGCTTGAAGAAATTAAAGATATTTTACAAGGAAAACAGGTAGAAGAACAATTATTGATGCAGCGAGATCTCTTAAATATTCAATTAACGAATACAAAGACGATGCTGACCTTATTGGATTGGCTTCAAAACCATCGGGAACAGTCGACAGATGATATCTACCATCAGTATTTGACGATTCAAAATAGAGAAAATATGGGACTGCAATTTGACTTACCAGACGGCTTACAGATGCGCATTCAATTTCATCACCAGCATACACATTTTAAAGATAATTTTCATGAATGGATGTTTTCGCACTATCAATTTCATCCCGGTGATCAAGTATTAGAAATAGGGTGCGGTGACGGGACGCTTTGGGAATGTCAAAAAGGAAAACTGCCTAAGGATATTCATGTGATCCTGAGTGATATCTCCAATCAGATGCTTGAGACAGCGCGCGAAAAGACACGAGATAACGATTGCATCAAAAAGATTGAGTATGCGGATTGTTTTGATCTGCCTTATGATGATGGAAGTTTTGATGTAGTAATCATTAATCATGTATTGATGTATTTTGAAAATGTAAATGATGCGCTGAAGGAAATCCACCGGGTATTAAAAAAGAAGGGGACATTATATTGTTCGACAATCGCTAAGGATATGATGAAAGAGAGAGATGCATTGTTGAAGGGGTTTGATCAGCGTATTTCCTTTGATCAGGAAACGATGTATCAGCGTTTTGGCTATGAAAATGGCAAGGAAAAGTTAGCACACTACTTTGGACAAATCAAATTATTTGATCGTAAAGAGGTTTATGAAGTGAAAGATATGGATAGTCTTTACGCATTTATAATGAGCGGAAAAGGATTAAGTACCAATTTAGAGCCACTTTATCATCGTAAAGAAGCTTTTTATACTTATTTACAGCACTATTATCAAAAGCATTCCGTGTTTTATTTAACGACACATGCCGGGATGTTTCAGGCGACGAAGGAGGAATAAAGGATGCACGAAGTTCAATGTATTATTTTTGATTTAGATAACACACTGATCAACTATGGGGGTGTAACATCTAAAGCCTGGCAGCTGACGGTCAATCAACTCATTCAACAATACGGCCTCAGTGTGGATCCATCATTATTGGCTAAGACAATTATAGCTATCAATGATGCCCTTTGGGAGGACGAGAGCCGTAGGCCCCGGGGCAACTTTTCCTTTGACGAGGTGCGTCGCTCGATTGTGAGAGAGGCCTTAAGGAAGTTTGATTTGGATCGAGCGGAACTAGTTTTGTTTTTAGTGCAGCATTATGGTGAGAATAAGCATGCGGCTGTAGAGGTCTTTCCGGATGTCCCCAAGACGCTAAAGATACTCGGTGAACGAGGATATCAGCTCGCCTTACTGACGAATGGGGATGGTGATTTTCAGCGAGAAAAGCTATCTCGCTTTCATTTAGAACCTTATTTTGATGGTATCTTTATTGATGGCGAGCAGGGTGTCGGAAAGCCAGAGCGAGCGGCTTATGAAGGCGTGCTGCATTATTTCCATTGTTTACCCAGCCAGGCATGCATGGTTGGCGATCATTATCTTTGGGAAGTGGTTGCTCCTAAGCAATATGGGCTGCATGCTGTATGGGTCAATCGTGGGGAGCTTGGTCGAAAGGGGCATGAAGACATCTTACCCGATGCAACGATTACGCAAATCAGTGAATGTTTAGATCTATTTAAAAAGGCATCCTAAGCGGATGTCTCTTCTTGTTTAGTTTCATTTTTAAGAATAATCGTTCGATGAGGATAGGGAAATTCAATGTTCTCTTCATCAAATCGCTTTTTGATCGTATAGCGTAGATCACAGAGCATTGCAAAGCCTTCACTGTTATTCTTAGAATAGAGGGTTGCCCTCAGATGTACAGAATTATCTAAAAAACCAGTGATACGCACAACAACAGCCGGAACACCATTTTCAATTTCATTTGGAGTTCGTATATCCAGAAAGTTGGGATGCTTTGCTGCTTCTTCACTAATGATGCTCATTGCTCGATCTACATCACTTTCATAGCTGATATCCAGTTCTAAAAAGTTGGCTTTCTGTTCATTGGTCAGGCTAATATTTTCGAGTACTGTGGAATTCATCGTTGAATTGGGAATGATGACCCTAGTATTTTCAAAAGTCTTGACAACTGTATGGCGTAAAGCAATGTCTTCCACCGTTCCAGATATATTTTCTGATTCAATACGGATCAAATCGCCAATTTTAAAAGGTTTGAAGAAGATAATCATTAAGCCATTCACAAAATTACCGACAGCATCTTGAGCAGCCAAGCTGACAGCCAGGGTAACAACCCCGGTGCTAGCTAAAAGAATGCGCATGATCTCAGAGAAGGCTGTGAACTGATTTAAAATACCATAAATAGCAAAGGCATAGACAATGAAATTTTTAATTTTTAAGATCATCTTTGGATTGCCTTTGTAATGTTTCAAGATTAATTTTCGTAAGATCTTACTAATAACGAAAGCACTCAACAGAACGAGAAGGGCATTAATAATGGTTTCAATGATTCCCGTGCGCAAGAAAGTATTTTTACCTATATTATTGATTTCTCCAAGTATATCCCACATGGTTTTTGACTCCTTTCTCTCTTCTTCCTTATTATATACCAAAAGTCATACATAACAATGAAATAATGATAAAATAATTGATAGGCAGAATGATACCAATGAGATGGCACACCATGGTTAAAACCAGCACTTAGGACATAGTTCATAGAGAAGTGGAGGGGAGTATTTTAAGGTTCTGTATGACTTATATCAGAATGACTCATCTGATGAGTAGCTTATGATGATTTACAATCTAAACATAGGATAGAAAGAGATGGGAAAAGATCGGAATTAAAAATATTTCATCTTTTTTTAGCAAACCACTTGAAAGAGTGCTAAATCTGAGTATAATATACAGTGTTAGCAGTAGAAACAAATGAGTGCTAAAAGGAGGAAGCAAGATGTTAAAACCATTACATAAGAATGTTGTTTTAAAGAAAGTTGAAGAAGAAAAGAAAACGGCAAGCGGTATTATTTTAACTCAGGCGCCTGAAAAGAAACCTAGCTTAGGAGAAGTTGTTGCTGTTGGTGAAGAATGTGATAAGAATCTGACAGTAGACAGCAAAGTTGTTTACAAAGAATATACGGGTACAACAGTTAAAGTAGATGATGTAGAGTACATTATCTGCGAAGAAAAAGATATCTTAGCAGTGGTTGAATAGGAGGAATGTAACGATGGCTAAAGAAGTACGTTTTTCAAAAGATGCTAGAGATGCAATGTTAAAAGGGGTGAATACACTGGCAGATGCTGTCCGTGTCACATTAGGTCCTAAAGGACGTAACGTCGTTCTGGAAAGATCTTATGGTTCACCTTTAATTACGAACGATGGTGTAAGTATCGCCAAAGAAATCGAATTAGAAGATAAATTCGAAAACATGGGTGCAAAATTAGTTTACGAAGTTGCCAATAAGACAAACGATACAGCTGGTGATGGTACAACAACCGCAACGATCTTAGCTCAGAGCATGATCGAAGCAGGTTTAAAAGCAGTAGACAAAGGGGCTAACCCAGTCTTAATGCGTGAAGGTATTGAAAAAGCCAGCCGCGCAGTGGCAGATAAATTATTAGAAAAATCTCGTAAAGTAGAAACTTCTAATGATATTGCAAGTGTTGCGACGATTTCTTGCGGCAGCAGTGAAATCGGAGATATCATCGCTGAAGCAATGGAAAAAGTTGGACGTAACGGCGTGATCAGTGTTGATGAATCTAACGGTTTCGAAACTGAATTAGAAATCGAAGAAGGTATGCAGTTCAAGAAAGGCTATGTATCTCCTTACATGGTAACTGACCGTGAAAAAATGGTAGCTGAAATGGAAGATACTTTCGTCTTCATCACTGACCAGAAGATCAATAACATCCAGGAAATCTTACCATTACTTGAGAAGATCCTGAATACACATAAACCATTATTGATCATTGCCGAAGATTTAGATAACGAAGTGATTTCAACTTTAGTTGTCAACAAATTAAGAGGTACATTCAATGTGGTAGCTGTGAAAGCACCAGAATTCGGTGACAAACAGAAGAACATGTTGGAAGACTTAGCTGTCTTAACGGGTGGTAAATTCTTCAGCAAAGATCTGAAGATGGATATCAAAGATGCAGATTTAACGGATTTAGGTCGTGTAAGAAAAGCTGTTATCGAAAAAGACAGCACAACTTTAATCGGTGGTGCCGGTGACAAAGCGGCGATCGCTAGTCGTGTTGAAGAAATCAAGAGCCAGATGGAAAATTCAACAAGCGATTACGACAAACAGAACTATCAGGAACGTTTAGCTAAATTAGGTGACGGTGTCGCTATCATTAAAGTCGGTGCTGCTACTGAAAGTGAATTAAAAGAAAAGAAATTACGTATCGAGGATGCTTTAAATGCAACACGTGCAGCTGTCAGCGAAGGTATCGTTATCGGTGGTGGTGCAGCTTTAGCTAGCATCTATACTGAATTAAAAGACGAACTCAAATCTGATGTTGTCGATGTTCAGAAAGGTATCAAGATCGTTATGGATTCTCTGTTATCTCCAATTGCTCAGATTGCTGAGAACGCTGGATATAACGCAGAAGATATTATCGAAAAACAGAAAGCTGCTAAAGAAAATGTTGGTTTCGATGCGAAGAACGGTGAATGGGTTGACATGTTCGAAAAAGGTATCATCGATCCTACTAAAGTAACACGTAGTGCATTATTAAATGCAGCCAGCATCTCTGCATTATTCATTACAACTGAAGCTGGTGTAGCAAGCATCAAAGAAGAAAATGATGCAGCTGCAATGCCTGCAGGCGGCGGAATGTATTAATCTCAAAGTGATGAAACGGTGAAGAAAAACTTCACCGTTTTTTTATACCCAAAATGCATGAGTAGAGATGAAAGACAGGTATTGGACATTGACCATGTCACCTAATATAATGAAGGTGGATGCAGTTATCAGGCAAGAGAAAGGAGATGGTTTGATGCATCAGTGGTTTAAACGTCTATTGCTTGTTTTTGTTGCTTTTTCATTGATCGCATGCAATACATCGGAAGAACAACCTTCGACAACAGAGAATACCAATGTACCTGTTGAAAATGTACAGGATGGTCCAGTCCTGGTTGTCTATTTTTCCTGGGCAGACAATGCAGTGTTAGAGGATGATGTAGATGCTGTTTCTTCACCGAGCGTGATTGCTCCGGGAAACGTCGAACAGCTAGCTACCTGGGTTCAGGAAGAGAGCGGTGGCGATCTATTTTCTATTCGTGTGACAGATCCCTATCCAAGTGACTGGAACGATTGTTTAGCCAGAGCCAATCAGGAACGCCGTGAGCAGGCCCGTCCGGAACTGGTGGAAAACGTTTCAGATATCAGTCAGTATGATATCATCTTTTTAGGTTATCCTAACTGGTGGTATGGGGTACCCATGCCTGTATTACATTTTTTAGAACAAAACGAAAATGATCTGGCAGGTAAACAAGTGTATCTCTTCTATTCCCATGGTACCGGTGGACTTGCGAATAGCGTTTCGTTGATTGAAGAGGCTATTCCACAGGCCAGTATTTCTGACAACATCTTTGACTGCTATGAAGAAGAAGCTTCATCATCACAGGAAGCCATTCAGAACTGGGTGAGCGAGCTAGGTTATTCACAGGAACTTGAATAGGAAATGAAAGGATGATTGTCATGAAGCGTCAAACAGCCATTAAAATTATCATTGATATTCTGATGACTCTGGCTTTACTATTTTTAATGGGTTACCCATTTTGGGGTGAGAGGGCGCATGAATGGATAGGAACTGGCTTATTTGTCTTATTTATCCTTCATCACATACTGAACAAACAATGGTACAGTAAACTATGCAAAGGAAAGTATCCATTGGTTCGCTGTTTCACAATCATTATCAATATTTTACTTATGCTAGCAATGCTGGGTTTAATGGTGAGCGGCATCATTCTATCTAATCATGTGTTTACCTTTGTTCCATTATCTGGTATGATTTCAGTAGCCAGAACCATGCATATGACTTCTTCCTATGGTGGCTATCTTCTGATGTCTTTACATTTAGGTTTGCACTGGGGAATGATCCTTAGTATGATCCGCAAACATTTACATCTTGAGAAATCGACAATGCGTCAACACCTGTTTTCCATCATTGGACTTTTGGTCGCATTATATGGTCTCTATGCGTTGATTCAAAGGAACATCCTGGATTATCTCTTTATTCGTACAGCATTTGTTTTCTTTGACTTTAATGAACCCATCTTCTTATTCTATATGGATTATTTAGCCATTATGGGCACGTTTATCTTTCTTTCTTGTTTTTATTTAGTGCTTTCAGATTATAAGAAAAGGTGATATAATCAAAATCAGATTTGAATAAGACACAGAATGTAAAGGAAAAACAAAATTGATCTAAGCAAGATGCTTAATAATGATGCGGTTTGATAGAGAAATGAAAAGATATTGAAAGAAACGCATATGATGGCAAAGAAAAATGGGAAATCACTCGTTCTTTATAATCTGAAAGGAAGTGACAAAATGGACCTCGATCGTTTTTTAAAAGCTCAAAATAATATGTATCATGTGGCCCTCAGTGAAATCAAAGGTGGTTATAAACAAAGCCATTGGATTTGGTATATTTTCCCACAGCTTAAAGGATTAGGGTTTTCCAGTAACGCTGAATATTATGGAATCAAAGACGCTAAAGAAGCAAAGGCTTATTATGAACATCCTATCTTATCACAGCGATTGAAAGAAATCTCACACGCGTTACTCATGCTTGATTCCAGTGATCCAAGTGAAGTTATGGGATATCCTGATGATTTAAAGCTGCGTTCATGCATGACTTTATTTTATGAAGTGACGCATGATCCATTGTTTAAACAGGTATTGGATAAATTCTTTGAGGGCGAAGAAGATCAATGCACCCTTCATCTCCTACAAACACAATAAATGGATAGTTTATCCAAAATTTGGATATACTAGTAGTAGGTAGGTGATAAGCAATGAATAGAGTCTGCATTCTTTTCTTTCTTTGTTTATTTCTTTCAGGATAATGAGAGGATATAATAAATCATATGATGTGTGCCTTCTTTTTAATCATTGCATGACATTGAAAAGGCCAAGAACTATTCAGTTGCTTGGTCATTTTTTATTATTCTTTAATCACATTTCTGTATATAGGAGAAATCATTCATTAAATGATGATGTTTTCATTTAAGAGAATACAAGTATTGAGACCTATTTTGCATTCATTTTCATTTGATTCTTAATCGAAATAGTAATTCCATATAGTGAATTGTTTTTTTATACTGTTTTGCTTGTTTAGAAAACCAAATAATCATATGTAATAAGTATTCTTTCTCATCTAATGTGAGAATATTTTGACTTTGTGTATAAAGCTGTATTAGTTTTTTTAAAGATTGATGGAAATTCAATGTTTGAAGAAAGTAATTTAAAATTCTCGTTTCTTTAGTAGAGTAGTTATCTTGAATAAGATTTGAAGCTTGAAAAAGGGCGTCTTTAGCTTCATCATATTTATTGAGTCGAATGCAGGTGTAAGCAAATCTTCGATAATGTTTTTCATTCATCTGTGAAGGTGGAATTTGTAGAAACAAATCGTAGGCATGTTGGAAATGTTCACAAATCATTTCTATGTAAGCCATATTATATATAATTGTTTTTTCTTCATAAACTAGATTTAATTGTTTGGCGGTTGATAATGTAGATATGTGAATACTTTGAGCTCTAGAGTAGTCCTTTATGATCATATATGCTCTGGCTGTTTGAATATTGGTGTTGACTAAGCGAGGAAAATTTTGGTATTCTGTGAAATCTTGTGCCGCTAATTGGCAATGCTTTAAACAATTTTCATAATCATTAATAGCCGCATAGTGTTGACTGAGCAAATAATGATACATTTGAAAATAAGGATGTGTTTTCAATTTAAGCATAATTTGTCTTGATTGTGCAAAGTAAGAAAGTGAATCTGCAAATTCATTATTAATATAATAAGCATACTCAGCCATATACATATAGTATAAGAAAGCAACATTATCAGCAAATAGATATGAAGCATCTTTAAGTTGATCTATAGGAACTTCAGCAATCGATGAATCATTGTAAAGACAATAAATTAAGTTGACCAAGTGAATAATAATAAAAAATGTCGTCCCTTTGTAGGGAGAAAGCAATTCGCGAAGAAGATGGTAATAATAGTCGATTTGTTCCTCTTTCTCGTAGATAATACCGATAGCAAACTGATGAAAGTAGTTGTCTAAATGGTTCTCTAAGGGGGATAAATAATCTGAGTTTAGCTGTAATCCTTTAAGAAAAAGATTGAATTTTCTAATATCGAAGGAGCGGCTTTCATTTTCAAAAAGGCTGATCGTTGCTGTGCTATATTTGGTCATATAAGAAAATTGTTCAATACTTAAATTTCTTTTATGTCTTTGTTCTTTGATAAATGTGCCAAAAATAGAAGGGGAAAATGTATTTAACATAGGGTCGGTCACCTCATTCATAGTTTAAAAAAAGTTATTGAAAAAATCAATAACTTTTTACTACAAGAATTATCCTTTTCCTCTATCAGGATCAAGTAATTCAAAAGGCTGAATTGTTTCAAAACAATCAGGAGTATGTTCATGTGTACATTGAGTTTGCTGAACCGGATCATATCCGCAGCTATCGTTGTGTACATGTGTGCATGATAAAGGTGACAACAATTCCAATACTAATAATAAACGAAATAAAAATGAATACATTGTAATTTCTCCTTTCAAAATGATAAAACGTATCAATTTGTAAAATTTAATATTAATTGGATAGAAATATTAAAAAATAACTTTAAAAAGACTAAATATTTAAAAATATATATTTCAAAAGCACTAAAATAGCGCATTTGATTAGCTTTCGACTCTTTTTTATAATTAAAAAAGAGGGGGGATGATAATGAAAATTTTAATCATTGATAGAGATTTTTGGTTTGCTAGTCGTTTGAAATCAGATTTAGGAAAGGCTCTTTCAGCACTATCTGATCAAACAACGATAGATATTGTACAAAATAGTCACTTTTCTTTTGCAAATTTGAATAAACCTTACCAATTCATTTTCATCTACATTGATCAATATACTTTAAAAGGAATTGCATTAGCCCAAAAATTTAAAGAAAAGTATCATAGTCAAATCATTTTTTTAATAGAAGACACCAATGTGATTTTTGATTGTTTTGTCATACAGCCATACTTTTTAATAAGAAAGCAAGCTTATTTAAAGGATTTTAAAATGTTTATGGAGTTATTTGACAAAATGATAACGTCAATGGACTTTTTAATGTTGAGAAAACCAGGGATAAAAGCAATCGTTAATGTTTCACAAATAATGTATATCGAGGCAAATCAGCATCAGTTAGAAATCAAAACGACGGATGGAATATATGTAGATTCTAGGTTATTAAAGAATATGTTGAGCCAAATAGAGAAGAAAGGAGCATTTGTTCAAATTCACAGATCTTATGTTATTAATCTTGCTTTTATAAAAATAATATATCGCAGTGAAATAGAAATGGTTAATCAGAAGCTTTTACCTATCGGAAAAAAATATGAAAAACAATTTAATCTGGCATTAGAAAACTATTTGAATGAAAGAAAAGAGCGTAGACATTAAATCTGTTATTTTTTAGTTGTTCTAGTTTAACGCATCTACATTACATAGCTAGCATTTCATAAAGAATAGATTGAAATCGTTTTGTATTATCATGATAATATCTAATTTTTTAGGAAGGAAATGCAACGATCTGATTGGTTCATTAGCCAAGATGATATCGCGTGGTTTCAGGATGATCCTGGCAACGGTGATGCGTTGTTGCTGGCCACCGGAAAGGGTAGAAATCATCTGATTCATCAAGTCCTTCAATCCAACTTTATCCAGTGTCAGTTCAATTGTCTTTTCCTTTTTTTTGTTTTGAAACAAATAATTCATATGATGGCGCATCATCAAAGTGGTCTCATGTGGAACAGGATTGATATTCAGATTTGATTTCCTGTAACTTCAAGAACATAAAGACGCACATAATCAATTAAAGATGTATGAATTTTGTATATCATAGGGTAGTTTTAAGCAGAAGTAAGTCAGGATAACAGTATAATCATCACGGCTTTAATGATAAATAGATTTTCTAATTATAATAATTTTTGAAGGAATTTAGTTTCTTAGTATTTCTTCTGGTTCCAGTTTCGCTAATTGTCTGGCGTTGATGAAATAGCTTAGGCCAAATTGTAATATAAAGATCACAAGTAGACCTAAGATCAGTTGATATGGGATGGCCTTAAGCAGGATGATGACGATCATGCTCATGATAAATAGTGGAACAAGATAACTGATGATGCCCATTGAGATCAGTTCATGACAAAGGATCTGTAAGATATCTTTCGTCGATAATCCATTGACCTTTAGTAAGGCCATCTCTTTCTTCCTCAGTTCGAAATAGCGATTCTGTATCAGGGTCATAAAAACAAATAATAACACGATCACTACTCCAGAGATCAGATAACGTGTCTGATTGAGTGAGTGATCAATCTCGCTAAGGACATCGCCCATCTGAAAGTGATCATTGACTGCATAGCCATTTGCTTCTAAATGGGCTTTGACCTCATTGATATGATTCAGATCATCCACAAAGAGACTGTATCCGACTAGTGGTGCATCTTTGGTGAGCAGGGATAAACTTTCTTCATCCATATAAATATAGAGACTGTCCTGTTCCAAAAAGGCACTCGTATAACCGTTATAGAACACACCTAATACAGGGTAGGTCTTTCCATTGAGATGTAGTTGATCCCCATCCAGATATTCGATCAGTTTTCCCTGATTGTTCTTGGCATAATAGATGCCAGGGGGGTCATTGTCACTCACTTCCTTTAACTGGTCTTCGAAATGGTTCTCTTCAAAGAAAGGCAGCACATAACACTTCCCATTATAGGTTTCAAAATAGTAAAGATGGATCTGATAGACCTTGATCACATGTGCCAGATCCTGTAAGGTATCATCTGTTTCCATGAGTTGAAGATCCAAAGTATCCAGATATGGGGAAGTTCCAACACTAGTCACAAACAGCTGATTATAGGAGATCTGATTTAATAAGGCCTGATTGGTCCGGATATTGTTTTCAATCAGGATATAGGTGATCCCTAAGACCAGGACGGATAGGAAGAGTCCGCCTTCGATCAGCCAGTGCATCAAACGATAGGTTCGCTTAAAGTGGGCGGTGTAGTAGTTGAAGAAGGCACGTGATAGCGGCTTTGCTTCTTTCTTGATGACTGAGATATCCGCTTTCTGTTTCTCATTCCTGATCTCAAGTAGCTGACGATCCTTGATC
Organism: Clostridiales bacterium CHKCI006; assembly: GCA_900018345.1. Lineage (GTDB taxonomy): Bacteria > Bacillota_I > Bacilli_A > Erysipelotrichales > Coprobacillaceae > Fimiplasma > Fimiplasma intestinipullorum. The sequence goes on from FCNA01000037.1 coordinate 15,122, forward strand.
TGCAGGATCTGATCGGCATATGCCATCGCTCTAGGACTATGACTGGAAAGGATGACATAGAGATGGTCGTTCTTAGCCAGATCTTGCAAGATCTCATAGATCAGGACCTCATTTTGGGGATCCAGTGCACTGGTTGGTTCATCTAAGATGAGGATGGTAGGATCCTTAGCTAATGCACAGGCAATGGCCAGCCGCTGTTTTTCACCACCGGACAGTTTATCGATCCGACGATCCAGTGTGATCGTCAGTCGTACTTCCTGAAGAAGTGCTTCCGCTTTGCTTCTGGAGAGTGTTAATTGATTGAGTCTTGCAGCATGGGTCAGATTCTCATAAACCGTATACTGCTCAAATAGCAGGGCATCCTGGAGAACATAACCAATATTTTCCTTCTGAAAAGCTTTCCTCTTCTTTTCAGATGCTTTCATGATATCTTCACCATCTACCAGATACACATAATCATGATCCTGACTCAATAATCCGATCCGATAGAGAAGGGTGGTCTTCCCACTGCCGCTCTCTCCTCGGATCAGGGTAACCTTACCCGGTTCGATGGATAAAGAAGCATCCTCTAATAGTACGCGATCATAAGCGATATGCAGATGGGATAACTGCAGCATAGACTAACCTCCTCTCATTTGGATTTCTTTCTGGCAAAAAGGTATAAAACACTTGGATAGATAAAGAGGATCAGGAAAGATAGAACAATCAGAAAGAGCGGATAGGTGAGATCGGCTGAGACCAGGAAATAACCTAAGTTGGCACTGATCCTGAAGTAGATCTGAGCAATGATCAGAGATAGGATCGTTACCCATAAAAAGTCAAACCAGTATTTGCCCAACATCAGATGGGTGATGGTCTTCTTATCATAACCGGATCTCTGAAAGAAGGTATCGATGGATAACTCTTCTTTGATATTAAGATAAGAGATGATAAAGAAGATGATGGCCACAAAGAACAGTGCAGTAAAGGCAAGCATGAAGATATTGGATTCAGTGTTATTAGCAAACTGTGCGGCAATATTCATGCTGATGGTAGAAGAAGTGTGATAGCCTAAATGCTCCAGTTCATCCATGATGGCCTGTTTATGACTGGCAGAGTCGGCAATGACGATCAGGGAGTTCGCCTGATAAGGGACGCAGTGCATGACGCGAGCACCGGTTTCGTAGCTATGATCATAACGAATGTAGCCGGCATCAGTACTCACATAATCGATTGGTTCCGCAGCTCGATACTGATCAATGATATCCTGCATCATGGAATAAGGCATGAAGAAGGAAGTAGCCGTTCCTACATTGGCACCCATAGCCGACTGGTTCAATATACCAGAGACAGGAAATGTCATGTTCACGGTTGGTCCTCTGACCTCACACATGTCGATCGTTGTTTCTTCATCGACGAGGATATAAGCATCGTTATAGGCATTGTATTGAGGGACAGAAAAATTCATCTGGATATAGTAAACCTCATCACTGGTGAGATTCTGGATCCCCAGTTGTTGGGCAAAACTTTTGGATAGATAAATGCCATCTTCTACATGGGTCTCTACTGCAATATTGGAAGTATAATCCAGTTCTTCATAGTAAACACCGACAGTAAGCGGGAGTCCCATATTCGTGCCATCAATTGGATAGGCGTTGGAATGAATGATATTTTGATCTTGATCAAGCAGGGTAATTTCTCGTGATTCTAGATCGCCGCCTTTGCTTAATACATACTCTAATTGTTGGTTATCTTCTTCAGGAAGGTAGCTGTTTATACTTTGACCAATCAAATAGTTATCATAGACAGTTGAAACATGTTCAAGACTTGCGATTTCATTGATTTCTTCATTGGTAAATGGAAATTCTGAACCATTTTTTGAATAATCTGGTTGTAGGTCTTCATCGATTTGTTTATAGACAAAGATGTCTCGATTATAGACTTTATCCAGTGCATCATCAGCAGGAGCAGAGTCAATGAGTTTAGATAAGCCAAAGGAAGTCAAAGTTAGAGAGAGGATCAACAGGATAAAAATAAGAGTATGATAGATCTTTCGCTTCTTCTTTAGATTAAGATAAAGGCCTAATTTCTGTTTCCAGCTTATCTGTGGATGTGAAGGAGCATCACGGCATTGTTCATCTGTCGATTTCATTCTGATTAAATGAAGTTGATGATCAGCAATCTCATAGACTGTCTCAGACACATCCACGATCCTACGATCATGGGTGGCGACAATGACAAGATGATCATGGGCATAATCCTGTAATACTTCAATGATTTCCAGGGCAATATCTTCATCTTGAGAGGAAGTCGGTTCGTCTAAGATCAGGATAGGCTGATTTCTAAGCAAGGCAAGGAATAAAGCGGCTCGTTTTCTTTCACCACCGGAAAGCTGATCAGGGTATTTATTCAGGCAGGAAGACAGATGTAATTTCTGAATAAGTACTGTGGGGTTTTGTTTGGTGGAAAGAAGCTTGAGATGATCTTTAAGTTTCAGAGATTGAATAAGGATTGCTTCCTGAGGAACAGAAGCGAGATAATCTTTTTTAAAGGTTGCTTCATCGATGGGAAGATCATGAAAAAGGTATTGTTCGAAGTGATGCTCTTCCAGTAAGATGGAGCGCAATAGTGATGATTTACCAGAACCACTTTCACCAAAGATGGCGCATAAGCCAAAATCAGGTGCTTGAAAAGAAGCACCTGAAAGGATATGCTTGTTTAGATATTTAATTTTAATATTCTTTAACTCAAGCATATAAACACCTCATTAATAAACGGAAGAACCATTCCAATTAAAGGTAAAAGAAGCTCCGCCAGAAGTGACTTGACTACCTAATTGGTTGTATACTGCAATTCCTACGAAATGTGTTGCAGTGTTTCCATCGTTTGTAAGTACTGGCTGACCTAACAATGGTCCACTTGCAGAGAAATTGGCATCCATGTTTGCAGTACGAGTCGCTCTAAAGCTCCAGCTACCTGTTGTTGTGTTTCGGGTAGCTGTATCAGTGATTGTACCGGAACCATAAATGCAGCTCCAATTTTTTGTCTTTGACGCACTAGTGGCTGCAAAGGCAGTACTCATTGAACAAAGCAAACCAATGCAAAGCATAGGAACAACAATCGCCTTTTTATAATTTTCACGGAAGAAGTTCATGATTTCTTTCATATCCAATTTCACTCCTCTCATTCTTCCTGAAATGGCTTAGTATGGGCTAAGCTCAGATAATGGTAGATAATATGCGCATATTTCTTTAACCGCTTTCATTATATAGTGCTTTTTGCACTTATGTCTCGCAAAACAACTGAATATATCTTTTTTTTGACTGAAATAGCAAAATTTTTTCTATGATAGACTGATATATGACTTCAAGAGAGACGTTGCGGAGCTTATTTTAAGAGTCTATTGATGATCAGATAGTGGAAGAAAGTTAGTCTATTTGAAAAGGAAACTCTGTACAGTTACCGTTAGATAACATGTACCTATTTCTATCATTATTTTTATTATATATGACTGGAGTTTGAAGAAGTTGAGATAAGTAAAATTCGACATAGAAATGGCATTAATCGACAAGATATGCGTTTAGATAAAGCGTTAATATCTTTTAATCTCTATCTTTGTAATAGCCTTCTTATATTAGATAAGAATAACTGAATTTTAAGATCATTTTGTCGTTTAAAAAGCGTTAGAAAGCTTTTTATTTTCTCGAATCAACGGGTGTGATATGATATGAATAGATATCAAAGTGTTAATTCGTAGGAGAGGGAGAATAAAGTGACGTTAAGTTATCGAAGGATGGAAAAAAAGGATATCGCTGAATTGACGAAGATCATGAAAGATGCCTTTGATGAGGATACACGAATGCACACTGATTTAAAGGAAGATGGACCCAATGGTTATGATGATGGTCGTCTTTTAGGAAAGCTATTGGACTTAAAGAACGCCAGGTCGTGTGTAATTAATGATGACGGACAAATGATTGGTGGTTATACTGTTCGGATCAATCAGGATGTCTCTATTTTAGAGATGTTATTTATTGACCCTATATATAGTTCAAAGGGCTTAGGACAACAAATCTGGCATGATATAGAACAAAGCTATCCAGAGGTAATCACTTGGATGCTAGAAACACCTGCGTATTCCAAACGTAATCATCATTTTTATGAGAAATGCGGGTTTAAGCAAATGGGAGAACGAAGATATACGCATGATAGTGTCTCTTTTGTTTACATTAAGCATTTACAGAAGAGCGAGATTCAAGTAAAGACATATCTGGAAGATCGAGACTATGATCATATCCTTTTGTCCTGTCAAAAGGAGCAGTGGGCTAGATTCTATACTTCCCAAAAGGAAGCTTATAAAAAGGCGTTAAGGCATTCCATCACTTATGTGGCGTATGATAAGGATGTATATAGTGGATATATCCGGTGTATCACGGATGGTTTTTTCACTATTTACTGTTGCGAGATCTTCGTTGATGAAAAATATCGACGCCAAGGGGTGGGTCAACAGTTGATTGAAACTGTGCGACAAGCATACCCGACCAGCAGTATGGATGTCTTGAGTGATAATGATTCGTTCTATCTTGCGAATGACTTTAAATTGTTATGTCATGGGTTAAGAAAGCAACCTAGATAGTGATGGATTCAAAATGATATGGAGGAGTGGCAAAATGTATAGACATGTATCTGTTTTTACTTTAGAAGATGCTTTGCAGCAAGCTGACTTTGTTAAGTTGCTGAAAGAAGTGGGGGATCAATGTGAAATGATCATGCACAACGAGGTCGGTGTGCATATTGGAAGTAAGCCTACAGGAATGCAGGAGGGACCACAGTTTGGCGATGTGATTCAGATCATCGATTTTGCGACGAAAGAAGATTTAGAGGCATATCCTGCGTCTAAGGCACATCAAAAGATCATTAAAGAGGGTCCGAAGATGGCTCATGTGACTGCCATTGATTATGAAATTTAAAGAGAGGAGACCCCTCTTTTTAAATTGATGTCATACTGATGTAACAGGACTTTTGATAAAAGGCAATGCCATAAAGATAGAAATGTGAGAATCCATCCAGTTTAAAATCTTCTATGTATTGAGTTCTTTCTATTTGATGGAGACCTTCTTGACTCATCGTTTTGAGTTTTTTTAAGGAATTGGATATTTTACATTCTATTAAGATGACGTAATCATCAAAGTCATGAGGGATGATCGCGATATCGTATCTCCCCATGCCAGATTCTCGATTTGATTTGACGTGTAGATCTTGTAGTAGACCTAAACAAAAGCCATGATAAAAATTTTCATTATAGTCAAAGTAACTGATTGAACGAGCCAACAAGAGATTTAATATTTTTCTAGCTTCTAAGACATCTCCTTCCAGCAATGCTTTTTGAAACGATGGACGGTAGGTCATTACTTGATTAGAAAACCATTCAATAAAGAATTGTTGGTAGATTGTTTTAATTTCATGGTTTGGAATTTGAAGCACATAACCATGTGGACTCTCTATTTGAATACACTTCAGATAGCCGGTAAATAAAAGAAAACTATAAATATGTCGTAAATCATCCATTTCAGGATAGGTTAGCTCTTCTAGAATGTCCTTTTTGATCGTTTTCCCCAAAATCAGTTGATTGAATTCTTCTCTAATCTGAGAGGTGGCATTTTGAAGATATTTGCGAATGATATCATTGCCGCTTGTATTAGCCCAATATAAATGTGGTTGATCATTTCCTCGTGTCTGGTCATCTACATAGTTGAGCACGCTCCAAGGATTATAAATATCTTCCTTTCCAAATCGATAACCATCATACCATTCTTTGATCGTGTTCATTTGATCTTCAATACCATAGTCGCAAAGAAGTGCATGCACCTCGTCTTTTGTAAAGCCAAAGTCAGTAGCTGAGCTTTCATCAAAGATAGAATAAACTCTGAAGTTATTTAATCCTGTAAAAATGGATTCTTTAGCAATTCTTAGACAGCCTGTCATGATGCCTTTTTCTAAAGCTGGATTTGTTTTCAGAGCACTTCCAAACAGATGACTGAGAAATTGTACCATCTGATCGTAATATCCATAGGTGTAGGCCGTTTGCAGAGGAACATCATATTCATCAATCAATAAGATGACTTTTTGATGATAGTATTCTTGCAAGGCGATACATAAATTCAATAATGATTCAGACAGTTCAACTAAAGAGCTCTGATGATTTAAGTAACGATTGAACTGTGATTGGTTGAAAACATCATGGCGATAGATTTCTGGAAATTGTCTTAATATGCGTGAGAACAAAATGGAGTAGTACTCTATTTGCATCGAAAACTGGTCATATTTCATATCCTTTAAGGATAAAGAGATTACAGGATATTGATTTTGATATCGTTTCATTTCTTCGTGCTGATTGATTTTTAAATTTTGAAAGAGATAAGCATTCTGCTTTTCTTTATTGGAAAGAAAATAGTAAAGCATACTCATATTCAGTGTTTTACCAAAACGTCTGGGTCTGGTAAATAACGAGACCTTATCGTAAAGCGCAGTCAGGATCCATTCAGATTTGTCAATGTAGTAGTACTGATGATCAATCATTTCTTTAAAGTCCTCGGTACCTAAACTAATTTTTTTCATTAAATCATCTCCATTCCAGTGTTTATATTATCGCTATTACAAGACGCTTATTTTCGGATGTCGTTTCGTGTATGTTAATATTATAATACGTTAAACAACATCTTTAAACCTTTAGAACCATTTTTCATTCATCATCTGTGTAGGGAAAAGCTGACTTTAATAATTGCTTGATCTTTTGACAATATGTGTACACGATGATACCCATGAGAAAAAATCATAGGACAGAACTAGAAAAAGTAATTCACAGGATGTCTTTTGAAAGCAAGATACAGTTTGAACGTGAAGTTTAGGCGAAATGTTATTCTTTTAATCATTTGAATCTCAATGTGTTGATTCTAGCTTTCATTTTGTGGCTAATAGAATATTCATATTCATTGCATTTTTCCGGGTTTCAGTCGTATCGATATGAACGAGATGTTATCTGATTTTTACGCAACATGATTTAATTCTCGCAAAAAGACTAGCACGTTTTTTAACGATAAACCGATTCGACTTGAGGGTCAAGATGATGGTCTTATTGGGGATAACCATTGGTGCAGGTTTAGTAGTGGCAAAGAACATTCCATCAGGCATGGTTGCAGTAGGAAATCCGTGTCATGGGATCCATTCGCTTGCTTAGTTGATTTTTAAGTAGACTTTGGTTGTTGTTTTAAAATGGTAGGTTTATAATAAAAGGGAAAGAAAGGAAGCGGGGATATGTTAGAAAAATTGAAAGGAAAATTGATTGTTTCCTGCCAGGCATTACCTGAAGAGCCTTTGCATTCCTCTTTTATTATGGGAAGAATGGCCTTAGCAGCAAAACAAGGGGGTGCTGCCGGCATACGGGCTCAAAGCAGGGAAGATATTTTAGAAATTGAACGTGTCGTAGATTTACCGATAATTGGCATTGTCAAACGCTATTATGATGATAGTGATATTTATATTACTCCTACCCATGTGGAAATTGAAGAATTACTGGAGACGGGCTGTGAGATGATTGCGCTGGATGCCACGGGACGCAAGCGGCCTCATGATGAAAAGTTGATTGACCTGGTTTCTTTGATTCATGCGCATGGCCGTTTGGCAATGGCTGATTGCTCGACTTTAGAGGAATTGCTGGAAGCAGAAAAAATCGGTTTTGATGTTGTTTCAACGACATTATGTGGTTATACGCCTTATTCAAAGGTTGTGGATGGCCCCCAGTTGGATTTGATCCGCAGTGCTGTTTCAAAGCTGAAGGTCCCACTCATCGCCGAGGGAAAGATCCATACACCTCAGCAGCTCAAAGCGGTCTTTGAAGCAGGTGCCTTCAGTGCTGTGGTTGGTGGAGCGATTACCCGTCCACAGGAAATTACGGCCCGCTTTGTGGAGGTATTGAAATGAAAAAAATACTCTTTGTTCCTTTAGATGAACGTCCTTGTAATCGACTTTATCCGGAATATATGATCAAGACGCGCCTGGACCTCGAACTTGTTCAACCGCCACTGGAGATGCTGGGACATAAAAAAGAGAAAGCCAATATTTCGCAAATACGCCAATTTGTTTTAGAGAATAGCCAGGCCTGCGATGCGATGGTCCTCAGTCTTGAAATGCTTTTTTATGGTGGCCTTTTGCCTAGCCGCCTGCATCATGAAGATGCGATCTATCAGCAGGGATGTCTGGACTACTTAAGGCAAATCAGACAGATGAATCCTGAAAAACCGATTTATGCCTTTCAGTTGATCATGCGGACGCCACGCTATTCCAGTAATGATGAAGAACCGGAATATTATGGTGAGTATGGTCATGAGATCTTTAGGCGTGCTTATTTACGAGATAAGCAAGAGCGGGATGGGTTAACTGAAGCAGAAAAAATAGCGCTTGAAGCGCTGAATAACAACATTCCGGAGGCGTATATTGTTGATTACGAAATACGCCGTCGTTATAATCTGGAATTAAATCTGGCTGTCCTGGATCTTGTTAAGGAAGGGGTCATTGATTTTCTGGCAATTCCTCAGGATGATTCCTGTGAATATGGCTATACGTCAATGGATCAAAAACAAGTCAGTCAGAAACTGACGCAGTTAAGACTGCAGCGTCGCGTCATGATGTACCCGGGAGCGGATGAAGCGGGCAGTAGTCTGATTGCCCGTGCAGTGAGTGAATTGGATGGAAAACGCACAAAAGTTTATCCTTATTATGATTCTACCTTGGGACCAACTCTCATTCCTTTATATGAAGACCGTATCATGCAGGAAAGTCTGAAATCTCATTTACAGGTATGCCGTTGTGAGTGGGTTTCTTCACCCGAGCAGGCGGAGTTCATTCTGGCAATCAATTGCCCGGGAAAAGTCATGCAGGAAGCAAGTGAGCAAAAACAAAAAGACATTAGCTATGCTTCTTTTCGTAATCTGAATGCCTTTTTAGACGCGATGGAACGTTATATGCAGATGGGCAAGAAAGTCGTTTTAGCGGATTGTGCTTTTGCCAATGGGGGAGATATAGAGCTGATTGAGATGTTGGATGAAAGTCGTTTACTAGATCATCTTTATTCATATAAAGGTTGGAATACGCATGGTAATACCTTAGGAACAAGCATTGCGCAAATGGTGATTTTAAATAGTGATGCCGTGAATACGAAGGCTGTGATCCATAATCTGATGTATCACTTGATCGAAGATGGCTTTTATCAGGCGATTGTGCGCAAAGAGACAACGGATGGCTTGAGGCCTCCTTTAAACTATTTTGATTTAGCCAATCAGCAAAAAGAGGTCGTCCGAGTTGAAGAAAAACGTTTGCGGGAATTGGTTCATACGACTTTCCTTTACAGTTTTAAAGATCATACGATTGAGCGCCTCCATGTATATCATCCCTGGAATCGTATGTTTGAGATAGGAATGGAACTATGGCTATCTTGAGTTTTGATATCGGCGGAACGAATACCAAATGGGGGGTCTTTCACCAGGGCGTTCTGATTAGTTCCGGCGAGTTTCCGAGTTTAGCGCAATATGGTGGAAAACATATTCTGCAGGAGATGATCGATATCGCTCCCCTCTTGATGGTGGATGAAAAATGGGATGGTGTGGCTATCAGTGCGACAGGAACGATCGATGTCAAGCAAGGGAAGGTGATTCAGGCGACAGATACGATTCCGAATTACTGTGGACTGGAAATGAAAGCCATTTTTGAAGAGGCGTTCCATGTTCCGGTAACGGTGGAAAATGATGTGAACTGTGCTTTGCTGGCGGAAGTCAAAGCAGGGGTGGCTCAAGGGTGTGAGAATGTCTTTGTGATGACAGTGGGCACAGGTGTTGGAGGTGGCGTTTATGCCAATGGCAGGATCGTGCATGGTGCGCAGGGGTTTGCGGGCGAGATTGGTTATTTGCCTAGTCATGGGGAAATCCTAGATCTCGCTGGCAGCACGCGCGGCCTGATTTCACGTATCGCCCGGGCCAAAGGGGACGAAGTGAAAAATTGGGATGGTCACCGTGTGATGACCAGTTATCGGCATCAAGACGACATCGTTAGGCGTGAAGTCCACCAAATGGTGGAAAACCTCACGGATGTGATGGCCTTAGCGACTTCTTTTCTGAATCCGGAAATGATTGTTCTGGGTGGTGGAATCATGACGCAGAAGGATATCCTGCTTCCATTATGTGAAGCTTCTTTTAGGAAGAAAGTGCCTGCACGAATTGGCGAGTGCACCCATATAGAAGCCTGTCATTTCAATAATCAGGCAGGAATTTATGGCGCTTATTATAACTTTTTAGAGAAAGAGGCAATTCATAAATAGCCTCTTTTTTTTTGTTGACTTGGAGTGCACTCTAAGGTATATGATGAAAATGGAGAAAGGAAGGATGAAGAAAAATGATTGATAAATTTGGTTTTGGATGTATGCGACTTCCTATGAATGGTGAAGAAGTCGATGTCGAAGAATTCAAACGCATGATTGATGCCTATATGGATGCGGGGTTCAACTATTTTGATACAGCTCATGGCTATGTCAGTCAGAAAAGTGAAACAGCGTTAAAAGAATGTCTGGTTTCTCGCTATCCACGTGATGCTTATATTTTGACTAATAAATTAACGGGCAACTTCTTCAAGACAAAAGAAGAGATCCGTCCACTTTTTGAGTTACAGTTAGAAAGATGCGGTGTCGAATACTTTGATTATTATTTGATGCATGCACAGGATCGTGATCATTATGCCCACTTCCAAAAATGTGAAGCTTATGAAGTGGCACAGGAGTTGAAAAAAGAAGGTAAAGTGAAACATGTGGGACTTTCTTTCCATGACACAGCGGATGTCTTGGATATGATCCTGACGGAACATCCAGAAGTAGAAGTCGTTCAGATTCAGTTTAACTATATGGATTATACGAGCCCAAGCGTGCAGAGTAAGGAAGTTTATGAAGTTTGCCGTAAACATCATAAACCTGTCATTGTGATGGAACCTGTCAAAGGCGGCGGCTTGGTAAACTTACCGGATGCGGCGAAGCAAGTCTTTGATGAACTCGGTCAATCTTTAAGCTATGCCAGCTATGCGGTTCGTTTTGCGGCCAGCTTTGAAGGTGTCTTTAAAGTCTTGTCCGGTATGAGTGACCTGGCACAGGTGGAAGATAACATTTCCTATATGAAAGATTTCCAACCATTGAGTGAAGCTGAATTTGCTGCTGTGGATAAGGTAAGAGATATTCTAAATAGTTTAGGTGGTATTGCCTGCACAGCTTGCCGTTATTGTGTGGATGGCTGTCCAAAACATATCTCTATTCCGGATCTCTTTGCCTGCTATAATGCCAAGGTTCAGTTTGGTGACTGGAACAGTGACTACTATTATGGAGTACATACAAAGACCAATGGAAAAGCATCTGAATGTATCGGTTGCCGTCAGTGTGAACGCATCTGTCCACAGCATCTGAAGATTGTGGATCACCTCAAAGAGGTTGCGCAAACATTTGAAAAACAAGCTTAAAAAGGTAATTCATTTACCTTTTTTTCGTAATCATGTATAATAAACATTAAGGAGGAAGCTATCATGACTTTAGAAACATTACTTGAAATTCAAGAGAAAGAGAATTATACTTTAGTTGGAGCCAAAGAGGATGATATTTATACTTCTACAGCTCATGGAATCCGTCCTATCATGATGAAGATCAAAAATGATCCACTTTATTTCCAGGGTTATACTATGTGTGATAAAATCGTTGGAAAGGCAGCTGCAATGCTGTTTGCGCGCAGTCAGATTGCTTATTTATATGCCCATACATTGAGTGAGGCGGGCCAAGCTATTTTAGAAAAATATAAGATTCCATACAGTTATGGCACATTGGCGAAGGAAATCATCAATCGTGATGGTACCGATATGTGTCCAATGGAGAAAACGGTTTTGAATATTGATGATCTCGATGAAGCATATGTTGCTTTGGATCGTAAGGTCAAGGAATTAATGCAGGCGTAAAAAAGGAGAAAAGGTCATGACCATTGCAGAGGTTTGTCGAAAATATGATATATCAGCAGATACTTTACGTTATTATGAGCGGATCGGTCTGATTCCACCAGTACCACGTACCAAGAGCGGGATCCGTAATTATGATGAGGAATCCTGTGGCTGGATCGAACTGATGATCTGTATGCGTAAAGCAGGGGTTCAGATTGAGGCACTGATTGAATATGTGACGTTGTTTAAAGAAGGGGATAAGACCTTAAAGGCACGTGAAGCCATTCTGATCGAACAGCGGGATAAACAATTGGAAAAGATGAAAGAAATTCAGGCTTCATTGGATCGTTTGAATCATAAGATCGAACTATATCAGAGCGGCATGATGACCGAAGCAAAGAAGAAAGAACGCATGAAGCAAAATCAGGATAATTAAAGTCGAGGAAACTCGGCTTTTTTTCTATTCAAAATGCATGTTCGGAAAACGCAGCTGCATTTTTTGGTCATCAATGTAGGAGCTCGGATATGTTTCCTGATGTGTCCATAAATAAATGGCAGTAAAGGTACAAAAGATGTTGATAAGCATCAATATCGCTAAAATAGCGGCCAGCCAGCGATGAAGCGGACCATGCAGGAAGGATAGACCATATTGGAAAAGGGGAAGGATCACATGGGCAAAAAAAAGCGCGAGTAATCCCCAAAGGCAGCTCATGATAAGGCTGACGCGTCCCTGGATATTGAACGGTTGATAACTATAATCCCAGGAGTAAGTATGAAAGAGGATCTCCTGTCCCCAGTGGGTCAGATATTCCAGCACAGTCATCAACAAGGCGAAAATGATTCCTTGAATGATGAGCGGACGATCTTTGATTTTTGGATAAAGCCAGTTGATCAAAAGGGCTGCAACACCGTAGATGAGACAAAAAGGCCCCCAGAGGGTACTGGCATGATGTTCAAAGAAGCCACGGGTCAATAATGACCAGAAACCTTCTAAATAATAACCAAGGACACTGGCTACTACAAAAAGATAACAGTTGAATACAAAGATAATAACCACCTCTTTTCGGGTCTATTCTATGCCCTGATAGCGGTGGTTATGACTTAGACAATGGGAATCCAAATATTATGCCAGTTAAAATACTCTTCCTCTGGACGACACATGGCTACGATCTGCGTAATGATATCTCCTGCCAGATCAAGATTATGTTCATGCATACAGGCAAAGGCAGGTTCCAGAACATGATAAGAGAGAAGCTTGGTAGAGCGAGAGGGCACGCACATATAAAGACATTGACGTGATGGATGGAATTGAAGATGCGGTGTATTGTCAAGTTTTAAGAAGGAGGCATACTGTTCTTCGATACCGATACCAAATTCAAATTTTTCGTTGCCTGCCTGAATATCCTCGGCTCGAAAGAGGGCTGTTGAGAATACAAAAGGAACCTTTTCACACATTTGTAAAATCTCAGCCTGCTCTTCTCTGGAAAGAATGAGCTCATAATTGATCTGGGTATTGATACGATACATCGCCGGACTCATGCGAATGGACAGGTCATGCTTCTTGTCGCTGGCATCCTGCATGAGGGCACGGTTTTGACGCAGTTTTTTAAGCAGATTCATCTGATAGATGACCTGCTGTTCTAATTCTTCTTCCTGACCTGCTAAAAGCACATCAATTTCACTGAGCGATGATTTAGTCAATATTTCAGCGGTTTGATCGATACTGAGCCCAAAACCTAAAAAACAGCGCGCTCTAATCAGCATATGCAGATCCCAGGTCGTATAATAACGATAACCGCTGGATGCGTTATGCTGGGGGTGGATAATGTTTTTTCTTTCATAGTAGCGGATGGTTTCAGCCGTGATCCCCAGGATCTTGGCTAGTTCACCAATCGTATAAGTTTTGTACATATTTTTCCTCCAACTCTCAAATCATTTGAATCTTGTTGTGATTATTTTAGCATATTTGCTTCTTTTAAGCACGAAATTAAAACAAAAATAGGGGATTGACTCTCAAATGATTTGAAAGCTTATAATGACCACGTTAAAACATTAACAAGGGGAGGATATACAATGGAAACAAAGAAAGTCGTTCTGATCACTGGTGGTGCCATGGGTCAGGGGAGAGCACATGCCTATCAATACGCTGAACATGGTTTTGATGTTGTTTTAGGCGATATGCAGGATCCATCCAGTGCCGAGTTTCAAGAAACGATTCATCAGTGCGAAGCTAAAGGGGCGCGTGTATTAGCGATGAAATGTAATATCACATCGACGAGTGAAATGGAAGCCTTATTTGCGAAAGCCTGGGAGACCTATGGTCGTTTAGATGTCGTGATTGCCAATGCTGGCGTTATCAATTTCGGCTATACTTGGGAATTGAGTGATGAACAGGTCGAAAAGGTCATCAATATTAATCTGATTGGTACCTGGCGTACGGATAAATATGCTGCCAAGTATATGCTGAAGCAGGGATTTGGTCGTATTATCAATATTTCTTCGACTTCCGGGTTATATGGTACACCCAAATTAGCGACATATTGTATGAGCAAATGGGGAATCTTAGGACTAACCAAAACTTTAGCGAAGGAAGTCGGATCGAAAGGCATCATCGTCAATGCGTTATGTCCGACAAAGGTCAAAACACCGATGTGTGAAACCATGGAGTATGTTCAATTCATCAATGAACTGACGGGCAAAAACTTCCAGTCTGTAGAAGAGATGTATGCCGGCGTGCCATTTTTGGAAGTTGAAGATATTGCTTCGATGGTTTACTGGATGGGAACGAGTCGCGAGGCCGGAAAGTTTAATGGTCGTGAAGTCGCTCTTGATTTAGGGACATTACAATAAGGAGGTCATCGAGATGAAAATTACGAAAGCAACACGCTGGCGTGTTTTTGCCGGTGTCTGGATTCAGAGTTTATTTACTTCCGCTACCGCTTTTTTCTCACTTTTCTCCATGCCATTATGTAATCAGTTTGGCTGGAGCAGTTCAGACTTCTCCATGGCTTATACCATTTATATGTTTATTTATTGTGCCGTGGGCTTTATTGGAGGCATTTTAGCCGAGAAATTACAGCCTCGTGTCGCGATTTATATTGGTTTGGCATTCTTTGCCGGAGGTTGGGTCTTGACTGGCTTTGCGAATACGATTCCTTTCTTATACATTGCTTATGGTATCATTGCAGGAGCCGGTGCGGGCATGATTTATCCGGCTTGTTTACCAACCGCTTTAAAGTGGTTCCCGGACAAAAGCGGTTCTATTTCCGGTCTGGTTCAGGCTGGGGCTGCTTGTGGACCATTTATTATGTCACCGATTGCCCAGATGCTGATTGATCAGTTCGGTGCCCAGCAGGCCTGCATTATTCTTGGAATCGTCTTTTTGATTGGCGTTGGGGCAGTGGCCTGGATGATCGTGCCTTGTCCTGATGGCTGGATGCCAGAAGGCTGGGTACCAAGTACGACCCAATCACAGGAATTACATACCAAAAACTATAATATTCCGCAGATGGTCAAACAGCCTGTTTTCTGGGTATTATTAGTGATGTTCATCTTTGCGAATGCTGCCGGGACCATGATGGTCAGTGCAACGAGTCCGATTGCGCAAAATCAGATTGGCTTAGATGCGATGACGGCCGCGCTCTGTGTGAGCTTAATGACCTTATTCAATATGTTTGGACGTATTGCTTTTGGGTTTATCTATGATAAGCTGCAGGGCTGGAATGCATTATTATTAGTCTTGCTGATCAATGGTGTGAGCATGCTGATGCTGACCGTCGCGCATTCTTATGTTTACTTCTTAATTTGTATTGCGCTGGTTGGTTTTTCCTTTGGTGGTTTACTCGTCGTCTTTGCGCCAATGGTAAAGATCATCTTTGGATCTAAATATTACAATCGTAACTATGGTCTGATTTTTATCGGATATGGTATCGGGGCTTTTGTTGGGCCCATCATCTCAGCCTACTTCTATGATACGACCGGTTCTTATGTGATGGGGTATATCGGTTCCGCTATTTTAGCGGCCTTAGCCATCGGACTGGTCTTAGTAGCCAAGAAGATGACGGCAAGGATGGCCCAGATGCGTGTAGAGCTTTCTTAAGGAGAGCTCTTTTTTTGATTGCTAAGAAAGTTTCTTTTCATATTCTGAAAACGGTTTATTTTCTAGTTGACCTGGAGTTCACTCCAAGGTGTATAATAAAACGCGAGGAGATGGTGAAAAATGAAAAAATTAGGTTTTGGATGTATGCGATTACCTGTCTTAAGCAAAGAAGACACCACCACGATCGATCTCGAACAGATGTGTGAAATGGTAGATACTTTCTTAGATAATGGTTTCACGTATTTTGATACAGCTTATATGTATCATAATTACATGAGTGAACGTTATGTCAAACTGGCCCTCGTAGATCGTCATCCTAGAGATAGCTTCCTGTTAGCAGATAAGCTGCCTACGATGCAATTAAAAGCACAGGAGGACGTAGACCGTATTTTTAACGAACAGTTGGAAAAAACGGGTGCAGGTTACTTTGATTACTATCTTTTACACTGCTTAAACGTCGCTAATTATGAAGCCGCAGAAAAATATGACTGCTTTCATTATGTGATGCAGAAAAAAGCAGAAGGTAAAATTAAACATGTTGGTTTCTCTTATCATGATAACGCTGAATTACTGGATGAAATCTTAACAAAGCATCCTGAAGTCGAATTCGTTCAATTACAGCTGAACTATGTGGACTGGGATAGTGATGAAATTCAGTCCGGTAAGTGTTATGATGTCTGCGTTAAACATGGCAAAGATGTGATTGTAATGGAACCTGTCAAGGGCGGTAACTTAGTCAATATTCCTGAAGAAGCGCAGAAGATCATGAAGGATGTGAATCCGGATGCTTCCATTGCATCCTGGGCGATTCGTTATGCTGCCAGCAAAGAACACGTCATTATGGTCTTAAGTGGTATGTCTGATCTGGCACAGTTAAAAGACAATGTTTCTTACATGAAAGATTTCGTACCATTCAGCAAAAAAGAAGAAGAAACCGTTGAGAAAGTCGTTAAGATCATCAACGATACAACGAAAGTTCCATGTACCGCTTGCCGCTACTGTGTAGAAGGCTGCCCTATGCAGATTGCTATTCCTGAATACTTTGCACTCTACAATGAGTATTTCCGTTTTGGCAATTATGATCGCGCCAAACAGCGATATGATAATCTGACCAAAGATCACGGAAAAGCAAGCGATTGTATCGCATGTGGTCAGTGCGAAGGACATTGTCCTCAGCATTTAAGTATCATTAAATACTTAGCGGAAATCGCAGAAACATTTGAAAAATAAAAACGAAAGCTGAACCTATGCTTGTGGTTCAGCTTTTTCTTTAGCCATTTGTCCCCGTAATTCATCAATCAGACGCTTCATGTGTGCTTCAAACATGACATACATCCCAATATAGATCATCTCGGCAATCAAAGTAAAAGAAATCAGAATGACTGTGATGGAAGCTAATGCCCCATAGACAGCGGTGTAATCGGCATAAGAGAAATACACTTGCAAGATACCAAGCAAAATGACAATCAGTAAGCTGGCACAGGCCGCACCTTTAATGATATCTGCGATATGAACATGGACATCGGGGATGATCTTATAAAGCAAAAATAGAATAATAAAGAAACCTAAAAACAAATAGAGATTATCAAAGAAGATCTGATTATGATAGTTAAAATAAAAACTGATCAGCGGGAAGAAGGTCAAGATGGCGATGATGAGGATCAATAATAAGAATACAGCCGCTGTCTTAAAAAGCATGAGGATCTGTTCAGTAATGGCATGACGTTCATGGGTTGGGGGAAAGAGATTCTTGGAGATACCATAGAGCTGATTGATCCCGCGACTGACGACAAATAAAGAGATGCCCAATACCACGATTGAGGAAAGCGTAATATGATCCGATTCCAGGGCACCAATAATGATGGAAGCAAATTCCGGTGTTAAGTAGTTTTGCAGGAATTGCTCGGCTGGCTGTAGATCGATGTTCAGGATAGAAGCAAAGAACGCACAGAGGGAACAGATGGGAACAATCGACATGATCAGATAATAGGCAAAACAAATCCCTGCATTTTTATGAACTTTATAGCGGTAATCTAAAACACGCCAGTTGATGCGCTGATATATTTTTTTGATATTGTCAAACAACATTCTCACCTCGCTTATGTAAAATAGATGTTAAATTTATTGTAACATAGAAAATTATGAATTTCACAGTATTTCTTTTATATTCACTGCCAATACAACAAAATTATCGATATTGTCACATTTATCTTGCATGCTTATTGTGAATACTGCTCGGTCAGACTAGGATCAAGGTTCTGAAAGTGACTAGTCATGGGCTTTCATATTCGAAAGCTATTTAGGAACCGATGGTTAACGATCTCTTTATTTCAAGCAGAAACGATCTACTTTTATCAGCATGCATGTAAAGAAGATAAAAAAAGAAGGACGGATCCTTCTTAATGACTAGAAAAACGAATTTGTTTTACATTAGCGACAGTTACAATCGATTTGTTTTTGGCAAGTGCCTTCCAGACAAGTAAGGAAATGGTGAAATCCACAAAACTGTGGATAACTGATCCCAACCCCACTAAACCAAATAGCATATAGAGAATATCGGACATGGATCCGCTTGTGTAGAACGGAATGACGATAATGACCTCACAAACAGCGTGAACGAGGGCCAGAACGAGGTTAAAAGCAAGGGTCTTCAATGGGGATGTAAAGGTCTCAGGATGCTTAGCTGCATAAACGGCACCCATCAATGCCCACACTACATGGGACAAGGCTCTTAGTACTACCGTGATAGGGAAACCTGCCAAAAGGAAACCTAAAGTCGTTCCTAAAGAAACAGCGACAGCGGCTGATGGTGAGATGAATATGGCAATCATGATCGCCACGTGACTCGCTAAGGTAAAAGACATTGGTTCAATGATGATCTTGATGGGTGAGACAAGTGGGATGACAATACCAATAGCAATCAGTAATCCGGTGAGAACCATCATATATAATTTTTTATTTCTGTTCATGATATCCACTCCTTATATAGATATGTGTCTTGACACCTATCTATACTAATCTTATTGACGCAATTTGTCAATAAAAAAATAAATCTTGACAGTCAGGTAAAGCCTATGTTATAAAAAGAGTGGTTAGAAATTACCGCCGGGTAATCAGCATTGAATATGAATCGGTAGGCCAAAGCAGATTCATATCCAGTGCTTTTTTTGTTTAAAAGGAGGAAATCGAATGTTATTCAAAAGATATGCCCAATATGTATCGTTAAATGTACTGGGAATGTTAGGACTGTCCTGTTACATCCTGGCTGATACATTCTTTGTCTCTAAAGGCTTGGGTGCCAACGGTTTGACCGCTTTAAACTTAGCCATTCCTATTTATAGTTTTATTCATGGCAGTGGATTGATGATTGGCATGGGCGGTGGCACAAAATATACGATTCAGAAAAGTCAGCAGGATCATCATCAGGCAAATGCCATTTTCACCTATGCTTTCATTTTAGGCCTCGTCTTTGCGATTGTCTTTGTCCTGATGGGTCTCTTTTTTTCAGATCCCCTAATTCGTTTATTAGGTGCAGACAACACCGTTTATGAAATGGCTAAAACTTATTTGCAAGTAATTTTATTATTCTCACCAGCGTTTCTGTTGAACAATATTATTTTATGTTTTGTACGTAATGATGGTGATCCTACCTTAGCAATGATAGCGATGCTTGCGGGCAGTTTCAGTAATGTTATTTTGGATTGGATCTTTATCTTTCCATGCCGAATGGGGATCTTTGGGGCTGTTTTTGCGACCGGGTTGGCTCCCATCATCAGTTTAGCCGTTCTATCTAAACATTTTATTCAAAAGAAAAATCAGTTTCATCCGATTCATTGTTCATTGCAGCCTAGAAAAATGCTGGGAATGATGGCAAGTGGCGTTCCGTCTTTAGTTACCGAAGTTTCCAGTGGGGTCGTCATGATTGTATTTAATACTTTGATTTTAGGTATCGCTGGTAATATGGGTGTTGCCGCCTATGGTGTCATTGCGAATCTTTCCCTTGTTGTAATTTCAGTCTATACAGGTATTGCCCAGGGAATACAACCACTGATGAGCAGTAGTTATGGTCACCGAAAAATGGAGGAAGTCCATACCTATTTGAAATTTGGAGTAGTGACCTGTCTGTTTTTTTCTGTATTGATCTATACCGTTATCTATTTTGGCGCACAAAATATAACTCGGATTTTCAACAGTGAACATAATCTGACCTTGCAGAGTATTGCGACCCAAGGGCTTTGTCTCTACTTCTTAGCTTGTCCTTTTGCCGGAATGAATATTATTTTGTCCATGTTTTTCACGAGTACAGAAAAACCGCTGCCTGCTCATTTTATCTCGTTATGTCGTGGCTTCATCCTGATTATTCCAATGGCCCTGATCTTAAGTCGATTATTCGAGCTACCTGGGATCTGGCTTAGTTTTCCTATTACCGAAGGAATCATTTGCATAGCAGCCATTTTAGTCATCCTGCTTGCAAGAATCAGGAAATAAACGTTTGAAATCATTTTTTAAAAATACTTGATGCGTGTTTTTAGTTTGAATAAAGTAAGATAGAGCTGATTGTATTTGATTCATTCTGATGTATTCGAAAAGAATCAACTGGAAAACCAATGAAGATAGGATACGTTGATTTTTAAAATAATGCTTTGCTTGAAATAATTGCTTTGTGTGCATTTTATCCTTGAATAAAATAATATTTTTCAACCATTCACAAAGATATTGGTAGCCAGCATGGCCAACTGTATATAGATTTAATTGATTGATGATGGAAAGAATGGCAGAGGTGTTTCCTGATTGATATAGGCACCAGCAAAGATAAAAACGAGATTGCTCATCAGGATTTGTTTCATAATCATTTTTTAAATAGGGGAATGCTTTTTCATAATTACCTAGAGCTAAATATAGTTGACCGATTGATAACTGAGAGATTTGATGATTTTGTGCAAGGGATTCGGCCTCATCATACTGCTTTTGAGTTAAAAATAAGTTGAATTGATGGTATGATAAGGCGTTTTCAACTAATATAGATGATGATGTGTCTTGAAATAAATTTTGGGCAAGGCTTAAATAATGATTTGCTTCATCAAAATCATCTGAAAAAAGATAGGTATAATGACATAATGAAACGTATCCCCATGCAAGATATAAATGGGGAAGCTGGTTGTCCTTGCATAGCTGCATATAATTCGCCAGGTAATCCTTACTTGTCGTTTCATGGTCTAAATAAAGCTCGTATTGCGCTAATGCAAAACAAAGTAGCGCTGAATAAGGTGGTTCGAGATCAATATACTTTAAGACTTTTTTTAGAAACAGAAAACGTTCTGAAAAACATTTCTTTAAAGATAAATACCAGAATTCAATTACCCATTGGTAAGCAGAATACATAGTCATTGTATTGGTCATCTTTGGTAAATTGTCTTCACCTTGTAAAATGTGATTGATGATTGAATGACATCTGAGAAAAAAAGAAGGGTTTGTTTTGTAGTATTGATGATAGTCAATATTTAGAGTCCGAAACAAATCAATAATGTATGTCTTGTCTAAGTGATAATGATTAGTCTCAAAGCGAGAGATTGCAGAGGGGCTAATCATTTGATTTTTGGAAAGATTCCTGATTGTTAATAGTTGTGATAATCTAGCATAGCGTACAGCAACATTTTCAAATTTTTCCATAACAGCATCCCTTCCCTCTAAGATTATTATACACAAATTGTCTATGAAAACAATCGAACCTTGATTAAAAAGCGTACAGAATCTTAGAAAGGTATTTTAATAAATATAACCATAAGTTTTAGTGAAAATTGAATTAAAAACAATCTGTTTTGGATATCCAAGTTATATTTAGGGAAATATAGGCAATATTTAACTTCATGTTGTTTATTGAAGGGAAGAACTAGAGCGAATAATAAGAGGTAAACAAAATGCAAAACATATCAATATTGGTTATATTTTAATTATAAATGAAGGTAAAGAGCAAAAGTAAAAACATCTTAGTATATAATATAATCAAAGAGAAATCTGATGAACAGGGATTTTTGATTAATCTGTTTAGGAAAACAAAGAGACGATATATGAGAAATTTCATGGATTTGTTGTGTTGTTTAGGTTTATGTTTTCCTGGATGGGTTTGTATCAATGGTTAATTGGAACTCAGATACCGTTATGACCACTTCTTAAGGAAACAGTGCATTATTGGTCTTATGGAGTAAGAAATACGAGTACATATTCGTATGGTTATTCAAATTACTTCAATTCCCTCAACAGTCATTATTCATCAGTTACTTATGATGGATTGACTAGACGCGTTAGTGCATCTGCTGGCAAGACATCTATGGCTCAAGTAGACTCTATCCAGGCTCAAAACGGTAGATCTGCGACTTGCAGAATCGGTCTAAATTAGTTTGCCAATAGATTAGTTTCAGTTGAAGGTCTGTTAGAATTTCTCTTCTTTTTAATCATTGATCCGCTGCTTTTAGTAAGAGGAAAGTGATCAATAAATATATACTGCAAGATCATAGAGAGAATCCAGAGGTGATAATATGAAAAAAACACTATTCATTATTTCCATGATTATGATAATGATTAGTTCCTATGTATTTGTACAGGAACAAAAATCATTAGATCAAATTAGCTGGGATAGTGGTCCGAGTACGCAGACAATGATGATTTCACTGGATAGCGTGGAAGTAGAGAAAGAGAGAATGGTTCAGATTTTAACGGAGACAGCAGACAAATATGAAGCTAATCTTGAATTGGTCACTAATCGTACTATTAATGGAGATTATTATCGATTTCACATTTTATATTTGAACTATGATCAGTCATTAGATTATCAATTGGTATCAGGTAGAGAGCTAACTGTAGATGATATGAATACAGACAATTTTATAGCGACTTTTGAGACCAATGCTTCAAATCAGATTGGGACTTATCAAGATTTATTTAATGATGACAAAGTATATTTTATGCCTTTACATGCTTATGTGAAAGAGTATGCTTTATACGGGAGAATGTTTGTGTCTTTTTTAAATCCAGACAATTCGGAACTTTTCTTAACCGAGTTATCCAATGCTTTAAATGTAAGTAGTGAATCGTTGACAGATAATGTGGACTTAATTACTTTAGGCAGGGATACCGTACAGCGATTTCAACATTTAAATCAAGTGATCCTGATTAGTTTTATTCTTGCTTTGATCTATTTTGTGATGTTCCATTCTAAAAAGATCAGTGTCATGAAATTAAATGGCATTAGTGTGATGGATATATATGTTGAGATGATCAGACCAATTTTACTTGTTGAGGTTATTACATCTGTGGCTGTGCTGTTATTAACTTTTGTATTAATACCAGATATTGCGAGTCATCTGTTGAGCGAATTGGTGAAGACCATTTGTATTTCAATGCTGGTTGCTTTTATTGTTTTGTACATATTGCAAAACTTTATGAATTTGGCAAGTCTTATAAAAAATAGAAACATGCAGAGCTGGACCACAATAGCATCAGTGGCTACAAAAGTATTCATGGCAGTTGTCGTTTGCAGCAGTTTAGGAATGAGTGGGACAGCACTTAGTTTCAGTCATTCTCTGAAGGAAGAAATCTCGAATTGGGAGCCTTATTTAGATACAGTATTTATCGATGGTTTTTATCAAACAGAAAATCATTATTGTTCTGATTTTACATGTTTTGATAAGGATCAACAAGGACCAACATTTATGAATGCAATATTACCTTATGCTTACTATATTCGAAATGAAACATATGGGGATATACAGTGGATCAGCTTAAGTACAAATTATCTTGATCAAATGCAGCTGGTTGACAAAAATGGAGAAGCACTTTATATAGGTGATGAACTGGATCATAGTTTACTTTTATTACCTATATCTAATCCGGAAGTGGATTATATGAGTATTGGTTTAACGAATGATCTAGAAAATCTAGAAATAGGGTATTACGATGACACAAAAGCTAATATATTTAGCTATGATCCTATGTATGGAACAGATAACGATTATATTTTGGAAGCACCAATCATTGATGTAAAGACGCCAGCAAACATGACAAATTTTGACTATGCATGCATTACCAATCCGGGCGTTATTAAAATTATGAATTATTCTGATCCATCAGTAAAAGGCCCAGTAGACGATTTGTTTGAGAATATGATGCATTTAACACCACATTTGATTACTTATGAAGAAAATTTTGAGGATATGATCACTTTGTCTAACCAATTATGGCATAGTTATCTGCCAATATTAATTGTTTCTTTATTCATATACCTTTTTGTGTTGTACCAGATTACAAAACTATATGTGCAAACACATGTCAAGAAGTACGCTATTCAATATACTTTAGGTCACTCCTTTTACCAAAGTTTCAAATCATATTTCATGATCATATGTGCGACATGGATTGTTTCAGTCATAGGTTATTTGGCTACTGTAGTCAGTCAGACGGAAGAATTTATCAATATGCAAGTCATAGACTATCAGATGAATATGTTAACCTTTGTCCCATTGATCGTGATGATTTTGATTGAATTGGTATTAGTTGTCATTTCACTTCAATTGATGAAGCGCAGGTCTTTAGTGACTTATCTGAAGGGAGGAGAATAGCATGACGTCAATCATCAAATGTAAGAATCTAACTAAAAAATATGGAAAACATATCATTTTGGATCAGTTCAATTTAACAGTTGAACAGGGTGAGATGATTGCGATTACTGGGAAAAGTGGTTGTGGGAAATCCACTTTATTAAATATTCTGGGATTGATTGAGCCATTTGATGAAGGAACGGTAACCATCCTGGGTAAGGAAAATATTAAACCTGTTTCGCATGAAGCTATCTTAATGATTCGTCATCATATAAACTATCTGTTTCAAAATTTTGCGTTGGTAGACAATGAAACAGTAAAGCAGAATTTGATGTATGCCTTGCAATACACCAAAATGAAAAAAGCTGATAAAGAAAAAGCCATCGAAACTGCTTTAGATAAAGTGAGTTTGAAAGAATTGATGAACCAAAAAGTAGCGACTCTTTCTGGTGGACAGCAGCAACGTGTTGCCGTTGCAAGAATTATCTTAAAACCATGTGATATTATACTTGCCGATGAACCAACTGGTTCACTTGATGAAGAGAATAGCCAATTGATCATGAATTTATTGAAATCTCTACATACATTAGGTAAAACAATCGTGATAGTAACCCATGATATGCGTATAGCATCACAAACAGAAAGAATCATAGAGATTGGCAAGAATAGTTAAAATATTGAGTATTCCGCTCGGAGGTGACCACTTGATACGCTGGAGAGGGCCACCCAATACGCTTTACAGGACCACTTTTTTCTTAACGGAATACGGGGTCAGGGCCACCTAAAAGTAGAGATCCACTATAGAAGATAGTCCCTATATGTATACTATACTGCGTATCGTTATTTGATTTTAGAATAGTTCTACCTTAATGGTTTTCTGCTTAGTGTCAATAGATAAGAGTTGTCGACCATTCTATCCAGTATCGCATCTGCGGTTAGTCTATTATCAAGCAAACGATTACAGTGTGAACCTGATACACAAAGTCTTGTACCTGCTCGTGCGAGCATTCACTTCAAACACACTCGATAGCCATGCTTCTTGAAGCATTTACAAGATACCTTATCCAGTAGTTATCAGTATATAGCTAATTAATTCTTCAATATAGAAGCGATATA
Organism: Clostridiales bacterium CHKCI006; assembly: GCA_900018345.1. GTDB lineage: Bacteria > Bacillota_I > Bacilli_A > Erysipelotrichales > Coprobacillaceae > Fimiplasma > Fimiplasma intestinipullorum. The sequence goes on from FCNA01000037.1 coordinate 40,922, forward strand.
AACGCTTTTCCGGGTCATATATCTACTAAACAAACGATCAGGATGTTCCATCGACTTAGTCAGAGTATTATCCAACCTACTTGCATATTGCATATCTACAATAGTCTTGGTCTTTTCAGGATAAGAGAGTTGAGAGAAGACTGGACCACTCTTCTGGAGCTCATACTAAGAGGTTATAATTGGTAGTCTCATCTGATTGAACTTGATTAAGCTAAACATGTAATACATATCAATCAACCCCCTGTTATGACTAACCTATAATGTATACAAGACTATTTGATAGTGGCTCTCTCTAACGTATTGTATGATTATTTAGTGGCCCTATTTTACCGTATTGCCTGGCTCCGCCACCGGTTCATCCTCATATTTGCGTATTTGTTCGCTAAAAATGATTGAAGTATGATTTTTGCTCTAAGTAGCTCAAGTTTATTTCGTCCATAGCTTTGTCGCTTTATCATCTTCAATTTATTATTTGTTCCTTCTACAAATCCATTGTTGTATTCTTTTACCACTGCGTTTGATATTGGTTCAATATCTTTTAACACGTTTTTTATAAATGAACGTACTTAAGAATAGGCTGAGTCCTTATTGTTTGTTATAAAAAGACATAATTCAATAATACTTTTATCTGCGAATAGCTGAATAGCTGATAGCATATAATATGTTGTGTAAAAACAATTTTTCTTAAAGTATATGATTATTACGGCCTAGCTGATCATTTATTCCAATTATAAGTAATCATCAATGCCGATATAACTGAATTCTTCCTTAAAAATACGTATTCAATCAAACAGTAATTAAAAATATATTCATTTCATCAACTATGTTTACATATCCATTCTATTATTTATGCGTAAATTATAGAATCACTGCTTGTATTCAGTTGATAAAATTAATATATTATTTGTTTTCACTAGCATGAATACGTTTTTTTAAGGAAGAACCCTCAGCAATCGGAATTATCAGTATAGAAAAAGGTATATATCCTAGTAAAATAAGTTCGCAAAAACATTTACAAAAGAGATATGTACCCATAAACGATTTTACTACATTTTTAATGAAAAATCTATCATCTAATGATAATTATCTTCCTGCTTTTGAACAGGTCGTTTCTGAACTTTTTTAGAAGCGAGCTTGAAAAAGCAATCAATGAGATTCTTGATCATGAACTCACCGTATTTTTTGATTATGAACGTTATCAACGAAGCGATAATCCAGACTATCGCAACGGTTTTTACTTATGCAAATTGAATACAAAGTATGGTGTTCTTAATATCAAAATGCTTTGAGATTGTTTAGGTGAGTTTTATTGTACTCTTTTGCCTAGATATCGAAGACATGAACACAGCACTGATCAAACAATCACTGATTTATTTAATGCTGGTTTATCTAATGCAGATATTTCTAAAATAGTTCAATCTTTATGTGTTGTTGCTTATTCAAAGCAAACCGTCAGTAATATTACTGATAAATGAATTGATGATAGAATAAAAAGTGAACAAGTTGAATAGAAAAAATAAGTCATATTTGGTATCATGTCATAAGATGAAAGAAACAAAGAGAGAGGAAAAGAAGATTATGACAAGAGCAGTATTTACTAATGAATTCAAACAGGGGGATCGATTACGTTTTAGCAAATCCTGAAGAATCAATAAATTTAATAGCTAATATATTTGGTGTTGGTTCTTCAACTCTTCACAAATGGTTTGTCATTCAGTTGGTTGTTATAACAATTATCTATATACTCTTTATTGATAAAAAAACTAAAAATGCTTGATTTTTTTGTGAAAAATGTGTATACTAATTATACTATGTTAGAAAGGAGAAGAAGATGAGAATTACAGTTTCAACAACTCCGCAAGAAGTAGCAGAAAAAACTAAAAATGTTATGAATTTGGATGCAATTCCTAATATGCTTTTAAAGAATGCAGGAAAACCAAATGGTTTTGTTTCTGAAAAAAAAGATTATAAATTTTGGTTACATCGTGTTTGCGGAAGACATGAATAGGCGTGGGTAATTGTTTTTTTGTTCTCAACAATGCCTGTGCCTATTTTTATATACATGGAGGATTGGTATTATGCATGTACAGTATGAGAAGTATAGTGATATGTTGAGTGAAGAAAAGGGATTTGGACGCAAAATAGTTGATGAGATCATAGATAACATAACAGAACAAGTCACTTTGTATTGTCAGCAGCAAGGTGAGTATTACAAGGGAAAATATGATTTGGAAATAGAAATAAACTATGATGTGCTCAGAGCGAATCAGGCTATTATAGATACATTGGAAGATCTGATGCGCCTTAAAGAGTTTCATCCTGTAGAATATCCTAATAGATTAAAGTGTGCAGCTTATCTTGCATATTGGTGGCTTCAACGTCAACCATTGACTTTTTATGTACCAGAAGAAGAACATAAGATTTTTTTTGAAAAGGTTAGCAAGCAGGATATTGCAAGAATTATACATACAAATGCTTTTTGGTTGGTAGCATATGTTTTTGGAGAATTGTTTACGGCAACAGAACTTTCTTGTGCAACAGCGAATCCGCAATTTGAGAAACAATGGAACGTTGAATTTGATTATATTTTTTACTATTTTTGTTATAGAGCAAATTCACCCAAAAGTATAGAGGCGTTTTTATCAACGACATTATTGCATCCTACTTGGCAAGTAAAGGAAGGAGTATATTTTGAAGAGTAGTACATATATATGGATTATTGGATGTTTACTAGGCATTATTGTTATCTTAATAACATATTTGATACTTACTGAAAATGGCGTCATTTGTATTTCGTTTGCCGATGCTCTTTCGATAGCTTCAACATTAAGTTCATTGATTTTGAGTGTAATAGCTATGTTTTATACGTATTATTCTGGTAGAGATGCTCAGAATATATATATACAGATACAAAGCGCTATAAAAGAGATTAATAGACAGGTTGAGAAAGTCTCGGATGATACTAAAAAGAATTCTGAAACATTGGTTAGGATAACTGATGGTGTGCAAAATATTATCAGTGCGGTTGCATCATCTTCAGAAGCTTTAGATACTATGCGGAAGGAAAGTGTTTCTGAGAACGAAAGAAGAGAAGCTGTTGAAGTAATAGAAAAATCTAAAAATAGTATGATAATGTTTTTAAAGAAAATGCAAGAAGATGAATAGAGAGAAGTGATATGTACCCTCTTTACTGTACAAACTAGTAAGGAGGGTTGTTTTTATGGTAAGCACCAAATAAAATAGTGGGGTCCTTTAGAATTTCAAAAAATTATAATAGATATTAAGACAACTCTTAGAATTCTAAGAGTTGTCTCAGACTGTTGACAAAGTGCCTGTTTTTTTTCCTGTTCCGTATATGACATATATTTTCCTCCATTGCATCATTTCTGGTCCAAGAAATTGTCCGCACCCCCTTTTGGTGAAATTAAGATTGACAATATTAATAAATACTAACTTGATTATTATCTTTAATAATTTTAACTATCTTAGAATCGCTTGGATAAAAAAAGAAAGGTGTAGAATATCAGCAGTGCTAGAAGAAATCATAAATTCACTTCCCATCTACAAATACTATACACCTTAATTAAATTGAATTCTATAAAATATACGCAAATATGAGGATGAACCCCGCCACCCCGTAATATCCAAATATGGCTGTATTTCATAAGAGGTATCAAGACAGATATCTCTTTTTTCATATAGCATCATACGATCTAATTACATGAATGGGTGAAAAACCGCTGAAACAGCGGTCCGTTAGTAAGAACTTTATGATTTTGGCGGAATAGACTTAAAAACTGTTTGATCATTAAGTAATGATAAAGCATGAGATAAACATGCATCATAATTATTTATTCTCAGGCATTCATACATCATGAGTTCATGAATAAAATAAATTTGCTGATTGTCCTTAAAATAAGTAGAAGCTATTTCTAATAAATGGAGATGTGAATCTTCCTCATGCACAATAATACATCTTAGCCACTCACAAAGATACCAAAAACCATCTCTGATATCTTTAGATTTTTTAACTTGTCGTATGACAGATAAAACCTTGGATTTTGGTTGATTTAATTTATAGATGCACCATGCATAAGAAAATCCTGTGCTAATATCTGGTTCTACACAATAAGCCTTTTTATAATAGATTGATGCCAATGCAGTTTGTTCATTACATAGATACATTTCTGCTAAGTTGTGATAAATGGTGCTTCTCATATTTGTATTCAGATTGGGTAGGTTTTGGAGTACTAATAAAATAGAGATTGCTTTAGGAATTTCATTATTTAATGACTTAAAGGTAGCATATCTAATGTTTAAAATGGTTAATCGTGGTTCACATTGATGTTTTTCATAAATGGCTTTTGCTTTTTTGTATGCATCTTAGGCTTGAACCGGAGAAAATGTATAAGTGTAATAATAGCTAAACAATGTATTATAACCTAATCCAAAAAATAAATCTGATAAATTAGCTTTCTGACATATTTGCATATACTCGTCTATTTTTACTTTAAGTTGTTCTTTGTCTTGATTCCGAAAAAAGTAATGGACTTCGGAAAAAGTCCGCATCGCTAAATATTTATCTTGAAGTGTTGCATATTTTAGTGTTTCTTTAAGCAAATCATATCGCTCATTATAATTATTATCAAGTCCTAATTCCCAGTATTCTATTACCCAAACATACACTGAATATTGTGTGATTTCTTGGCAAAAGCGATTTAAAAAATGATTTAAATTATCTTTATATCTTTGATCACGTATTAAAATGGAATGAATAATAAAATCTGCCTGCTCAAAAAAATCCGGAATATCTTTATAATATAAGTCCTTGTTGATATGTAGTTCTTCAAACAATTGTTCCTTAACCGCTTCAGAGACAGCCATAGAACCAGTTTCAAAGCGTGACAGTAAAGCAGCACTATGACCTGAGATAGAAACATTGTCATTGAGAGATTTGGATATGCTTCTTAATGTTCTGTTTTGCATTAAACGGGCATATCGAAAGGTAACATTTTCAAAATGTTTCATCATTAGTTATCAGGATCCTTTTTGAAAAGAGGATCTATTTGTGCGTCTGAATCAGAAACATTTGGCATAGAGGCAGAATAATCGTAAAAGGTAAGCTGAAGAATAGTTGTAATCATTAATATAAAGAGAAACAGCCACACAATCTTCTTTTTCATACAAATTCCTCCCTTCTAAGATATACTTATTTTAACATTTATTGTTGTTCTTATACAACAAAATGTAGCAGGAAGGTTTGTAAACAAAAGTAAATAAAATAGAAAATAAAATAGCAGAATTGCTTATTTTTACAATGATATGTATTTTATATATTTAATAATATCATAAATGACTTTTATAAATAAAAAAACTGAAAACTAAACAAAATTAAAAAATGAGAAAAAACATTCCTATAGTGTTGAACCGCAGATTCTACCGTACAGGTAATCGCACTTTAAATTAGCCGATTATTCAATAATGTTTTAGAAGAACCGCAAATTATTTTAGATTGGTTATCATCTTAAAAGGCCAACGAACCATTGG
>FCNA01000045.1 GCA_900018345.1 Clostridiales bacterium CHKCI006
AATAACCTCTTCTCTTGTTCAATCTTATCCCGGACATCCTGTTACTATATCAAGAATACCTCTCTTTCCTGTTTTGTTCAAGATGTCTTTTCCCATTTTACCTGGCCCTATTTTTATACTAGCACCAGTTGATTATGTTTTGTCATATGACATTTCACGATTCGGATATGACGAAAAAGGAATATCTAACACTCTTCAGGTATTGGAAGAGAATGGAATATGCTTACTACTGACAAAAGATGATCTTGATAGTAACAATGATTATACCAAGATTTTGTTACAATCCCTTCTTGTAAGCGGTAAGGAGTATTAGTTATTTATTCTATACAGGATGTTTTTGTAGCAAAGATGCTATAAATAGTTGTTAATATGAAACAGAAGGCCATTATCGAGTAAAACGGTAGTGGCCTTTTATGTGTGAGGGAATAGATAGTTTTAATGAATGTATGTAGCAATTTTGCTACATTTTTATATTAAGAGAAAAGCAAACCACTTATCATATTTAGATAGTGGTTTATCCATGTTCAATCGTTTCATGTTTAATCGCATTATAGTATTAGTTGCGTCCATGGTTTGCTTAAAATTGCAAAAAAAGAAAATATATTGCTGGAAAAACTAGACATTTTCGTTCAGCGTCTATATAATAGAGAAGTGTGCTGATATGTTAGATATATGATATATCATTCAAACATTGAGGGTACTGGTTTTGGTGAAAGATATTTCCTACAATATCAGTCAAGCATATGAAAAGAGGTAGTAAAGTGAAAATTAGTCGAATTCTATTTTTAGGTCTTTTAGCTGTTGTGACTGTTACTGTGTTGATAGGTTTCTTTCGAAGTGATGAAAAGAAACTAGTTGGTACCTGGGGTGTGCCTGAAACTGATGATTTTGTATTTGAGGTTTATGAAAATGGCTATCGAAAATTATTATATGACACGAATAGTATATATATTGGCTCGATAGATATGTCTTTTAAGTGGGAATATGAAGATGATGTACTAACTCTCATTCCTGAAGATAAATTAAGTGGTCAGACGGTATCTGCTAGGGTAGAGCTGGATGGGGATCAACTAATATTGATAGCGGACGATGGATCAGAGACAAGTTTAGTGCGAAAAGAGTAAAAAATACTGTTAATAGGAGAGGTAAATATGCATAGAAAGAAAAGACGCTTAAGAAAGCAGGCTAAGATTATTATATTTCTGATTACCAGTATTCTAATATTCGTTGGTATAATAATAATTGGCAGAAGTCAAATTCATCTTCGTGAAGATGGCTATCTGACTTTTGAAGTTGGCCAACCAATCAGCCTTTCACCTGATGATTATTTTACTCTCTTCTTTTATTCTGACAAAGAGAAAGAGAAAATGTCAGAGAATCTAAACGTGGTCCTTAATGAAGCCAAATATGTTGACGAAGCGCAATCCATTCCTGCAGTTGGTTCTTATCAGGGTACATTGACTTTTGATGGAGAATCTTATCCAATCACTTTGACTTTTGAGGATACCACATCTCCAAGTATTACTTGCCAAGATGCGTTTCCTTATCGAGACTCAGGGTTTGATATCAATGACTATGTTAGTGTAACCGATAATTCGTTTGAAATGTGTGATGTCGAAATTGACACATCCCAATTGAATATGGAAATACCGGGTACGTATGAAATTGATGTTCATGCGACAGACAACTATGGAAATCAGACAAATGAAATATATCAAGTTGAAGTTAAAGACATTACCCCGCCATCTATCACAGGAACAGAAGATGCTATCATTGTTAGAGGTGAAGATCCTGATTTACTTGAAGGAATATCGGCTAACGATAACGTTGATGGCGATTGTACCTCAGGTTTGAGTACTTCGGGTGAAGTTAATAATCAAGTCGTCGGTAGTTATGAAGTTTCGTATGCAGTTCAGGATCAAAATGGCAATACAGGAAGTGCCATAAAAAAGTATTATGTGATTGATAGGGAAACACGTATTGATAATGTACCAATGGTTCTTCAGATGCCAAGCTATCATAATGGATGTGAATCTGCTAGCTCGACAATGTTGCTTCAGTACTATGGTTATGATGTTAGATTAAGTGAAGTAGTTAGTGCTGTTCCACGTATGGATACTGAATGGCGAAATGGTACAATGTATGGCGCTGATCCTAACGAAGCTTTTACAGGAAGCATGAGTAGTACAGGTTATGGTGTGTTTGCCAGCCCTATGCAAGAAACGATGCAATCGATGATAGATCAGCATCAGGGGACACATACTGTTGTCAATCTTACAGGTAGTTCCTGTGAGAAACTGTATTACTACATAAATACAGGTCATCCGGTTCAGGTTTGGGCGACTACCAATATGCGGGACCAAAAGCAAGCAAGAAAAGTTTCCTGGAAAGTTAAAACATTAGAAGGAGAGTACACAGAAGAAACGATTACATTTCCGTTGACTGAACACTCCTTAGTGCTGATAGGATATACACCAACCGAAGTGTATTTAAACGATCCACTTCAGGGATTGTCAATTGTTGATCGGGATAGTTTTGAGGAAGCTTATGAAAGCATGGGAAGCATGGCTCTTATTATTGAGTAAGTAATGAAGTGCTTGAAACAAAAATGTGGCAAATTTGCTACAAGTAACACGAAAAAGCTGCTGTCTTATAGGTTGGCGGCTTTTTATTTAATGTGCATGTATTGGTCTGAAAAAGGAAACAACCTAGTGAAACCCGTTTTGCAGTTTGCGCCTATGGTTGAAATCAACTACCATTCTTCACTATCTTTTGCTGTAGCTTATCGATTTTTATCACATCGGTATTAGAATCCATATAAAACAAAAAAAGCGAAAATGCCCTGTTTTAGGAATGCTATCCGCTATATTTTTTATGATTTTGAATATTCCAAGAGTATTTTGGGATAATTTTTTTATACAGGAAAGAAAGGAAAGTATAGAGATTCAAAAATAAAAAAGTGCTTATAAGTACTAAAAAACCTTGACACTAGTATCTATTAGTACTATAATATAGGTGTAAGGTAAAAAATCTACAGAAAAGAGGAAAAGGAAAATGATTGAAAAAGTGTTTAAAATTATGGAAAAAGACGTATTAACGCAAGCCGATATGGCTTACGTTGCTACATTCAATTTTTATCCGTACATAGACGAAGAAATCAGTCTTGACGGATATCATGCATTGGAAGAGGATCTAATGCAATTCATATATGATAGTTGCGAAGAATGGAGCGACTACGATGATGAATACCCAGACAATACATATGATTGGGGCTACATCGTAAATGGTCAAAGGTTGACTTTTGGACATCATGGTAGAGCCGGTGAGTATTGGAACACCAACGGGAATTTATCAATCGCTTATTAAAGGGGTGGGAAAGAAAATGGAAACAAAATTATATATAAATAAAAACTTAATATCAAAAGAAGGATTAGGAGCATTTTATCAAATAACATACGTTGATGATGTAAGATACTGCGACGTTGAAAGAGAAGCAAATGCCAATAATTGGGGTTTCTCTCAGTCGGATATGGGAGATTTGTACATATGGGATACAGAAGATCCTGACTGCGTTGACGGAGACGGATCTTATGTCGATTATGCTGATATCGTAAAAAAATGTGAGTTGGCATACCGCACAAAATATTACAATATGAAGCAAGTATGCGAGTTTGCAGAAGTTGCGTACAGTACTTACAAAAACGCTTCAAGAGATAATTTCAGAAACCTTTCTGAAAAAAAAGTGATGCAACTGCTAAATGCAATGGATAATGTTTGATACAAAAAACATTATCCAGAGTTCGACGTAAAAAATTTATTGGTCGATTAGATTGAATAGACATTAGCTATGTTAAAATGTTCCGTATATGAAATTGGAATTGTTATCAGGTGATACATCAGGTTACCATTGATAAAGCTCATAAAGCTGTGATGTATCAGCACTACTGTTTTAATTAATGTCCTGCCAGTAGCTCAAATTTAATTTGAAGCGATTTGGTGTTAAGATTAATGAGATAAACAATCAGTTTAACCATAAATTGTAAGGAGATGATAAAATGTTAGCATATGATGAAAATGGGGTTATGAGGGAATTTTACGAACATGAAGGAGTTGTAGTATGTTCACACTGTTATAGGTTGTATAAGCAACTCATAGAGGAACAGATTCCAGGATTCAGGGAAGTTAACGACGATATTTGTCCATATTGTAAAAAAAGCAATGGTCGTAGTGGTGATGTAGAATTTTATAATTATGTGATTTCGACTGAAGAACTTTCGAAATTGAAAAAAAAGTAGGTGGTTTAGATTGAGATTGAAAGAAAAGAACTTTGTCCTTGCGGAAGTGGTAAAAAATATAAATATCGTTGTATGAATAAGCCAAAAATGTATATTAAAGACGGTGTATCTGAAATAGTTGCTATTCGTAATATCGTGAAACATCAGGGCTATTCTGATGAGATTGCTGATGCATTATGCTATTGTTTTGGCAAAGGAAATTTGACGATAACGTCAAGCGAGATAAAATTGTAAAAGTTGAATTGTAGAAACAAAATATCAAATGTCTGATTGTGTGGGAGTGTACAATCAGGCAAATGATGAAAGACTCGAATACAGAAAAACATATCATTGAAAAATGTATAAGTTTTATACATTCAGATGAGATAATACTTGAAATGTAGAAATGAAATTGGGTTAGGACGCACTAATTTTTGAGATTTTGGAATATTTTCTAAAAAATTTGCATAGGAAATACGAACTTAGAATACAGATGTGCAAGGTCATATGATTACAGCTAAAGTAATGCGATTGCGATTGCGATTGGAATTGGAATACTTAATAAGGGATGAGAGTGTTATGAAATATAGTTTTGTGATGAGTGGAACACTCACTGATGATCTTTATTTTATTATTTGGTACAATGAAGATAATCACGAATATGTGTTCCATAAACCATATGAAACAAGAATAATGTCAGATGGTTGGGTAGATGAGTTTGTTCATTTTTTGAAAAGAATTGATTATGTAGATGATTTCTATAGAGAAAATTTTGACGAAAATAGCAAGAGCTATATTGAGCAATGGATGTGATATTAAGTCTGTTATGTTAGTACAGCGACATAACTTATTTGTTGATTTAAAGTTGTGAGTATTGCTTTATCAGAATCGAAATTCTGCCATGGATTATTATACACTGTGGAAAGTAAGCTGGAAACCGAAGTATATTTAAACGATCTTCTACAGGGATTGTCAGTGATTAAGGGTGAAATTGGTTCAAAAAATTGTAGCAAATTTGCTACAAGCAATATAAAAAGCCACTACCTTATAAGATAGTGGTTTTTTATTATCGAACACATAAACGCATTCCCCACATACATATATTAGCATACATTGATGATGGATAAAAGACTTTTTTAAAAAAAGATTTTAAATGATACAAAAGCATTACCGCTCCCTACTGGTAATGCTTTTAAAGTTCTCAATATATCTGCAAAAACACCATCTAGGTTGGGCTTTTGCAGTCGTGACCTGTTTGTTCTTTAATATTGTATCATATTTCTAGCTTTAACGCTAGTCACAATTTGCTCCGCTTCTTCTTTGGTTTTGTAAAGTCTGTTTTCGCTTACTCTTATCCCACCGCCATTAGAAAATTGGATAGTATAGTATCCTCCAGCATAGTTAAGAATTTTGACTTGTGTAACATGGATTGTCGATTCAATAATATAAGCTAGTTCTCCAATCTGATATTTTTGCATCAAATCACTCTCCAGGGCTAATTTCTAAATCTTCTGTATCGAAGACAACAATAGGATTGTTGTCTTCGTCGATGAATGCTAGCTTAGTATTTGTCAGCCGAGCTAGGATGATCAGGTCTTGCACCTTAAACGATTGCCTGTTATATTTTGTATATAATGCTGTTTCTTTATTCAGGCCCAGCGCATTTGAATATGCAATAGCCTTGCACTTTCTGATTTTCAGCAAGGTTTTTATTTTACCAGAGATCATTGTCAGACTCTCCTTTCTCTTTGTATATATTCTATACTTAAATTGCTCATTCCACAACAAGAATACCTCAAAATGAATAAATAAAGTTGACGATCTTCTCAAAATGAGGTATAATAGACATGCGATTAGAAAGTAATAATGTGTTTGATGTCCTGATAGATAGACTGGATGTGGACACTGAAAGCAAGCGCAGACACAAAAAAAGTAAATTAATGAGGGGAATGAGGATGTTATGAAGTATAGTTTTGTGATGAGTGGAACACTCATTGATGGCATTTATTTTATTATTTGATACAATGAAGATAATCACGAATATGTGTTTCATAGTTCACACGAAACAAAAATAATGTCAGACGGTTGGGTAGATGAGTTTGTCAATTATTTGAAAACAATTGATTATGTAGACGATTTTTATAGAGATAATTTTGACGAAAATAGTAAAAGCTATATTGAACAATGGATGTAACATTAAATCTGTTATTAATAAGACGTAGTTTTTTATTGATTTAAACTAGAAATTATATCTAAATATGATTTGTTAAAAAATAACATACATAGAGCATCCATAGAAGTACTATATTCGATAGGAGATTCTAAGGAAACGGCATTGCACCAAGCTATAATTTTATTATTCAATTTTTTAGAGTCAATATATGATAAATCGTTAGAATTCAAGTTGTTTTGTTGCACAATTACATATATAAAATAATCGATATTGTTTTTTACTCTTCTATATACAGCTGGTAATTTTATTACAGACCCGTTTGGCATAGTCATTTTCTCTTGACCACCTGCAGAAAATTGATCTCTTATATGAGGGTCAACAATACCTTGTGAAGTGAGCCACAATGCATAGCGATCATAATTTCCTCCAAATATTTCTGGAAAAGATGCACAACCATATATCGTGTATCTTTTTTTTTCTTCTTTGGGAATGTTTTTCCATAATCTTATAGTTGCGGATACAGATTCATCAGCGGAATCACCTGTCCACCATAGACTTTCTCCAGGTTTTAGTTTACTCCGATAATATCGAGAAACAGGAGCAATAGGATTATCCATTTGACGTAGTTCATCATATTTAATACCAATTTTATCGAAGATAGTTTCTCCTTTTTTTAATCGCATATCAATTAAATATCGTGGCATATGTGTAACAGCAATTCCGTATAAGCATTCTTCATATGGTCGAGACTTAAATTCGACGGGGTCTCCACCAAGTTTTCCAAATGTCATGTATATCCTTTCTACATCTGAAAGCCGTGTAGTTTCCATAATACTACTTCCTGTCGAAGTCCAATGATTTTCTTTTGTACTCTTTACTTCAACACCATAATATTTAGCTGCAACTATATCTGGAAATTTTTGACCAGAAACTTTTATTATAGAGTTTTCAAATGGTGTTCCTTTTGCACAATGGTTAAGAGCTTTTACAACATCATCTTCTAATGGACTCCCACTTCGTTTTTTATAGTATTGCGGTCTGTTGCTAGCGTCGTTATTTAAAAAAATATCAGTATTTTCCATTAGTAATTGAAATTCTTTTAAACTTGGCATTGGATTTATTGATATAATCATAAACATCACTCCTTAAAATATAGTCCCCACTTGCTTTCTATGTTTTTGGCGATGTTGTATGCCAAAATACATGGTACAGCATTGCCTATGATTTTGTAAGCCATACTTGCGGATACTCCAGGTGTGTATTCACTTTTTTGAATAATAAATTGATAGTCGTCGGGAAATGTCTGAATGCGTGCACATTCTCTTACAGTTAATCTACGTTCTTTTAATCCCTTTTTTAATTCTTCTGTATGTTTTCCACCATGTTCATGGTTTAATCTACGGTATTCTATATTTCCATGGTGTTCAGAACGAATGGTAGGTCCTAATCCATCCAATTTTATCTCAGTTTGACCCTGACAATGTCTCCCCATAAATTTTGCCTTAGAGTACTTCTTTTGTGATAAATCCCTTGAATATTGCGGTTCAACCAATCCAACAAAAGCATCTTGACAAGTTACATAAGGCATATTATGTAATCCGTGCGTTTTTAATGGATAAGGATCATACTCATTGGGTATAACTTCCGAACTGAGGGCAGTGAGGGCATCATATTTTAGTGCTCTTTTCTTAAATCCAAAAAAGATCACACGTTCTCTTGATTGTGGTACTCCATAATCAGCTGCATAAAGTATACGTGCAGGTATAACTAGATATCCGTCCCCAGCCGCTTTAGCAAAATCGTGCTCTATAATATTTTTCACTTCTCCTAAATTAGTTAGCCCTTTTACGTTTTCTGCAATAAATAATTTTGGTTCAGTTAATGTTATTACATCTCTCATCCACATGTAAAGCTTTCCTCTATTTTCTTCGGAGGGAGCATCTTCGTTTAATAAATTTCCTAGGTGACTTTTATGTGAATGGAATCCTAATCTTTTTCCTGCTACAGAAAAATCTTGGCATGGGAATCCACCTGTAACAACATCAATGTTGTTAGGAAATATTTTTTCTCCATTGTTCTCTCTTTTGACTAAATCAACTATGCTGTTTAGATGATAAATTGATTGAGCATTTTGTTTCTTATTAGCAAAATAGTTTATCCAGGCAGTTTTAGCACACTCTAAAATGTCATTGGCAAATATTGTTTCAAAATTTGTTGGTGCTAATTGTACCCAGTCTCCCATATCTTTTATAATCCAATCAGGATGTAGATTGATATTTATGGATTTTTTAAGACAAGTAAAGTTGCCTTCAAATCCTATATCCATTCCACCACATCCTGAAAATAAAGATAGTAATCTCATAAAGTTATTTTCCTCGTTTCATGTGTTAAATTGAATTAATATTCTTAGACAGATTTGAAAAATAAATGTCATTTATAAACAGAGTTAATATAAGACGACAGTGTTATAATAGTTAGTGATAATTATATAGTGATATAATCAGAAATATAATATTAGCTAAACAGCAAATGTATAAATAATCCTTGGTAGTTAATGGCACGACATTTATAAAATAATCCTGGATTGATAGCCTTGCACTTTTTGATTTTCAGTAAGTCTTTTATTTTATCGGAAATCATCGGCAGTCACCTCTATGCATATATTCTATCACTAAACTGATTATTTTGCAACAAAAATACCTCAAACCGAATTATTTGTATTGATAAACTACTCAAAACGAGGTATAATAAGTATATAATCAGAAAGGAGAAAGAAAAATGAGAAGATACTATGTTGTGACTGAATATAGGAGCTATGCTAGATGGATCTCTATCTATGAGGGACATCTAGTGGATGAAACAATTAATTTTTGCAATGCACAAATCCAGATTAATGCTCGTCTCGATCAGCTTTTGATTGATAAAAAAAGTAATGATCTTCTTGAAAATGAATCTGGAAAACTGATCGCATATGATGGTAGAAACATTTTCCATGAAGTATATGAAATAGATGAAGAAAAAGCTCAAGAAGTTATTAAAAGTCTTGAACATGTAGTTGAGGAAAATTATACGGAAAAAGAGCTAAATCGCATTTGTAGTGCAATTAAGGAATGTAATGATGTTTGTGAATTTATGAAAATGTATAATACAATATTAAATATTGTCCAAAATAATCTAACGCTATCTGACATAGCACGCATTAACGTATTAAACAGTATTAACGCCTTCAATGATAATATGCAACAAATTGCAAAGAAAAAGAATGAAAAGCAGTGCATATTCTGCGTATACGGGGATACTGATGAAATGCGTGGTATGCGTATTATAAAAGAGTACGTATATCCAGATGGACGAAAAGAGAAAATAGATGGATGGGAATACGAACTAAAACGTTAATTCTTATCATATTTAACAAGGCATAAATGATAGCATTACCTCACATATTGGCTAGTGTTATTATTGTTTTACAGGCTTGATTAAAAGGATGATTAAGTCTTGCATTGGAATGATTTTCGTTTATACTTTTTTAAAGCGATTTGTTTATTTAAACCCATTGCATTTGAATATGCAATAGCCTTACATTTTCTGATTCTAAGTAAATGTGTAATTTTATCAGAGATCATCATACAACCCTTCTATGTATATATTCTATACTCAAACTGATTATTCTGCAATAAAAAATACCTCAAATAGAGTAGTTTTTTATTGACAAACACCTCATATTGAGGTATAATATATATGTAATCAGAAAGGGGAAAGAGAAATGAGCAGAAAGTACTATGATGACTTCTCTAAGATGCCAGTAGACAAAATGGCACAATCAATTAGCGACATGACCTATAGCTACAAAGGAACCATGGTTCCAAAGAAGCATTACAAGGACATTCTCGACAAAGAGCTTCAGGAACTGGCAAGTAATGATATCAATATCGAAAGGATGTTGCTACAGCCTTACATTGATATGATGTCTAAAATGCTAAAAGAAAACTCAAAGTATTTCTACAAAGCATTATTGATGGTAGAGTTGAAAGCAAAGGATACAGCGGTTGAGATTAATGCAATCAATACTGCATTTGACGCTTTCGATGATTCTAAACTAAAAAATATCCTCAATGAGGATATCGTAGAAGTGTTCGAGAATGTTAAGAAAAATGGTGTTTATGTTGCTGATGAAGAAGAAGTCAACTAGGAAGAGCAATCTTCCTGGTCCCAATCATAGATATAATGCTCTGGATGAGCGTTAGCTCATCTTTCTCCTTGTTTTGAAAAGTACAACAAAGTCTAAAGAGTGGGGATGAAAAAGAACAAAAAACTAATGACAAGCGGTATCATTAATGTTAAAATGAAGAAAAGAGAATATTTCATAAACAAAAGGGCAAAAAAAATCCTGAAGTTCCCAGCTTCAGGATTCAAATAAAAGCAACTCAAAATGGAGCAAACATTTTGGTTACCCTCATACAGTTTTCACGCGGAGATTTGCTACGTGTCTATTTTAACATAGAAATGTTAGATAAACAAGTAACATATTTTTCGAGGAAAACTAAATGAACTAATCATATACGCTACCATTTTGAGGATGGTAGCTTTTTATATGTGTCCAAGCGTTTATGGACAGCACACACAGCAATGGTGATCCTGTTAATAAGGCTTCTGTATATGCATAAGTTCGAATAAATAAAATGGTGCCGATACCAAGAATCGAACTTGGAGCTAAGCATTACCATTGCTTTGTTTTGCCATTAAACTATATCGGCGCTCACTTATAATAGCATACTTTTAAAATGATGAAAAGAGAAAAGTGAAAAAAATTTAAAAAACTGGTTACTATTCACCGATAGAAGAAGGTGAGAAAACTTGTCAAGAGGAAAACTAAAAAAATTTTTCTTGCTAATTTTTCTCTATAAGACGCATTTGATTTTTCGGATGATTCTTCCTGCGTTTGAATGTTAACTGTACGCTAGCGTTTATTATTGGACGGTAACCATGATGTTTATCGTCCATTCTCTTTTTTTATTGC
>FCNA01000032.1 GCA_900018345.1 Clostridiales bacterium CHKCI006
TAAAATTGATTTAAAGCCTTGTGCTTATCTGCATAACTATCGATTAAAACAGGATGACGACTTAGTCAATTCCTGCTATCAATATTATATCCAGCAGGCACCTGTTTTTACCAGAGGGGATACCGAGCGATTAGCACGTTTTATTTCCAAATATATTAAAAAAGGAAATCCGGATGTATTGTATCATATTGACCATGGAAGAATTGTACCCAGTAAATCCTTGCAGGATAGTCTGACTTCCATGTTAAAGGGGAACCAGGAGTTTACTTTAATTGATGATCAAAAGGTTGTCTTTGAGAAAGCCTTAGAGATAGCAAAGATTCATTCCAACCATAAAAAGGTATATATCATACATGGTGGCCCTGGTACCGGAAAAACGGTGCTTGCCATTAATATGCTCGTAGCGATATTGAACATGGACCAAAATGTCATGTATGTGACGAAAAACTCTGCACCACGAGAGGTCTATCGTAAGAAACTGACGGAAGGCAAGTATCGTAAAGCCTATATCGATAATCTGTTTAAAGGTTCTGGCGCATTTACGGAATCTTTAAGTGAGGATTTTGATTGTTTAATTGTAGATGAAGCCCACCGTCTCAACGAGAAATCAGGGATGTTTCAAAACTTAGGTGAAAATCAGGTAAAAGAAATTATCAACGCAGCTAAGTTTAGTATATTCTTTGTGGATGATTTTCAGATGGTGACAACTAAGGATATAGGGAG
>FCNA01000164.1 GCA_900018345.1 Clostridiales bacterium CHKCI006
GTGTGTAACCAGACTATTTATTTCTATTTTCAAGGCGGGAAAAGTATAACAAGAAATAATTTTTCTGAAAAAAATCTACAAATTCTCCGTCCGTGTAATCAAATAATTGATGATATACAAAATGACGATACCTTATCCAAACTTTATCCACTAGCTATTATGTTTAAGTGCAAAAACTATCTATCGATTCTTATTCGCATAGTTCAATCTAATAATAGTCTTTCTCATCCAATAATCTTAGAGGCACAGAACTTCTTTAAAGAACACAAAAATATAATTAAACAATCTAGTCTAGATACAAAAATAAAAGTCATGATTCAAGTCTCAAAGAATATATACATATTTAAGATTATTGTTAATATTTTTTACAAACATTATTTAAGCTCTAAGTTAGGAGGGTAAAGTATATGGAGCCAAACAAATATAATATAAGTGTTGCTATAGCGACTTATAATGGAGAAAACTATATCATTAAAGAGTTAGAAACTATTTCCTACCAAACTTTAACTCCAAATGAAGTAATTATTCAAGATGATTGTTCAACTGATCATAGTTTTGAAAAGGTAAAAGAATTTATTACTAATAATAATCTAACAAATTGGCATGTTACCAAAAATTCATCAAATAAGGGCTTTGTAAAAAATTTTTTTGAAATACTTTATCAATGTAAAGGAGATTATGTATTTTTAGCTGACCAAGACGATGAGTGGTGTGAAGATAAGATTGAAAAAATGATCAATATTATTTCAACAGATAATGATATTCTTGCTATATCATCTGAACTTATGTTTATAGATGACAAAGGACAATTCATATCACCTCCTAAGAATGTCCCTAATACTTCGTTTAAGTACGACAAAACTATTCAGAAAGTCAATCCGATTGATAATTTCATTTCCTCTTATATAAGAGGATGCACTATGTGCGTTAGAAAACAAGTGATTGAATATATACACAACAATAAATTAGATGAATTATGTAGTACTAATTTATTAGGTCATGATTGGTTGCTATGGACAATTGCTTCACTGCTAGGAACAGTAGTAATATATCATGAAGGATTGATTAAATATCGCTTCCATTCGAATAATACCTCTCTTGAAGCAGTGCGACGACAAAGTCTTTTGGGTGATTATAAAAAAAGAATAGAAGGACTAGAAAAATCAATTTCAGTTCATAAGTACATTTTAGAACACTCTACTGATTTTTGTAATTTGACCGATAATGGTTATCTCATTCTAAAAAAATACATTAGATTTGAAAGTAGAAGACTAAGTTATTTACAAACAGGAAAAATATCAGATTTAATATATCTTTTTAGACATCTTTTTTATTATCAAAGATATTACAGAAATACCATACGCGGGATCAAAGTATATATTGGAGATATCTTGTATTATATAAAAGGAGGTTCATATGCATCTTAATAGTAAATTCCTTGGTTCACTTTCAGGGTTAAGTTTGTTAATATTTGCGGTTCCATTGTTAAACAACATTAGCTTTACATTAGGGAGTTTTCTTTTGTTACTCATTAGCATAGTAACCTACGTGCTGATTTCGAAGAAAAATACAAATTATGCTTCATTAGGTGCCTTATTTGCTTTAGTATTTCTTACAACTATTGCATTATCTAATTTGAAATTGATGGACTATCAACGCGAATGGAGTTTTTTAACATGGATTGTTATGGTTGTAGGTTTTTTCTCTTTTGAAATGATTTATGAGTTAAGTAATTATTTCAAGACAAAAAGAATTGAAAATTATTTTTTAAAAGATCAAGATAATTATGTTACAACCAATCAAATGTTTCTTATTTGTACTATAATGTTCTTGATATCGGTCTTTGGATATACAA
>FCNA01000089.1 GCA_900018345.1 Clostridiales bacterium CHKCI006
AGGGCAAAAAATGGGATATTTGAGGTAAGGGAGATTTTGCGCTTTTTTTAGCTTTGAAGTTGAGAAATAAGAAGATTCTGAGAATTCAAGCAGGATCAAACACACCGTTTTATCTGTGTAACTCATAACTGTTTCAAATCTTCCTTCATGAAATAACCCTGAAAATATCTTTACCCTACTTGCGATCATCTTTAAAATGTGTTACACTAAATTT
The DNA here is from genome assembly GCA_900018345.1 of Clostridiales bacterium CHKCI006. Lineage (GTDB taxonomy): Bacteria > Bacillota_I > Bacilli_A > Erysipelotrichales > Coprobacillaceae > Fimiplasma > Fimiplasma intestinipullorum. Next base: position 215 of record FCNA01000089.1, read on the forward strand.
AATCGAGCCAATGTTGATTTTATTCTTTGATTTGCATTATAGTCAATTGTACAGAAAACTATATGGTCGAAATTTATAAAAAGCCATCGAAGATGCTGATTGGTTGAGGTATGAAGTAGACTGCTCTTTGTGTAGCAGTTGTCAGTGATGCTTCAATGACAAAATTCAGAAAACAAGAATGTGACAACAGATCTCTTTATAAAAATATGTACTGCTTCGCAGTGCTATATAGGTGATATTATGATGTTAGTTCCTAATACTAAGAAATGTGAGAGGAGGCGGCAACTATGCAAAGTAATACAGTAAAAGAGTTTTCCCCTGTTGTTGCAAAACCAATCTTGAAATGGGCCGGTGGGAAGACACAGATGCTAAGCGAATTGCTACCTAAGGCTCCGTCTTCTTATAGGCGATATATTGAGCCTTTTTTTGGTGGAGGAGCGCTCTTTTTTGCGTTACAACCAGAAACAGCTATTGTTGCGGACAGTAATCCTGAACTGATCAATATGTATCAGCAGGTGGCTGAACATGTTGGCGATGTGATTTCTTATCTTAAAAAGTATGAAAACACAAGCGAGATGTTTTATGCTGTTCGCAGTTTAGATTGGGAGACACTTCCAAAGGCCGAAGCAGCTGCAAGAACAATTTATTTGAATAAAACTTGCTACAATGGTCTTTACCGTGTAAACAAGAAAGGACAGTTTAATGTTCCGTATGGAAAGTACAAAAACCCAAAAATTTGTGATGTAGAGACTCTTTGGGCTGCTTCTGATGTGCTAAAAAAAGCTGATATTATCTGCGGTGATTATCTTTTTGTGTTGGAACATTATGTGCAACCTGGCGACTTTGTTTTTTTAGATCCACCATATCTTCCGATCTCCAAGTATTCTGATTTTAAGAGGTACACAAAAGAACAATTTTATGAAGAAGATCATGTTGAATTGGCAAAGGTTGTAATGCGCCTGTCCGAAATGGGATGCTATGTCTTGCTGACCAATTCAAATCATCCTCTGGTGCATGAGTTGTATGCTCCCTTCAAGATAGATGTTATCCAGACAAAAAGACATATTTCTTGTAATGGAAGCAAGCGCAAAGGAGAAGATGTTATTGTTACTATTCCTCCCAAGCAGCATTCGCTAATCAAACTTGCCCCCGAACCTTTGTCTCCACAGGTATCAGCATATCCACCCACTAGATTTATGGGATCAAAGAGTAAGTTGCTCTCTGAAATTTGGTCGGTAGCATCTCAATTTCAGGCAGAAACCATCGTTGATCTTTTTTCTGGCTCTGGCATTGTCGGATATATGTTTAAGGCACAAGGTAAAACAGTAATTAGCAATGACTATATGGCAATGTCTGCAACTTTTACTAAGGCAATGGTAGAAAATAACTCTGTAACATTACCGATAGAAGAAGCCAAACAGTTACTAAAAGTATGCAAAGAATCAGACCATTTCGTGGCAAATACTTTCAATGGTTTATACTATACCGACGAAGAAAACAACTTGATTGATACTTTGCGTGCAAATATAGCTGAAATCAGTGACTCATACAAACATGCAATTGCTATGACCGCACTGATTCGTGCTTGCATAAAAAAACGGCCACGGGGTATTTTTACTTATACAGGGCAACGTTACAATGATGGTCGAAAAGACTTGCAGAAAAGCCTTGAACAGCATTTTCTTGAAGCGGTTGAGGCAGTAAACAAGGCTGTGTTTGATAACGGGAGACCTAATAGATCCAGAAATGGGGATGCAATGGATTTGCGTGTTGAACATGCGGATTTAATATATATCGATCCACCTTATTATTCACCGCTCTCTGATAATGAATATGTTCGTAGATATCATTTTGTGGAAGGACTTGCCCGTGATTGGAAAGGTGTTGAGATTCAACAGCATACACAGACTAAAAAGTTCAAATCTTATCCGACCCCTTTTTCTACCAGAAAAGGTGCAGCAGATGCGTTTGACAGGCTATTCAGAAAATTTGCAGATTGTGTACTAATTGTTTCGTATTCCTCCAATAGTTTGCCGACACAAGATGAAATGGTGACACTGATGGCAAAGTATAAAGAGCATGTGGAAGTTATACCGGTAGATTATAGATATTCCTTTGGCAATCAAAGCGACGCAAAAACACATAGAAATTCTGTACAAGAATACTTGTTTGTTGGTTTCTAAGATGGAGGTGGTCTCGTGGCTGAACATATTGATATATGGCTGGTTGGTAATACTGGTCTACGCAATCCAAACCGCATACAAGAGGGCTTTTCTGTATTTGCGAGTTCCTCATTTGTGGGCAAACTTCACGGCAGAGAAAACGAGCTCGGATTTATGCGTCTCTTGGACGAAAAAAGTATTATTCAAAATGAAGACGGCAAGGATGTATCAGGGAGTCATGCTCGTAAATGGCGATTAATGTTTGCTAAAAATGGTTTTGTTTACCCGCAAGTAAAAAAGAAAGATGGGCGGCAAGAAGATCTAGGAAAACTGGACGACATTACTCCCTTCGGGAGAGTTTTTCTAAATGCTGACACTTATGCTGCGGTGCAAGAGTGTTTCCTTCGCGCCATGAGTGTGGAACAGTATTCTATGCCGGATGGTGAACACTACTTTTCCCCACTGAGATGGCTTTTAGCAATTATGCTGGAGCTAGAGAAGCGCACAGGCTCCTCTGAATTGAGTAGAATTGAGTTTGCCTTGTGGGGCCATACCACTAACCCGAGTTATGATTTGGATAGCGTTGTAGACAATATTCTTGATTTGCGACAGCGAAGATCAGCCACCTCGGCAAAGCATGCGTTCGATAAAAATGAGATCGCAAAGCGAGGTGAAAATTATGGCAAAAAAACCGACAATTTTCTGGATTACAGCGATATGAATATGAGATATCTCCGTATTTCCGGTGTATTACAGCGTAAAGGTAGAGGTCTTATGATTGTTCCCACAAAGCACATTCTGGCTGAAAAGCTCGCAAAGGTAACTGCAAGTTCAGTGCCAATTATAGAACAATACAGATTGCTTTGCAGTGGAGCTCCATTGCCTACCGACAATGTCGATGTGGCGAACGCATTGTTGGAGGATCTGATGAAGCAAATGAAAAAGCGTCACATCTTTTTTGACATTTCTGGTCTCACGCTTGACACTGCAGCAGAAATCAATATAGCAAGACTGAGACTTGAAAATATCCTTGCACAAACTGATGAAATCCAGTATGCCAAAGATCAGTGCAACCAATGGCAAGAAATTAGAGATTATATGTCGCTTCTCATAAAAGGCGGCGGTAAACTTGTCTATGATGAGGACAATGCAATCGAAGTGCCCAAAGATGAAATGCCGGCATATTTGGAGTGGATTCTTTGGCGCGCTACGTTAGCAATCAATCACATGGTCAACAAACCTTATGAAGTTCGCGGATTTAAATTGGATTCTGACTTTTTACCTGTTTCGGTTGCTGGTGGTGGCAAGGGGGATCTGTACTGCGAATTCGAGGATTTCGCTATTTTAACTGAAGTTACAATGTCTACATCTTCTCGCCAGGAAGCAATGGAGGGTGAGCCGGTAAGGCGTCATGTTTCTGATGCCGTTTTGAAGTATGATAAGCCCGTATACGGTATGTTTATTGCTGTCCACATCGACACGAATACCGCAGAAACTTTTAGACACGGCATTTGGTACACAAAAGATGATAAAAAACAACGACTAGATATTGTTCCTCTTACCTTGGTACAATTCCAGAAATACTTTGTTGCGATGTTTGAAGCCAACAAGGCGGATCCTGAAAAGCTCAGAGATTTGATCGTTAAGTGCGAATCTCGCAGAGACATTCTGGAGGCTCCAGCTTGGAAGAAATACATTGATGAAGTTGTCAATAAGAAATCAGTTAATTTGGTAAGCAGTTTACCGATATAGAGTAGCAGAATTAATCTTGGACTATACGCACTAAGAGAAACCTATCACCGTTATATAAACCAATCGGTGTTAGATAGAGAAAAGGGTGGGAACTAATATGCCGAACTTAAAAATGATTCGAGTTAAAACGAAACTGGATGAAATATTTGATAGTAAGATAGATCTTTCAGATGCTTCGGATGATGTAGAAAGAAAAAATAAATACTACACACGAGCAATAGCTGCCTTGGCAATAATCATGAGATGTGGTATCGATTACGATTCGGCAGCACAAACAATTACAGACGGATACCATGATATGGGGATTGATGCTGTTTATAATGATACGTCACAAAAAAAGTTATTTCTTGTGCAAAGTAAGTGGCGCAAAGATGGAAACGGGGGGATATCGCAAGAGGAGGCCAATGCTTTTGTTTCAGGTATCAAACGGTTTATTAATTTCGATTTTTCCGGCTGTAATGCCAAGTTGGCGGCTAAACAACAAGAAATTACTGCGGCTATTCGAGATATGGATTATCAGATCGAAATGATATTTTGTCATACTGGCAATCAAAATATTGCTCCATATGCTCTTCGACCTATAAACGAGCTACTTGGGCAAGTCAACGAAGATGATACAACAAAGTTGCTTATTTTTACTGAAAGCAAGCTGCAAGATATATATGACTATCTTGCAAACGGGCAAAATTGTGAGAACATAGTACTCGATGACGTTATTTTGAACAATTGGGGAATTGTTGAAGCTCCATATAGAGCATATTATGGAACTATCTGCGTTGCCGCTGTAGGAGAATGGTATAAACAGTACGGAAATAGGTTATTTGCCAAAAATATCCGATATTATAAAGGGAGTACAGAAGTCAATCAAGGAATCAAAGAAGTCCTCAAAAGTGAACCTGATAAATTTTTCTATTATAATAACGGAATAAAAATGCTGTGCAAGAAGATAACTAAAAAAGCAGCATATAGTACAGATCGTAATACGGGCCTATTTGTACTTGAAGGAGTTTCATTAGTTAATGGGGCCCAAACAACTGGCACCATTGGTTCTGTATATGCGGAAATGCCCGAATTGCTTAATTCAGCTTGTGTTTATATTCAGATGATTGATTTGGGTGACGCTAATGAGGAGCAGGTAGCTCAAATTACCAAACTATCTAATACACAAAATAGAATAGAAGGGAAAGATTTTGCTTCGTTAGATCCCAATCAGGAACGCCTTCGCATGGAATTAAGCTTTGGCGGTATCCAATATTTGTATAAATCAGGATCTAAAATTGATTCACCAGAACAACAAATTTCTTTGGATGAAGCTATAATTGCGCAAGCATGTGCTATACCTGATCTCACAATAACTGCTCTTACGAAAAGAAATGTTGGCGCATTAACTGAAAGTATTGAAAGGACACCTTATAAACTGCTATTTAATGGAGAAACCAACAGTTTTTCACTATACAACAATATACAAGTTCTCCGAGCAGTTGAACATTGTATTGCGCAAAATGAACCAACTGTTACAGGCCGAAAACGTTTAGTTCTTGTGCATGGCAATAGGTATTTACTGCACATTATCCTTGGTAAAATAAAAGAAATAGAAGGATATTCCACTCAATATTTCAATAAAGATCAAATAGAAACATTAGTTGAAACCATGTTTACTGAGATTTGGGAAAATATTTATGAATCAATGGAAAAAACATTCCCTGAGTCTTATCCTGCCCACATTTTTAAAAATGTAGGCAGACTTAAAGAATTGGAGTCATGAAAATCAGTGTATTTATTTTGTTTGGCCCTCTAGCCTATTTCCTAGAAAGTGATCATATTTCATGGCAACACAATGGCAGCAAAAAATCAGATAGCCCAAACTATCTAGATAATGAAAATAATACAAATACTCTGGGCAAAATCCCATAAGTAAATCTGGGAACTCTCAGAGTATTCGAGGTTTTACGCAAATAGGCAATAAATAAACTTGTGGTTTGGTGTACCACAATGCAAACAGATATTAACAGGACTTCTTATGAATATCCGAAACGATGGTTTGTTAATGTTATCTGAAAGTTTAACTTCATTGATCAATGATGTGCATGTTGCATGATTGTATTGATGATTACTTAAAAGGATTTGCATATTGAAATTGTGTCTCTGGTCCAGGGTTGATCATTTTATAATCACTTAGGAAAATAAAAGAGAAAAGCTCTCTTCGTACGCTGGAAAGAGCTGTATCTCAGATTTGGACGCTATATTGTTATGCAGTGATGTGGAACAACAAAAGGAGATGATCCAGCAAGCAGGACATAAATCTTTCGGGGTCTACTATAAGATAACTAGTGGTTTTTGCGAAAATTGGAGGTTAAATAATGTTGTGGTTAGAGACCCCACAAGATAAATGAACATAGACAAGCCAGCTTATGAATAGTCGAAATGCTGGCTTGTTTTTGTTGCTTGAAAGAGGATCTTTAACGATAATTAATGTGAATATTGTATGTTTGTATTGATGATGATATCAAATTGTCTGAGTATCTAAGATGTTTTCCTGATTTAAGCGGTGTAATTGTATCACTTCTAGAAAAAATAAACAAAAAGGTCCTCTATATGACGAAAGGAGCTGTATCCCAAAATTGGGTGATTTTGTCAATATAAAATTCACCAAAAAAATGCTCTTTTAATATTACCAATTTTGCTTATCAATATTTACCAGATTGCACTGAATCATCCAGCACATCCATGAGATCCTTTGTCCTATAAGAGGGACCTACTATGTTGACAATATGACAGTGATGAAGTAGTCGTTCAAGTATAGCGTTTGTAATAATTGGATATCTAAGAACTTCATTCCATTTAGATAAATTTCTGTTTGTTGTAATGATGGTGGATTATTTCTAATGTCTTTGTGATATGAGTTGGAAAAATGAGTTTGCGGATTCTGTACTAAAAATCTCATCGATGATCAATAATTTATATCTGTTCATTAATTTTAATCTCTTATCAAGGTGGTTCTCTTTCTCCGCTTTCTGAAGATCCTTTAATGAAATATCAAGATCATTGGACCCCTTCTTGATTTAGGTGATAGAGCTGTTGCCTAGCTGATGGCTAGCGCGGATATCTCTATACGAGAAACCACCCTCGAGCATCTGCAGAACAGATATAATTGTAGTACTTTTTTGCATGTAAAAATCCTCCCTTCATACTACGAAATAATCATAGCATGAGAGGAAGATTGAGCGCACCTTTTTGTCCGTTATTGCGCACCGATGACTCCATCATTCTGCACCGCTATCACCGCTAGGGGTGCACTATTCGAGCCACTACTTGCACATAAGTGGGTGTTATCTTTAAGCATTATTCTGTAAGGGTAATATCTTTGAAGTTAAATAACACAGTGGCTCAATTATAAGTGATTTGACTAGTTAACATTGACAAGATTTACTGACGCAAAACAATCCGGTGGAAGTGACTCAAAAGCTCCGACGTATTCATTAATTTTTTGACCTTTTGTCGCACTAATCCTATTGTTTATATAAAACAAAAATATATTCATGTGCTAAAAGATAAAAGTTCAAGTTTTGTGCTCTATCTTTCCAGTATTTTGTAGAGTTACAATTATGCTGCTCTTTAATAATAATTTCTTTAAGTATGAATCCGTTATTTAAGAAAACTTGCATGGTACGAAACCCTAAAGGTAGCACATCACCGTTTTTCCTAATGTCGCCAATCATAAATGAGCAAAAATGACCATGTTTTAATACTCGATATAATTCTTTGCTAACATTATTCATATGTAATAAGAAATCGTTATATTCTAATAACGATAAATCATTATCTATATCTTTACTATATTTAATAATATTTGCATATGGTGGGTGAGTACATATAAGATCAATAGAATCATCATTAATCATTGTTAATTTTTGTGCATCACCTTTATATAATTTAATCATAGAAGAATTGTGGCTGGCAAAGCGAAGCCTTTCTTTAGATATATTCAGTGCATTATTGTTAATATCAACTCCAATAGCATTTCTATTCAATAACTTCGCTTCAATGAGTGTTGTTCCTGAACCTACAAAACAGTCAAGTATTAGGTCATTAATTTTTGTATACTTGAGAATTAGGTTTCTAGGAATATGCGGCGACCAGTTTCCTCTATAATCACCCTTATGTGTTGACCAGTTTCCTCTGTCCGGGAAACTCCATATTGAAGTATTTTGTAATTCATAATTTTTCATATAGAACACCTCCTATTATATATATATGTTTCTAATGCCTATTCATCTTTAAATAAATTTTTTTATTAAGAAGAACTCTATATAGTCTGACAAATTGAGATAATTTCCAATAGAATAAGCTATAGATTTACGAGAGCAAATCTATAGCATCAATGGGCCTTTCCCCGCAGCTTGCAGCGTAGTGCTCCATGAACTATGTTATAATGGTTTTAGTAGAAAACCATTATTCGGAACCGAGTAGGTTTCGACTACATAAGTGAATGGGGGCGATTGAATGAGTGAAAGTAGCTATTTTCATTTAT
>FCNA01000093.1 GCA_900018345.1 Clostridiales bacterium CHKCI006
GACTGATGAAAGTAACTGAAACAAAGATCCCAGGCGTACTGATCATCGATACGGATGTATTCGGTGATCATCGTGGGTATTTTACTGAAACCTATTCAAAACCCAAATATGAGGCCTTAGGTATTAAGGTTGAATTTGTCCAGGATAATATGTCCTTCAGTGCCCAGAAAGGAACATTGAGAGGTCTGCACTGGCAAAATCCTCCTTATGCCCAATCTAAACTGGTTTCCTGTACGAAGGGAAAGGTCATCGACGTGGCTGTGGATATCCGTAAGGGAAGTCCAACCTATGGACAGTGGGTATCTGTAGAGTTGAGTGCAGAGAATCACAGACAGTTTTTTATCCCACAGGGATTTGCGCATGGCTTTTTGACCTTGACAGATGATGTGGAATTCAGATATAAAGTAGATAATGTCTATCATAAGGCGTCTGAAGGCGGGATGCGTTATGATGATCCGACCGTCAATGTAGACTGGGGATCCTTATTAAATGGGATCGAGCCAGTCTTAAGTGAAAAGGATCAGAACGGACCGACGCTGGAAGAATCCGATAATCAGTTTATTTACGAGGAGGAAATAAGATGAAGATATTAGTGACCGGAGGCGCAGGATTTATTGGCGGAAATTTTATCCACTATATGGTGGAGAAATATCCGGAAGATATGATCGTCAATCTCGATCTATTGACCTATGCAGGTAATCTGGAAACATGTAAACCAGTAGAAGATAAACCAAACTACAAGTTCATCAAAGGAGATATCGCTGATCGAAAATTCATCTTCGATCTGTTTGAGAAGGAACATTTCGATATCGTCGTGAACTTTGCCGCAGAATCCCATGTGGATAGAAGTATCGAAGATCCTGAAAGTTTTGTAAGGAC
>FCNA01000119.1 GCA_900018345.1 Clostridiales bacterium CHKCI006
AATAACCTCTTCTCTTGTTCAATCTTATCCCGGACATCCTGTTACTATATCAAGAATACCTCTCTTTCCTGTTTTGTTCAAGATGTCTTTTCCCATTTTACCTGGCCCTATTTTTATACTAGCACCAGATTAAAGGGATTATATAAAAAAGATAAAGAACAAGCACTTCGTATTGCGGACAGGATCATCAAAAACACCTATCGCACTCTTCTAACAAGAGTCCAGAAGGGCTGCTATATCTATTGTGTTGATAAAAACATGGCAACCTACCTGAAAGAAAGATTAAAACATAAGACATATAAAAATGAATTTGACTATTGATAGACGGTGTAAAGAAAATTGAGTTCAGAAACAAAAAATATTAAACAGATCTTGATATTTCTGATTACAGAATCAGATGTATCCCCGGAAGGAGAAATGCATATGAGACATGGTATAATTCGTATTTGTGTGGTCCTGCTATTCATTTTGAGCGGTTGCCAACAAGAACCAACTAGTGAATATATCCTCCCCATTGGATCACAGTATTTTTTAGGAAAAACATCCTATGCAAGTGTTAAAGAACATGATGATACCGATTCTTTCAATTTAGACAAGA
>FCNA01000031.1 GCA_900018345.1 Clostridiales bacterium CHKCI006
CAAATGGTAGCGGCGGAGGGATTTGAACCCCCGACCCACCGGGTATGAACCGATTGCTCTAGCCAACTGAGCTACACCGCCAAAAAAATGGTGGAGCCTAGGAGGATCGAACTCCTGACCTCCTGCGTGCAAAGCAGGCGCTCTCCCAGCTGAGCTAAGGCCCCTTTAATGGTCGGGAAGACAGGATTCGAACCTGCGACCCTCTGGTCCCAAACCAGATGCACTACCAAGCTGTGCTACTTCCCGTTCTATTGGCGCGCTGGACAGGAATCGAACCCACAACCTTTTGATCCGTAGTCAAACGCTCTATCCTATTGAGCTACCAGCGC
>FCNA01000030.1 GCA_900018345.1 Clostridiales bacterium CHKCI006
CGCCTATACGCTGACACGGCGGCTTTAGGAGGGAGCCGCCATGAAGCACACTGACCGCCGACAAATTCAGACGATATTTGCACTACCGTCAAAAAAAGCCCAGCCACCGAACCGGCCCCGTCTGGCAGCCAGTGCGAAAATTGTCACAATGTAACTGAATACCGTATTTTTTGCGCTCGAATAGCTTTCTGCTGTCCGGGCGCTTTTTCATACCTGTGGGGACGGAACATCGGGTCAACATGGCCCGAACCTTGCCCCCGGTGCCGTTCCCCGCCACCCCGTTCAGATTTTCCCGCAAAAATCTGAACGGAGGAAAGGCCGATGGAAGTCACCATCAATTATAACGGACAAGCTGTGGCCGTGGAGGTCACGCTGGAAGTCTATGAATTTCTTGACCGGGCCGACCACAAAGCCGAGAACCTGTCCCATGAGCAGCGGCGGCATTGGGATGGCCGGGAGTTTGACGAATACATAGTTGCCACCGAGGGAGTGGGTATCTACGGCGAAACGCCGGAGGAATACCTTTGCCGCATGGAAACGCTGGGCGAGCTGATGGCCGTCCTGGACACCTGCACCGAGGCCCAGCGCCGCCGGTTCCTGCTCTATGCTCTGGACGGGCTGACACTTGCGGAGATCGGGACGGTGTGCGGCTGCTCCAAAGTATCCGTATATGAGAGCATTGACGCGGTTCGGAAAAAATTTTTGAAATTTTTTCCGAACTACCCTAACGAATGACCCCTTTTCGGGCTACCAAGTGAAAGGGATTGTTTCCCTTATCCCAGCGGGAGGCGGACAGCGGACAGGCTGCCCGCCTCTCCCATTTTCAGGAGGTAAGCCTATGAAAACAATCAATCTGCGGTGGATTTATCCCCACTACCGGCACGATGAATTTGTGGAGGTCAGCGATGAGGTTTGGGAAGTCTTGCGGCAGGCCCAGCGCGAGATGAACAACTATGAGCGCCGCAAGGTCTACCACCGCGCCTACTACTCTCTGGACGCATATAGCTGGACAGAGAACTACGCGCTGGAACACGGCAGATCGCCGGAGGAAATCCTTTTGGAGCGCGAGGAACGGGCCGCCCATCTGCGGCTGCTGGCCGCCTTGCCGGAGGCTCTGGCCCATGCTACCCCCACACAGGCCCGCCGCGTCCGGGCCTACTACATCGCCGGTATCAGCCAGCCGGAAATCTCCCGGAGGGAGGGCGTAGACAGCAGCAAGGTCAGCGTTGCTATCCGGCGGGGACTGCGGAATATGCGCCGCTGCTATGACGGCCTTTTTCCGGCAGAGTGAGGGCGGGCCTATGCAGACCATCAACCTCAAGCAGTATTACCCGTTCTGCACCGAGGACACTTTTGTGGAGGTGTCGGATGAAATCGTTGAGGCGTTCCTGCTGGACAAGCGGGCCGAGGCCGCCAGGGAGAGGAAGATGTACCGCTACAAGGCGTTTTACTCCCTTGACTGCGATGATGGGATTGAGAAGACCGCTATCGGCTGGGCGCAGCCATCGCCGGAGGATTGCCTGATGGAAAAGGAGGCGCAGGCTGAATATGCCGAACTGCTCCGGCGGCTCTATGAGGCCATTTCTTCTCTGCCCCCAACGCAGGCCCGCCGTGTCCATGCCCGGTATATGCTGGGGATGAAAGTGAAGGACATTGCCGCGATGGAGGGCATTACCCCATCCCAGGCTGGGAAGTCCATTCATGCGGCGCTCCGGCGGCTGCGCCGGTACTTCATACGCCGGAAATGGACAAGCGGCCTATGAAAACCATCAACCTGAAAAAATACTACTACCCGATTTGCAAGAAGGACACTTTTGTGGAAGTGCCGGACGAGGTTGCAGATGCCATTGTGGAGGAAAGCCGCGCAGAGAACGCCAATGACGCAAAGCAGCACTATCACTGTTACTCTCTGGACGCATCCCCCGGCATAGAACACCATTTCCCGGAACAGGTCATTTCCCCGGAAGCTATTCTGATGGAGAAGGAAACGGAACGGGAACAGGAGGCTGCCTATACCCTGATGATGGAACGGCTCCGGGAGGCCCTTGCCACCCTGACGCCACGGCAGGCAAGCTGCCTGCACGCCCGGTTTTGGGAGGGCAAGCAGTTTAAGGAGATTGCCGAGGCCGAAGGCTTCACGACATCAGCAGCCATTGTCACGGTTCGCAACGCTATTATCAAGTTACAGAAATATTATATCAAGCGCGGCTGGATGAAGCCGCCAAAGGAGAAAACGATATGCACAAAGACAGTACCGCCCAAGCGAAACAGAAAAAAGACGAACGCGAAGAAGTCCTGAAAGAGATCCGGCAGCTTGAGAACCGCCAGAAGATTTTGGAGAACAAGCAGCGTAACGAGGAACGCAAGGCCCGCACCCGCCGCCTGATTGAGCGCGGGGCCATTTTGGAGGGCATTTTCCCTCTGGCCCCTGACCTTCCCGGCATAGAGGTCAAAGCGTTCCTGATTGCCCTGTCCCATCTTCCGGGGGCGGCGGAACTGGCCGCAAAACTGCCGAAATCCGGGGATAAGCCGTAAGTCCCTTGTTTACAAGGGCGCACTTATACACCGTTGCCGGTGTCGTGCGCCCTGCCGGGGGCCGTTGCGCTCTCTGAGCGCGATGGGGAGCTACACTCCCCAAACCCCTTGTGCGCCCCGCGCAGCCTAACACCCGCTTCGCGTCTGTCCGGCTCCACGGAGCCTGAGATACCCCGCCGAAAGGAGGTGCCACCCATAGATTTTTGCCATATCCCCGTCAGTATCATCAAGCGCAGCGAGGGCCGTTCCGCTGTTGCCGCAGCCGCCTACCGAAGTGGAACCAAACTGACGAATGAATGGGACGGCCTGACCCACGATTACACCCGGAAGGGCGGCGTTGTCCATGCGGAAATCATGCTGCCCGCCCACGCCCCGCCGGAGTTTGCAGACCGCTATACCCTCTGGAACAGTGTGGAGCAGATCGAGAAAGCCAGGGACAGCCAGCTTGCCCGCGAGATTGAGGCGGCTTTGCCCCGTGAACTGTCCAGGGAACAGCAGATTGCCCTTGTCCGGGCCTATGTGAAAGACAACTTTGAGGACAAGGGGATGTGCGCCGACTTCGCCATCCACGATAAGGGAACCGGCAACCCCCATGTTCATATCATGCTGACCGTCCGGCCTCTAAAAGAAAATGGCGCATGGGGCGCAAAGTGCCGCAAGGCATACGACCTGGACGAGAACGGCCAGCGTATCCCAGATGGGAAAGGCGGCTGGAAGAACCATCGGGAGGACACCACCGACTGGAACGACAAAGGGAATGTGGAGATTTGGCGGGCGGCATGGGCGGCCTATACCAACCGGGCATTGGAGGCCGCCGGTCAGCCTGCCCTGGTAGACCACCGCAGCTACAAGCGACAGGGCATTGATAAAATCCCCTCTGTCCACCTGGGGCCAGCAGCCAGCCAGATGGAGAAGCGCGGCATCCGCACCGACAAGGGAGAAGTCAACCGGCAGATCGCCGCCGACAACAAGCTGCTTAAGGAAATCAAGGCCCGCATTACCCGCCTCTACAACTGGTCGAAGGCCGAGGCGGAGAAGCCGGAGGGCCAGCAGCCCCGCATGATGGACTTGTGGGAGGCCCAGCAGCAGCTCAAGCGGCCCGACACCCGCACCGGCAAAATCCGGGCTTTGCAGGAGAGCGCCGCCCTGTTCAGTTTTATGCAGGCAAACGGGATCAAGACCATGCAGCAGCTCCACGATAAAATCTCCGACATGAACAGCAGCTACTATGACCTGCGGGGGAAAATCGTCCAGGCCGAGCGCCGGATCGCCACCCTCACCGAGCGCGGGGAGATGTGGGCGCAGTACAACAAGTACAAGCCCATCCGCAAGCAGCTTGCCAAGGTAACGCCGGAGAAACGGGAACTGTTTGAGCAGCGCCACAGCCGGGAACTGATCCTCTATGACGCGGCGGCCCGGTATCTGAAGGAACTGAAAGACGGCGGTGAGGAAATCACCCCCAAGGCATGGCAGCGCGAGATTGACCTGCTGACCGCCCAGAAGCAGGTGGACACCATCGACATGAAGGCAATGCGGGAGGAACTGAAAGCCGTTGAACGGCTCCGCAAGGCCGCCGCCCAACTGGCCCGGCAGGAACGGGATAAGCCCCGCGACCGGGGGCCGGAACGGTAAAGGGTACGGCGTTTTGGCGACCCCTTTTAGGTGCGTCGCGTTTCACGACACCCCTTTGCACAGAACTGTCAACATTCACTCACGGAAGGAGATTGCCCTATGAAGCAGATTATTTTACCTGTCACTGTTCACCTGAATATCAACCTGCCCCTTGCCCTCTTGCAGCCGGAACCGGCAGACGCGCCCACCGGCCCGGAGCCGGAGGCCCATGCCTGCCAGGGCTGCGGCAACTGCGGCGGGTGTGGGAAGTGCCAGCATGAAGAAAAGCAAGCCTGAACCCATCCCCGTCATGGACTACCGCCAGTACCGCAGAGCGCGGCGGCTAGTACATGAGTGCTGCAACTATGACGGCGGCAACTGTATCGCGCTGGATGATGGGGAGGAATGTGTCTGCGTCCAGTCCATTTCCTACTCCCTGTTGTGCCGGTGGTTCCGGGCGGCGGTGCTGCCGCTGGACAGGGAACTGGAAACGGCCCTGTTCCACCGCCTGGACGCCAAACGGTGCGCCGTCTGCGGGGCGCTGTTCACCCCCGGCTCCAACCGGGCCAAATACTGCCCGGAATGTGCCGGACGCATGAAGCGTATCAAGGCCGCCCAGCGCAAGCGCAAACAGAGGGCCAAGTGTCACGCTTTAGGGGCCGAAAACCCCTTGTAAATCAAGGCTTTTTTCGAGGGTGTCGCTGGGGGCCTGATAGATTTATCCTCTGGTCCCCAAAACGGCCCTCTAAAGGCGTATAGACCCCTGAAATAAACCCCAAGGAGGAACCCATGTCAGATAATCGAAAATATTACTACCTGAAACTCAAAGAGAACTATTTTGACGATGACTCCATCGTGCTGCTGGAAAGTATGCAGGACGGTGTGCTGTACTCCAACATCCTGCTCAAGCTGTATCTGAAATCCCTGAAACACGGCGGGCGGCTCCAGCTTGACGAGAATATCCCCTACACGGCGCAGATGATCGCCACCATCACCCGCCAGCAGATCGGCACTGTGGAGAGGGCCTTGCAAATCTTCCTGAAGCTGGGTCTTGTGGAAGTGCTGGACAGCGGCACTTTTTACATGAGCAATATCGAGCTGCTGATCGGCCAGTCCTCCACCGAGGCCGAGCGAAAGCGGGCGGCGAGGCTTCAAAACAAGGCTCTTTCTGCGCCCCGGACAAACGGCGGACATTTGTCCGACATTCGTCCACCAGAGATAGAGATAGAGTTAGAGAAAGAGATAGAGATAAAGAGAGAGATAGAGAAGGGACGCCCCGAAACGGGGCGCACCGCCCGCGCCTATGGCCGTTACCAGAATGTTTTCCTGACGGACGAAGAACTGGCAGACCTACAGGCCAGCTTTCCCACGGTATGGGGCCAGTACATCGAAAAGCTGTCCGAGTACATGGCTTCTACCGGCAAGCGGTATCAGAGCCATGCCGCCACCATCCGGCACTGGGCCAGCGAGGACGCCAGGAAAGCGTCCCCGCCCTCTCGAAACCGGGATTACAGCGTAAAGGAGGATGAAACCGTATGATGGAGATTACCGCAGAAATCCGGGCGCTGATCGACAAGGCAGCCGCCGGTGTGGAGCTGGCCGGGGACGAGTACATAGACCCGGCAGACGGTCTCATTCACTGTAAGAAGTGCGGCGGCCAGAGGCAGACCGTTGTGCCATGTTTTGGAAAACCGGGCTACTTCATGCCCCGCTGTATCTGCCAGTGCCAGCGGGAGGCCGAGGAACAGCGCAAGGCCGCCGAGGAACGGCAGCGCCGCATGGAGCGTATCAAGCGCCGGAAGGCTCAGGGTCTGCAAGACCGCTATCTGTACGACTACACCTTCGCCAACGACAACGGCCAAAATCCCCTAATGGACAAGGCCCGCGCCTATGTGGAGAACTGGAAAGAGGCATACAGGAACAACACCGGTCTGCTGCTGTTCGGGGATGTGGGAACCGGCAAGTCCTTTTTTGCCGGTTGTATCGCCAACGCCCTGCTTGACCGGGATGTGCCGGTGCTGATGACGAACTTTCCTACCATCCTGAACCGCCTGACAGGGATGTTTTCCGAGGACAGGGCCGACTTTATCGCCAGCTTTGATGAGTACGACCTGCTCATCATTGACGATTTGGGTGTGGAGCGCAGTACCGAGTATGCGATGGAGCAGATGTTTTTCGTCATTGACAGCCGCTACCGCAGCCGCAGGCCCATGATAATCACCACCAACCTGAAGCTGGCCGAACTCAAGAACCCGCCTGACCTGGCCCACGCCCGTATCTATGACCGTATCCTGGAACGGTGCGCCCCGATCCTCTTTGCCGGAAAGAACTTCCGGGAGGAAAACGCCGGAGCCACCAGGCAGGCGGCGAAAGACATTGTGAACCGTAAGCATGAGTAATTTTTTTGCCGGACGGCGCAGCCCCGCCCGGAGAAAGGAGCGCCATGAGCGAAGAAACCCGTACCATGCAGACCGCAGACACCGCCCCGACCAGAGCGCCGGAGGACGCCCCCGCGCTGGTAAAGAAAATCGGCAAGACCACCTACACGGTGCGCGTCCATTTCAGCCAGACCAGCACCGAAACCATGAGCGACAAAATCAAGCGTATGCTCAAAAACGAGATACAGCAGATGTGACCGCTGATAAAGCCAGCCGCCTTGTGTTAAACTGATGATGGTACACGCCAAAACTTTTAGTCAAGGAGGACATGAAAATGCTGTACGAAGAAATGGAAAAGAAAGAGATTGAGAGGGTTTACGCGGTGTTTGCCGACTACATCCGGGAAAGCCCCTATCTGGAATGGCTCTGGTCTGATAAGCTGGGCTATCTGCTGCTGAAAATCAGCACAAAAAAGCGGTATGTCGAGGAAGAAATACTCGTTGACACCGCCGACCAGCTTGCCGAAGTGCTGTTTTCCGAGGTGTCGATGGATGTGTTGCAGATGACCGGCAACGACCACACCGAACAGACCGCTGATCCTCTGGAACTGGCCGAGATAAAGCGGCGCTGGAACCCCTTCCTTGAACGGCTGCCGGAATACCAGACCGTTTGCGAAAAAATCCTTGCCGGGGAAAAGTAACCCCACCCGCCTGAGTGTCAGGAGCATGAAAGTGCTTCTGGCACTTTTTTTGTGGCATTTTTGTGAATTTGATTAAAAAGTCCTTGACAACTCGTTTCGGGCAAAACCTTAAAATCCATACTGATTTCCTGCGGGGCCAGGTTAGCCCCATTTGACATAAAAGAGCTCCGGGACCTGATGGAGACGGACGAACTGGAGCTTGACACCCTGGGCGACAGCAAAACGGCGCTGTTCGTTATCATTTCCGATACGGACAGCACCTTCAACTTTGTGGCCGCCCTGATGTATTCACAATTATTCAACCTTCTCTGCGACAAGGCCGATGACTTCTACGGCGGGCGGCTGCCCGTCCATGTGCGGCTCATCCTGGATGAGTTCGCGAACATCGGCCAGATACCGAACTTCGACAAGCTGATCGCTACCATCCGGAGCCGTGAAATATCGGCTTCGATTATTTTACAGTCGCAGAGCCAGTTAAAGACCATCTACAAGGACGCGGCGGATACCATTGTGGGTAACTGCGACAGCACCTTGTTTTTGGGAGGCAAGGAGAAGTCCACGCTCAAAGAAATATCCGAGCTTCTGGGAAAGGAGACCATTGACTCCTATAACCAGTCCGAAAACCGGGGCGCCCAGATTTCCCACGGCCTTACATATCAAAAATTGGGAAAGGAGCTGATGACACAGGACGAATTGGCAGTAATGGACGGAGGAAAGTGTATCTTCATGCTGCGTGGCGTGCGCCCGTTCCTATCGGAGAAGTACGACCTGACAAAGCACCCGAATTACCGGTACACTGCCGACGCCGACCCTAAAAATGTCTTTGACATGGAACGGTACATGAAGAAGCAGCGCGCCGTGGTAAAGCCCGCGGACAGCTTCGATGTGTACGAGATTGATGTAACAGAGTAGTTCAAACACATTTTTAGGAGGATATGATTTATGGAATTTTTCAACAGCGCAGTTGACGTTTTGCAGACCCTTGTGATTGCCCTGGGCGCGGGCCTCGGTATCTGGGGCGTGGTGAACCTTCTGGAAGGTTACGGCCAGGACAACCCTGCCAGTAATGCTCATGTACGGTAAGGAAGCAAGCAACCGAAAACAAGAGATAGACCGCCAGCACTACACTATTCCGAACCAAAGACCAAAAGATAAGCATTGTGGGAAAATCTAAACTTTTGGATTTTCCTACAATGCCAACTACGGCGGAATCCCTCCCACTCCTTATATCTTTCTGTATACATTGAATTTGTATTTAGTAAAATGCAGACAACACCACGGATCGGCTTTTGGTTGGACAATTCCAACCAAACACCACAGCAGACAGCAGAAAACATTCTGAACGCTAGGAAGCCGGTATGATTGTTACATATAAGGGGAAGAAAAATTTCTTTTAGGTACTTGCTTTCCTAAAACTGATGTGATACAATGATTTAGTCCAGAAAAGGAGTGAAAAATATGCGGCAAGGTATTCTTAAATAAAACTATAATCAAATAGTGGGAACAAAGGATTATGATAGCTCCTTTTGTAGGGGCTTAGTTTTTTGTACCCAATTTAAGAATACTTTTGCCTTATCAATTTTGACATATCCCCAAAAACAGCAATCACAAACAGGTGTATGCTGTATATGTGTATGTCCGCAACTTATAATCCCCAGTGGTAAAAGTATTTTACTGCTGGGGATTTTTATGCCCTTTGGGGCTGTAAAGGGAGGACAATCACATGAAAATAATCAATATTGGAATTCTTGCCCATGTAGACGCTGGAAAGACGACCTTGACGGAGAGCCTGCTATATGCCAGCGGAGCCATTTCAGAACCGGGGAGCGTCGAAAAAGGGACAACGAGGACGGACACCATGTTTTTGGAGCGGCAGCGTGGGATTACCATTCAAGCGGCAGTCACTTCCTTCCAGTGGCACAGATGTAAAGTTAACATTGTGGATACGCCCGGCCACATGGATTTTTTGGCGGAGGTGTACCGCTCTTTGGCTGTTTTAGATGGGGCCATCTTGGTGATCTCCGCTAAAGATGGCGTGCAGGCCCAGACCCGTATTCTGTTCCATGCCCTGCGGAAAATGAACATTCCCACCGTTATCTTTATCAACAAGATCGACCAGGCTGGCGTTGATTTGCAGAGCGTGGTTCAGTCTGTTCGGGATAAGCTCTCCGCCGATATTATCATCAAGCAGACGGTGTCGCTGTCCCCGGAAATAGTCCTGGAGGAAAATACCGACATAGAAGCATGGGATGCGGTCATCGAAAATAACGATGAATTATTGGAAAAGTATATCGCAGGAGAACCAATCAGCCGGGAAAAACTTGCGCGGGAGGAACAGCAGCGGGTTCAAGACGCCTCCCTGTTCCCAGTCTATCATGGCAGCGCCAAAAATGGCCTTGGCATTCAACCGTTGATGGATGCGGTGACAGGGCTGTTCCAACCGATTGGGGAACAGGGGGGCGCCGCCCTATGCGGCAGCGTTTTCAAGGTTGAGTACACCGATTGCGGCCAGCGGCGTGTCTATCTACGGTTATACAGCGGAACGCTGCGCCTGCGGGATACGGTGGCCCTGGCCGGGAGAGAAAAGCTGAAAATCACAGAGATGCGTATTCCATCCAAAGGGGAAATTGTTCGGACAGACACCGCTTATCAGGGTGAAATTGTTATCCTTCCCAGCGACAGCGTGAGGTTAAACGATGTATTAGGGGACCAAACCCGGCTCCCTCGTAAAAGGTGGCGCGAGGACCCCCTCCCCATGCTGCGGACGACGATTGCGCCGAAAACGGCAGCGCAAAGAGAACGGCTGCTGGACGCTCTTACGCAACTTGCGGATACTGACCCGCTTTTGCGTTGCGAAGTGGATTCCATCACCCATGAGATCATTCTTTCTTTTTTGGGCCGGGTGCAGTTGGAGGTTGTTTCCGCTTTGCTGTCGGAAAAATACAAGCTTGAAACAGTGGTAAAGGAACCCTCCGTCATTTATATGGAGCGGCCGCTCAAAGCAGCCAGCCACACCATCCATATCGAGGTGCCGCCCAACCCGTTTTGGGCATCCATAGGACTGTCTGTTACACCACTCTCGCTTGGCTCCGGTGTACAATACGAGAGCCGGGTTTCGCTGGGATACTTGAACCAGAGTTTTCAAA
Organism: Clostridiales bacterium CHKCI006; assembly: GCA_900018345.1. GTDB lineage: Bacteria > Bacillota_I > Bacilli_A > Erysipelotrichales > Coprobacillaceae > Fimiplasma > Fimiplasma intestinipullorum. Next base: position 10,371 of record FCNA01000030.1, read on the forward strand.
ACGCTGTCAGGGATGGTATCCGTTACGGGCTGGAGCAGGGCTTGTTCGGCTGGAACGTAACGGACTGTAAGATTTGCTTTGAATACGGGCTTTATTACAGTCCGGTCAGCACGCCGGCGGACTTCCGCTCATTGGCCCCGATTGTATTGGAACAGGCATTGAAGGAATCGGGGACGCAGCTGCTGGAACCTTATCTCTCCTTCATCCTCTATGCGCCCCAGGAATACCTTTCCAGGGCTTATCATGATGCACCGAAATACTGTGCCACCATCGAAACGGCCCAGGTAAAAAAGGATGAAGTTGTCTTTACTGGCGAGATTCCCGCCCGCTGTATACAGGCATACCGTACTGATCTGGCCTTTTACACCAACGGGCGGAGCGTATGCCTTACAGAGCTGAAAGGATATCAGGCCGCTGTCGGTCAGCCGGTCATCCAGCCCCGCCGTCCAAACAGCCGCCTGGACAAGGTGCGCCATATGTTTCAGAAGGTAATGTAAAGATACATAATCGTCAAGACGGCAACAATCAGAAGTTATGGAGGGTAACAATGGAATATAGTAAGGAAGATTTAATGGAAGCAAAAAAGCAAATTTGGGGAGTGGGAGAGAACATGGGAACAGAGGAAAGTAAAAAAATCTGGGAGGAGAACGCACAATTTTGGGATAATGCAATGGGTGACGAATCTAATGAATTTCACAGAGAGGTAGTGCGTCCCAAAGTAACGGAACTTCTATCTCCTAATCCTGCGGATTACATTTTGGATATTGCGTGTGGCAATGGAAATTATTCTTCGTATCTTGCACAAAGAGGCGCTTCGGTTGTCGCTTTTGATTACAGCAAAAAAATGATAGAATTGGCTAAAAGACGGCAATCACAATATGCAAAACAAATTGAATTTTGTGTGGCGGATGCGACCGATAGAAAAAGTATATTAGAATTAAAAAGAAATCGAGCCTTTACGAAAGCAGTTTCTAATATGGCAATTATGGATATTACGGATATTGAACCACTTCTTATGGCTGTTTATGAACTGTTGCAGGAAAGCGGAATTTTTGTCTTTGCAACGCAACACCCTTGTTTTGTCACGTTGACTGAAAAATATATGACACCGCACAGTTACTATGATATAGCGATTGAAGGGCAACCGAAAGAGCAGATTTATTATCATCGTTCCATACAAGATATTTTTAACCTTTGTTTTAGAGCTGGATTTGTCATTGATGGATTTTATGAAGAATGTTTTAAAACCAACAAAGAAATTCCTATGGTAATGATAGTAAGGCTTAAGAAGGTAAAACGTGATAGCTTAAAATAAATTCAAGTTTGTCGGGTAAATAGCAAACCCAGCCGAGCCAGTCAACGGTCAAGATGAACGGCGCATATGCGCAGCCGTTGACAGCCCCGCCCGCCTTTGCTGGTAGGCAATCAAGGGGCGACAGCAAGAAGTGCCACCGCCCCGCACTATTATTCAGAAAGGGGAATTTCCATGACCGACCAGATAGCCTATCAAGAATATATCCAGCGCAGGTACAACGCCTTTTGCAAGACTGTTATCCGCTGTGCCGCCTTGGACAAGATTTTGAAGCTTAAACGGCAATGGGAACGGCAAGTTTCCCTTGACTATCTGATGAACGAGAAGTTTGTCCAGTTTGCCGCGTCGGAGCCGGACGAGGAATACCCATTTACCGTCTGCGGTCAGACCGTCCTGCTCTGCAACGCCGCCCTTGCCGACGCGATCTCTGTTTTGCCGGAGCAGACGCGGGAAGAAATCCTGCGCTATTACTTTCTGCGCCAGCCGCAGCGCGTGATCGGCGCGTGTATTGGCCGGTCACGCAGCACAGCGGGGCGGCATATCCAGCTTGCCTTGCAGCGGCTACGCGAAGAAATGGGGGTGAGCCGGTATGAGTAGACTTCTCCCCTATGAAACAATCCTCAAAGCCCGTGAGGGCGACCCAGAAGCCGTGAACGCTGTCCTGCTCCACTACGCCGGATATATCCGCTATTTCTCAAAAGTGAACGGGCAGGTCAACGCCGAGGTGGAGGACTATGTAAAGCAGCGGTTAATTGACTGTCAATTCAAGTTCCGGCTTGACGAACCACCGGACAAGTCATAAAAACTGAATACCAGCCGCCACCGACGCGGCCAGCGAAAGCAGTAAGTCTTGAAAAAGATTTACTGCTTTTTTTGTTGTCCGGCTCCGCTCCCGGCCATTTTGCCCCCTGCCGGTTGTAGTAGTAAGCGAGGAGGGAATTTTTCTGCCCTGGTGTTTGGCATTTGGAGCATTTACCCGTAGTAGAGGGCAAAGAGAAAGGATTTCTCCAACACCGGGTAGAAACCACTGCGTCCGGTGTCATTTTAGCGAAAGCGGGCAGGAATGCCCTTTACAGGATTAGTAGTAGCAGAAAAAGAGAAACAAACTTTTGTGGTTGCAGTTTTCCAAAAAAGTGGCGGACGGAAGTGAGAGAAAGTTTGCAGTCACGGAGAGCAAGTTTCTACCACGGTGCCAAAATCCGCAATTCTGCGGTTTTGCCCCTCGCGGGAAACTTGTTGGGGAGTGCCTTCCCCAAACCCTGCTATGGCGGCTTGCGCCGCAAAAATATTTCCGTCCGGCAGGCCATTTTTTGCGAGAACTGCCCCGGAAATACCTAACAGACCAGCCTATTTTTTGTGATAAGTGAAAGGAGGTTTACAGCCCATGCCGAAGCGATACAACACACCCCACCGCAGCCGCGTTGTGAAAACCCGGCTGTCCGAAGAAGAATACGCCGACTTCACAGCGCGGCTTGCGCCCTATGGTATCAGCCAGTCCGAATTTCTCCGGCAGGCGATACGGCGCACCGCCATACGCCCCATTATCCATGTGTCGGCGGTCAATGACGAGCTGCTTTCCGCTGTCGGGAAACTCACAGCCGAGTATGGCAGGATCGGCGGCAACCTCAACCAGATTGCCCGGTATCTGAACGAGTACGGCGCACCCTACAACGCCCTTTCCGGCGAGGTACGCGCCGCCATAGCCGACCTTGCCGCCCTCAAGTATGAAGTCCTCAAGAAAGTAGGTGATGTGGTTGGCAACACTCAAGCATATCAACTCTAAAAACGCCGACTACGGAGCCGCCGAACAATACCTGCTGTTTGAGCATGACGAGTTTACCATGAAGCCCGTCCTTGATGAAACCGGCAGGCTTATCCCCCGCGAGGACTACCGGCTGTCCACGCTGAACTGCGGCGGCGAGGATTTTGCCGTTGCCTGTATGCGGGCAAATCTCCGCTATGAGAAGAACCAGCGGCGGGAAGATGTGAAAAGCCACCACTATATCATCAGCTTTGACCCACGGGACGGCCCGGACAACGGTTTGACCGTAGACCGGGCGCAGGAGTTGGGCGAGAAGTTTTGCGCCGAGCATTTCCCCGGCCACCAAGCCCTTATATGCACCCACCCGGACGGCCATAACCACAGCGGCAATATCCATGTGCATATCGTCATTAACAGCCTGCGGATTGAGGAAGTGCCGTTCCTGCCCTACATGGACAGGCCAGCCGACACGAAAGCCGGTTGCAAGCACCGCTGTACCGACGCGGCCTTGCGCTACTTCAAGTCCGAAGTCATGGAGATGTGCCACCGGGAGGGGCTTTACCAAATCGACCTCTTGAACGGCAGCAAGAACCGCGTGACAGACCGGGAGTATTGGGCGCAGAAAAAGGGACAGGCCGCGCTGGACAAGCAGAACGCCCCCATGATTGCAGGCGGTATCACGCCCCGGCAGACCAAGTTTGAAACGAACAAGGAGAAGCTGCGGCAGACCATACGCGCCGCGCTGTCTGCGGCGACCTCATTCGAGGACTTTTCCTCTCTGCTGCTGCGGGAGGGCGTGGCCGTCAAGGAGAGCCGGGGGCGGCTTAGTTACCTCACGCCGGACAGGACAAAGCCCATTACCGCCCGCAAGCTGGGTGACGACTTTGACCGCGCCGCTGTCCTTGCCGTTTTGGAGCAGAACGCCGCCAGAGCCACAGAAAAGGCCGCGGCCATACTCGAATACCCCCGGCGTGGGAAAACCGGCATACAGCCCACAAAAGCCCCTCAAACCGCCCCGAAACAGGACGGTGTGCAGCGGCTTGTGGACATTGAGCAGAAGAAAGCCGAGGGCAAAGGCCGGGGCTATGAACGCTGGGCGACCATGCACAACCTCAAACAAATGGCCGCGACGCTGAATGTGTATCAGGAATACGGCTTCACTTCCCCGGAGCAGTTGGAAGCCGCCGTTGATACCGCCTATCAGGAAATGCGCCAGACCAGCGGCGAACTGAAAGCACTGGAAACGAAGCTACAAGGGAAAAAGGAGTTGCAGCAACAGGTACTTGCTTACGCCAAGACCAAGCCCGCCCGCGACGGGCTGAAAGCGCAGAAATCCGAGAAAGCCCGCGCCGCATACCGGCAGGCGCATGAGAGCGACTTTATCATAGCCGACGCAGCCGCCCGGTATTTCCGGGAGCATGGCATTACCAAGCTGCCCGCCCGGAAAGCGTTGCAGGACGAGATCGAGCAGCTTGTTTCCAAGAAATCCGGCCTGTATAACACCTACCACGAACAGAAGCAGCGGTTCAAGGAGTTGCAGACCGTCAAGCGGAATATCGACCAGATTTTGCGCCGGGAGGAACCCCGCCGCAGAAAGGAGCAGAGCCATGAGCGATAAGCTGCCCCGCATGGACTACCGCCAGCACCGGCGGGCGCGGCGGCTGGTGCATGAGTGCTGTAACTACGACGGGGGAAATTGCCTGCTGTTGGACGACGGGGAGCCTTGCGTGTGCGTCCAGAGCATTTCCCTTTCCCTCATGTGCCGCTGGTTCCGTGTGGCTGTCCTGCCCCTTGACGGGGAGCTGGCCGCAGCCCTCTTGTACCGGGGGAGCCGGAAACGGTGCGCCGTCTGCGGCGCGGCTTTTGTCCCCAAATCCAACCGGGGGAAATACTGCCCCGACTGCGCCGGGCGCATGAAGAAAATCAAAGCCGCCGAGCGAAAGCGGAAACAAAGGCATAAATGTCACGCTTTAGAGCCTTTCAAACCCGCATAAATCAAGGCTTTTTTCGTGGGTGTCAAAGGGTGCTTGATACATTTATCCTTTTCCCCCGGAAACAGCGTTCTAAATGCGTACAAACGCCCCAAATCCACCCAAAGGAGGAACCATGTCAGACAACCGAAAATACTACTACCTCAAGCTGAAAGAGAATTACTTTGACGAGGACGCTATCGTGCTGCTGGAAAGTATGCAGGACGGTATCCTCTATTCCAACATTCTCTTGAAACTGTACCTGAAATCGCTGAAAAACGGCGGGAAGTTGCAGCTTGATGAAAATATCCCCTACACCGCGCAGATGATTGCCACCATTACCCGCCAGCAAGTCGGCACCGTAGAGCGGGCTTTGCAGATTTTTATGAAGCTGGGGCTTGTGGAGCCGTTACAGAACGGCGCGCTGTATATGAGCAACATTGAACTGCTTATCGGCCAATCCTCTACCGAGGGGGAGCGGAAACGGCGGGCAAGGCTGGCTTTGCAGGAGCAGAAAGCCTTGCCAAAGGCCGGGGCGGACAAATGTCCACCATATCAAGCGGACATTTGTCCACCAGAGATAGAGATAGAGAAAGAGATAGAGATAGAAAAAGAGAGAGAGCGAGAGTTAGATACGGGACAAACCGCCCGCGCCGCCTATGGCCGGTATGAAAATGTCTTTCTTTCGCAATCAGAACTGGACGGGCTGAAAGCAGACCTGCCCGACAAATGGAACTATTACATTGACCGGCTATCCTGCCATATCGCGTCCAGCGGCAAACGATACCGCAGCCATGCCGCCACAATCTACAAATGGGCGCAGGAGGACGCAGCCAAGAAAGCCCCGAAAAAGGGCATACCAGACTACTCATGCAAGGAGGGCGAGAGTTTATGAAGAACGAAATCAACGCTGTTTTGGAAAATATGACGGCTGCCACCCCAGAGCCGGAGGACTACACCGGCGAGGACGGTTTACTGTACTGCGGCAAGTGCCGCAAGCCGAAAGAAGCCTATTTTGCGCCGGATAAGGCCGCTATCTTTGGCCGTGACCGCCACCCGGCAGAGTGTGACTGCCAGAGAGCCGCCCGCGAGGAACGGGAGGCCGCCGAGAAGCGGCGCAGGCACCTTGACACCGTGGAGGAACTGAAACGCCGGGGCTTTACCGACCCCACCATGCGGGACTGGACTTTTGAGAACGACAACGGCAGGAACCCGCAGGCCGGGATTGCCCGCCGATATGTGGAGCATTGGGAGGATATGCGAACCGACAATATCGGCTGCCTGTTCTGGGGCGGCGTGGGAACCGGGAAAAGCTACCTTGCGGGCTGTATCGCAAACGCCCTCATGGAGAAAGAAATCCCCGTCCACATGACGAACTTTGCCCTTATCCTCAATGACCTTGCCGCCAGCTTTGAGAACCGCAACGAGTATATTTCACGCCTTTGCCGCTATCCGCTGCTTATCCTTGACGACTTCGGCATGGAGCGCGGAACGGAATACGGGCTGGAACAGGTTTTCAATGTGATTGACAGCCGTTACCGCAGCGGCAAGCCGCTGATCGTCACGACCAACCTCACGCTGGACGACCTGCGGAACCCGGAGGACACCGCCCATTCCCGGATTTATGACCGGCTGCTTTCCATGTGCGTCCCGGTACGCTTTACCGGCGACAACTTCCGGCAGGAAGCCGCACAGCGGAAAATGGAGAGCATGAAGAAACTGATTACCGACTGAAAGGAGTATTGCCTATGACAGATAACAAGCAGCACGACACCCGCACCGCCCGCCGCCCCGACTGCGTGACGGAAATCCGCATGGGCAATTCCGTCCTTGTCGTGTCCGGCTATTTCAAGAAAGACACCACGACCACCGCCGCCGACAAAATGGCGCGGGTACTGGAAGCGGAAGCCGCTGCTACACAGGAGCCGACCTATCCGGCGTGAACCGGGGAATGGAAAAAGCGGCCATGCCGGGGAGCGTGGCCGCTGGAACTGGAAAAGCTGAAATCAGGACTCTTTTTTCTTTACATCACTAATCCCAAAGAGTGCAAACACCAGAGCCAAAACAATCAGCGAAATCGTATTTGCAGATACAGAGGGCATGAAATAATCGACGATATAAAAGCCGAAAAATGTAGTGATAGTATCTAACAGCACATACATACAGACGGCCATTTCCCTTGTTATTCTGTCAAGGTTAAGCAATGCTTTTGGAAATGCGCCTGCGACTAAATTCATGGGATATGAAACAATCGACGCGATTATGAAATACAGGATAAAGCCGCCGACACTCTCATACTCAAAGCCGAGCAGACGCATGATTGCACTGCTGAATATGGCGATTATGGACAAGACGGCGATGATTAGAACAGCCCCCAAAATGAATATGATTATTTTTTCCCGCTTATTGTTGTTGTTATCCAAGAGTACCTCTCCCTTATGTTTGGATTTTGAAGCTGATATGAGTATATCACAGGAAGATGAACTTTTCTACTGAAACCGGCACAACAAGACGCTACACAAAAATCGTCATTTTGACAAATCATAAAGAAGCGGATTTTACACTTTTGCCGCTATACAACCAGCCCTGTTCCGTGGTACAATGAAACCACGGAATAGTGGGGCTGGCTGTCGGAAACGGAGGATTTTATGTTAAGACAAGCCACCCAAAACCTCATTACCGCCCTTTATCCGAGATTGTCCCATGAGGACGAATTGCAAGGCGAGAGTAATTCCATATCGAACCAAAAACGGATACTCGAAACCTTTGCAAAACAAAATGGCTTTACCAACCTGCGCTGGTACACCGACGACGGCTATTCCGGCGCGAACTTTGCTGGGGTTAGATAGCGATACTTTTTACATCTACCATGTTGCGGCGGTCATGGTTGACAACTTGCGTCGGCTCCTGCTCGGTATCAACCTGTCCGACAAAGCTATAATGGATTTCGATTTTCCGGGTGTTGGTTTCCCGGTCTAATTCATGTATCAAAATACGGTCGATAAACTCATGGACGTTTTCATAGGTCAATTCCTGTATGTCGCTGTATTTCCCGACAATCTGAATAAACCTTGATATATCCCTTTTTCGCTCGGTAACGGTTGCGATCTGCTGTTGTAACTCGTCTATCCTTGCGGCAAGGGATTTCTTTTCGTCCTCATAGCCGGAAGTTAGAAACACAAACCGTTCATCTGTCAGTCTGCCTAATGCGTTGTCCTCATACAGCTTGCGGAAAAGCGTGTCAAGTTCGGTCATACGCGCCTGTGCTTTGAAAAGTTCCTTTTGCTGCTGCGCTAATGCCTTTCTCGCTTCCATGTCGCCGTACTCGGTAGCTTTACAGATAAAGTCCTGTTCGTGTTCCTTAACATACCGCAAAACCCGCCGCATATCTTCCAGCACTAAATCAAGAAGTACGTTTTTGCGGATATAATGAGAGGTACACTCGCTGCCTGTCCTTGCCCTGTTGCGCCATGCGCCGCAAGAATAGGAAAACTTGCGCGGCTCGATATTTACGCCCTGTTGGTAATACATCTTATGTCTGCAACCAGCGCAAAACAGCAAGCCGGAAAAAATATCAATCTCCGCTGCTTTTGTCGGGCGGTGGCGGGTAGCAATCCGCTTTTGCGCAAGTTCAAAGGTTTCCTCGTCAACAAGCGGCTCATGGGTGTTTGGGAAGAAATAGCGTTGTTCTTCTTCGTTCTTCCGGGTCTTTTTCGACTTGTAGGATACCTTGTGAGTTTTCGCGGTTATGGTATGCCCTAAATATTCCTGCCTTGCTAATATGTCATAGAGCGTTTTGTCCGGCCAAGTATAGGGGGCGATCATTGCCCGCTGATACCGCGCCTGTCCTGTACGCTGATAGCGCAACGCTCCAATCGTCAAGACTTTGTTTTCCGCAAGCCATTTTTGGATTTCGCACATACGCACGCCGCTAACAAACATAGCGAAAACCTGTTTGACAATCGGCGCGGTTTCCGGGTCGGGTATAAGGTGGTGGCGGTTGTTCGGGTCTGGGATATAGCCGTATGGATATTCCCCGTTGACGCGCTCGCCTTTTTGCGCCTGTGCCTGTTTAACTGCGCGGATTTTCTTGCTTGTGTCGCGGGCGTAAAACTCGTTAAACCAGTTCCGCAAGGGGGTAAACTCGTTATCCTCCCGCGCTGTGTCAACTCCGTCGTTGATCGCGATATAGCGTACTCCGTTTTCGGGAAATACAATCTCTATGAGTTCGCCCGTTTTCAGATAGTTTCTGCCAAGACGGGAAAGGTCTTTGGTAATGACCGTCGCCACTCGTCCGGCTTCCACTTCCTGCAACATCGCTTGCAGCCCCTCGCGCTCAAAACTCACGCCGGAAAATCCGTCGTCCACAAAAAACTTTGTGTTCAAAAAATGGTGTTCGTCCGCATAGCGTTGAAGTATCATTTTTTGGTGCTGTATGCTTCCGCTTTCTCCGGCTTGCATATCCTCTTGACTTAAACGGCAGTAAAGGGCGGTGATTTTATTCGACTGTAACATTAGTCCTCCTTTCCGACAGCCGAATAAACAGGTATAATGTGTTGCTATCATTATACCATATCCCGCCGCCTAATGCACTACTCGGACGCTAAAAATCCCGGATTTCCGGGCTTTTTCTGCAAATCCTTTACAATGAGTTTCTCAATCTTTTTATGGATTGTATCGGTTGCCTTTTCACTCGGCAACGCTTGAACAAGATAGGTGATTTTCCCTATTTTGCGTTCGGTTGTAATTGTCTGTTTTTTATCCATTAGAAAAACCTCCTTTTCCTGTATGGATAAACTATATTCGTCAAAAGGCAAAACGGGCGGTTGTTAGCTGCAACCTCACGGGAGTTTCACCCCGGCCCATGCTTATGGGTGCGCCGCGCAATACTTTGAGGGTGTTCAACGCGGGAGTATCATTGTGCCGCCTTGTATGTCGTCGCCCACAAGCTGCTAAACTTGTTTTACGGCGCGGTAGTTCTCGCTCGACTTTTCCCCAACGGGGAAAAGCGGTCATGGCGTACCCGCCGCCCGGCTCGGTACAGACGGAATGTACCCGTTGCCTGTTATGCTGCGCACCAAAGGCCGCTTTCTTTGTCAAGGAACAATAGGCTTTGTCGGCCTGTAACAGTACACCGTTTCCGATGTGCTGTTACGGAACGACAAATAGCCCATAACGGGAAGCGTGGAAAGGGGACACGCTCCCCGCATGGGCTAAAAGATTATCCTACATGAAAAGCAAGGGTGCGGGTAATAAGGCGCACTTGCAGCCTGTTACGCATTTCCTCGTCCACATAGGAATAGGTATTGCCCGCGTCGTCTTTCAGCGTGCGGGTACAAAGTTTCGCTATGTAACCCTCGTAATGCTTCAAGATCGCGCACATGGCGGTTGTGTCGCCGTTTGCCGCTGCGGAAATGACAGGGAACGGCAACAGATTTTCAGACTTCCTAACGGTATTCATCATCTGCTTTTCCCTCCAAATACTGTTTGATTTTCGCAAGCGCGGATTTCCTGTGCCGGAAAACCGTCGTGCGTACAACATTCAGCAGTTCGCCAATTTCCGCGTCGCTCATATCCAAGAAGTAGGACAAAAGGATAATGTCGCGTTTCCTTTCGGGCAAAGCGTTAAGGGCTTCGGCAAGCAGTTCATTTTTGACGAGTACATCAAAGCCGGACACTTGAAAACGGAAATAATCGCTTTCGTATTCGTCCGTTGTGAAAAGCTGCGCGAGTTCGCTTTCGCTCAAATCCGAAAAAGTAACTTCGCGTGCTGCGCGTTTCGCAAGAGTGCGGCGGTGGCTTTTCGCTTCGCCGACCAAAGTTTTCTTTGCTAATGCGTCGTACTGATGTTGTATTCTTTCCTTGTCGGAAGAAGATAGCTCCATAGAGTTCACCTCCTTCCCGCGTGGAGTAGAGGACGGGAGTTAAGGGCTTGTCCTCTCTGCCCCTTTCGCTCCGTACCCGTTCGGGAGATGGCTCTTGAGTGCGCTTTTCAGAAAAAAGTTGAAAAAAGCAAAATGCGCCCGTCCGCAAGACGCGGACGGGCGCAAAGGAAATGTAAGCAGTAGCTAAATGTATTGACAGTTCACATTCATAGCCGGAATATCCCGCTTGCGGAGCATAGCTTTTTTTGACCGCAAAGCATTAGGCGGGTTACAGTAAATAAAAATGGACACGGCGATACCTCCCCGATACCGCCGTATCCTTAAAAAAGGGCGACTTTAATACACTACCCGCAATCCATTCTATAATAGGGAACAGCGGCTTTTGCGCAATATTAAATAAAAAAGCCGATAACACATAGGTTTTTTGACCTAATGCGTTATCGGCTCTGCGTCTATGCGTCTGGCACTTTTAATCATTTTTTTTTGAATTTATTATATGTGTTAGCTAACTGTCCACAAGCCGCGTTAATCTCTCTGCCATGAGAAACTCTTATAGTAACTTCAAGTCCTGCTTGCTCTAATTGATGTTTGAATGCAACTATTTCCCGTTTCTGTGGTGCTTTAATTCTTGAATTGCTTGTTGGGTTGTATTGTAACACGTTAATCATAACTTTTTTGCCCCGAAACCATTTTGCAAGTTGTCTTACATCTGAGGGCCGGTCATTTATACCCGGTAAAAGCAAATACGCAAAGACAATTTTGCGATTATGCCTTTCAGAATAGGATAAGGCTTGCTTAACAACATCTTCAATAGCATATATGCGCATGTGAGGAATAATACGATTTCTTGCAGATTGTGTTGCTGCGTGTAAAGATATTGTCAACTGAATTTTAAGATGTTCCTCGCGCAATTTTTTTAATTGATCGACCGGACCAACTGTTGATATGGTAATGCCGTCGGTTGGAAAGTTGAGCCCATATCTATCTCGGAGAATATGGATTGCTTTTATCAAGTTGTCATAATTGAATAAAGGCTCTCCCATACCCATAAAAACGATACGGTTTACTTTTCGACGCAACAATATAATCTGTTGTACGATTTCTGACGATGTTAGATTACGAACAAAGCCATTTCGCCCGGACTCACAAAAAATACAACCAACAGGACAACCGACTTGTGTGCTCACGCAAACAGTTCCACCATCTCGCCGCTTGATAAAAACCGTTTCAATGTATTTGTTGTCTTTCAGTTCGTAAACATACTTTTCAGTATCACTGCTTTTGCAAATATTTTTTACCAACATTGATAGATTTTTTTTGCGTGGTAATTGCTTATATAATTCTTCATATAAGGCTTTTGCTTCATTCTCGCCAATAACTTCCGACATTTCTTTGTAAGTAAATCCGTATGGATCATTCCGTACTTCCGCAGGCGTATATTTAGGTAAACGTTTCATTTTTATATCCTTTCTTCTAAATAATAAAAGTTTGTTTTTCTGTATTTTTGATTACAATCTCTAATTTTTCTACATCAATGATATGCGTCAATTTGCATTTAGGGCAGAAAAGAGGAAAATCTTTTAATACAGTATTATGAAATACTTGAACTCTCGTCTTTCCGTTACAAAGTCGTTAGTTTTTTGTATAGCATCCGCAAAATAAGCATGACAAAAAAGCCCATGTTGAAAATGGGAAAATCCTTTTTTTCAATGCTTATCTAATACGCATGCTATGCAACATAAACGCCGCCTCCTTTTACATAAATTTTATTTTATCAGAAAATCAGTCTACTGTCAATACACAACAGGAAGTATTTAACCTAATGATATGAATTGTGTGGACATATCCAAAAAGAAAGGTGAACTGTAAAATGTAACAGGGTGAATGAAAATGGCAAAAAGACCCGTACCATTGTACGACTTTAAGGCTTTCGGGGCAGCTATAAAAGCCGCGAGAAATGAATACGGCGAGAGCCGCAAAAAGGTAAGCGACGAGTTATATATTTCCCCGCGCTACCTTGCGAATATCGAGAACAAGGGACAACAGCCGAGTTTACAGGTATTCTATGACCTTGTAACCCGGTATCATATTTCGGTAGATCAATTTTTCTTCCCGAACAGCAATGCGGAGAAATCCACCGGGCGGCGGCAGCTTGACGCGCTGCTGGACGGTATGAGCGATAAAGGCATACGGATTGTAACCGCAACAGCAAGGGAGATAACGGAAGTCGAAAAAGCAGAGGATTAACCTCACAATATGAGAAATCGGGAGATTGCAGCGCATGGCGGCTGCAATCTTTTTTTGCGTCCAAAATCAAAGGAACGCGCAACAAATACCGCCTTTCGGTGGGGGTATGGAGTAGATAGCAAGCACAGCAAACGAGTACCCGTTTGCGGAAAATGCTTGTTGGGATAATCCCAAACCCTTATACCGAAAGGCGGTGCGGAAATGGAAAACCGAAAGAGAAATATACAGATGAAGTTTTACGTTACGGAAGAAGAAAAGCGGCTGATCGACGAGAAGATGAAGCAGCTTCCCATAAAGCAGTATGGGGCATACTTCCGTAAAATGGCGATAGACGGGTATATTCTTGTCGTTGACCGAAGCGACACAAAAGCATATATCCGGGAACTGCAAGCGGTGAGCCGGAACATCAACCAAATTGCAAAACGCGCCAATGCGACGGGGACGGTTTACAGGCAGGATATAGAGGACATTAAAAAGGCGGTGGACGAGATATGGCGGTTACAAAGACGCACCCTATTAAATCAACCTTAAAGGCTGCGATAGACTATATCTTAAATCCCGAAAAGACAGACGGGAAGCTGCTTGCGTCCTCTTTCGGCTGCGGGCTGGAAACCGCCGATATTGAGTTTGCATGGACGCGGGAAGCTGCCGGAGATCGCGGCACACATTTAGGGCGGCACTTGATACAATCCTTTGCGGTGGGAGAAACCACACCGGAAGAAGCGCACAAAATCGGCATGGAACTTGCCGGGGCGGTATTAGGCGGCAAGTATGAGTTTGTTTTGACAACTCACGTCGATAAAGACCATCTGCATAATCACTTGATTTTCAACGCGGTTAGCTTCGTTGACTACAAAAAGTACCATTCCAACAAGCAAAGCTATCACTTTATCCGGCGCACCAGCGACAGGATATGTAAAGAGCATGGGCTATCCGTCGTCGTACCGGGACAGGACAAGGGAAAAAGCTATGCAGAATACACCGCCGAAAAGCAAGGGACAAGCTACAAAGCAAAGCTGAAAACGGCGATAGATACTCTCATTCCCCAAGTGAAAGATTTTGACGAACTGCTGCGCCGCTTGCAGGAAATGGGGTATGAAATCAAACAGGGCAAATACATTTCCTTTCGCGCTGCCGGACAGGAACGGTTTACCCGCACAAAGACGCTCGGCGCGGCCTATACGGAAGAAGCGATAAAGGAGCGTATCAAGGGCGTGTATGTTGCCAAAACAAAAACGCTGCGGGAAGATAAGAAAATCCGGCTTGTCGTCGATCTTGAAAACAGTATCAAAGCCCAACAGTCGGCGGGCTATGAACGGTGGGCAAAAATCCATAATCTGAAACAGGCTGCTAAAAGCATGAACTTCCTAACCGAAAACAAGATTGAGTATTATAGCGAACTTGAAAGCAAGATAGCCGATATTATGACCGCCCATGACGCGGCGGCAAGGGCGGTTAAGGACGTAGAGCAGCGTATGTCTGATTTGTCGCTGCTTATCAAGCACACGACCACATACCGACAATTAAAACCGATTTACGAGGAATACAAGAAGTCGCGGGACAAGGAAAAGTATCTGCGGGGGCATGAAAGCGAAATTATCCTGTTTGAAGCTGCGGCAAGGGCATTAAAGGAAATGCAGATAAAGAAGCTGCCCGATCTCGCCGCGCTGCGCAAGGAGTATAGCAGCTTAAACGACAGAAAAAGCAAATTGTATGAGGATTACCGCCAAGCGAAAAAGCAAATGCAAGAATACGGCATTGTCAAAAAGAACGTCGATAGTATTCTTTACCCGTCCCAAAGCAGGGCGCGGGAGCAGGAGCGATAAGGCGCAAAACATGGGGTGGCAAGTGGAACGTTAAGGGCTGAAAACGCCTGTGTTTCTGCGGCTTCCAGCGCGGGGAAACAGCATAGACGATAAAGTATATTCAAACCCGCAAAAACGGCTTTCTAATTGTCCACGCAAGGACAAAAAAAGAACAGGGGCGCGGTGCCGGAAATCGGCAACCGCGCCCCTGTTTTCTATGGGCTATTCCTCGTCGGTCAAGATAAACTCCCTTTCGGAAAACTCGCTGTCCGTCATGGCTTGCAGCTTGTTCACCGCTGCGGCGGCAAGCTGGCGCATATCCTCGTCCATGTAGGGCATGGCGGCAAGGG
>FCNA01000107.1 GCA_900018345.1 Clostridiales bacterium CHKCI006
ACATAAGAATATCACTTTACATTAGCAAAAAGAACTGAAATATTTAGTGAGACAAAAACTAAGCACGAATTTTAAAATTTTAATTAAATACATTTTATCTGATATATAAATAATATATTTTAATTATATTTGACAAAATTCTAATTGTATACTATTTCATATATAATCCTGATGATAATAGTATTTGAATAAGGCTGTTAAATCAATTGGTTATCCTTAATTATATTAAGCATTAACTGATATTTAAATTTGAACAGCTTATTTTAAATTATACTCTTATCCGTTATAAATCACGGACAGAAAATTGATAGAAAGGAAAAGTATATCTATTTCACTGTCAAAAAGATACAAACTAAGATATACATAAATAAGTTATGACACAGTTTAAAGATAAAACATTAATGATCACAGGAGGAACAGGTTCATTCGGGAATGCCGTATTGAACCGTTTCTTACAGACAGATATCGGAGAGATCCGCATCTTTTCAAGAGATGAATTAAAACAGGATAACATGCGCCATGAATATCAGGCAAAATATCCAAATGATTTTCATAAAATTAAATTCTATATTGGTGATGTTCGCGACATCAATAGTATCAAGAATGCAATGCATGGTGTGGATTACATCTTCCATGCAGCTGCATTGAAACAAGTACCTAGCTGTGAATTCTTCCCAGTTGAAGCAGTAAAAACAAATGTATTAGGAACTGAGAATGTTTTAACAGCTGCAATCGACTGTGGTGTAAAAAAGGTAGTTTGTCTTTCAACAGATAAGGCTGCTTATCCAGTAAACGCCATGGGAACAAGCAAAGCAATGATGGAAAAGGTCATCGTTGCAAAATCAAGAACCGTTGATCCATCAAAGACAACGATCATGTGTACAAGATACGGAAATGTGTTAGCTTCAAGAGGTAGTGTGGTACCTCTTTTTATTAACCAAATTAAAGAAGGTAATCCATTAACTGTAACTGAACCAAAGATGACTCGTTTTGTGATGACATTAGAAGAAGCAGTAGACTTAGTATTATTTGCTTTCGAAAATGGAGAAAGCGGAGACATCTTTGTTCAGAAAGCACCAGCTTGTACGATCGAAGTATTAACACAAGCAGTCAAAGAATTATTCCATGCAGACAATGAAGTGAAGATCATTGGAAAAAGACATGGTGAAAAGATGTATGAAACATTATTGACAGATGAAGAATGTGCAAATGCTATCGATCTAGGCAATTTCTATCGCGTTCCTGCAGATAAGAGAGATCTAAACTATGATAAATATTTCTTTGAAGGAATGAAAAAGACAGAATTGACACAATTCAACTCTGATAACACCAAAGCCATGACGGTAGAAGAAGTGAAAGCGAAACTGTTAGAAGTTGCTTTAGTACGTGAAGAATTAAAAGAATGGAGTGAGAATTCAAAATGAATATCACAATAGCAGGAACCGGTTATGTAGGATTAAGTATTGCTACATTGCTGGCTCAAAATCATGAAGTGATCGCATTAGACATCATTCAAGAAAAAGTCGATATGATCAATAATCACATCTCCCCTATTCGTGATCAAGAAATAGAGGATTTTTTAAAAAATAAAGATCTTAATCTCAAAGCAACCATCGATAAAGAGGTTGCTTTTAAAAATGCTGAATTTGTTATCATCAGCACACCTACAAATTATGATGAAAAAAAGAACTACTTTGATACTTCTTCGGTAGAAAAAACGATCGAATCTGTTCTAAAGATCAATCCTCAAGCAACAATGGTCATTAAGTCGACAGTACCCGTTGGTTTTACCAAGCAGATGAAAGAGAAGTATGGAATCAATAACCTGATCTTCTCACCTGAATTTTTGCGCGAAGGAAAAGCGCTATATGATAACCTTTATCCTTCTAGAATTGTTGTTGGCGATAAATCTAAAAAAGCACATATCTTTGCTGACTTACTAAAAGAAGGAGCAATTAAGCAAGATATCCCAACTCTCTTTACAGATAGTACAGAAGCTGAAGCTATTAAACTTTTCGCAAACACCTATTTAGCTCTAAGAGTATCTTACTTTAATGAGTTGGATACTTATGCAGAACTCAAAGGTCTTAACACAAAGGAAATTATCGAAGGGGTTTGTCTGGACCCACGTATCGGTAATCATTACAATAACCCTTCTTTTGGATATGGGGGTTATTGTTTACCAAAAGACACTAAGCAGCTTAAAGCAAATTATAAAGATGTACCAGAAAATCTAATCAGTGCGATTGTTCAATCAAATAGCACAAGAAAAGATCATATTGCTCAGATGATCATTGATAAAAATCCTAAAGTGGTAGGCATTTATCGCCTGACTATGAAAAGTGGTTCTGATAATTTTAGAGCCAGTGCTATACAGGGGATTATGAAAAGAATTAAAGCTAAAGGAATTGAGGTCATTGTTTATGAACCAACTTTAAAAGAAGATACCTTCTTCAATAGTAGAGTTATTAATGATTTGACTCATTTTAAGAATATGTCTGATGTTATTGTTGTCAATAGGTTGAATTCGGAACTTGATGATGTAATAGAAAAAGTATATTCCCGAGATCTGTATAAAAGAGATTAACATTGAAATTTGCTTGATTCTAAGGATTTAATTTAAACTTCTTGTCAATTCGTACAGGTTTGCGTTTTCATATTGTTTTCACTACTCTTTTTGATTATGATAATTTCGAAAATAAAATAAAGTGTTTTGTAGTTTTATTCCGGATAATCGTATGAAGGGTATTTATTAACCGGAAATACAGAACAGAAAATTAATGAAAGGACGTGATTTCTTTTATGAGAATGCAGATGATTTTAAGTGAAGAAAAAGCTCGTGCCAATCACATCGATCTAGAGGAATGTTATGCAAAAGTAGACCGCTATTATGCAAAGCGTCATATTTCTAAAGTAGCTAAAGGAATTTATGAGGGAACTAAAAACGATTTTGCTACCTTTATGGGTGCACTCATTAATCTTCCCCAGTCTAAATGGTTTTTAAAAGTGGTTGAAGAATGGTATTTCTGGTTTGAAGGCGATGGACCAGAGTATAAAGAAGATGCTCTGGAATCTCATTATCGTATCAAGGCAATCGCTGATGAGTACAGAAAGTCGCAAGGCATTAAACTTCGATCTTAATTCAAAGTTATTAAAAGACCACTACCCTTCTAAACACATTTCGAGTGCTTATCGAAGTATCAGGAGATTTCTTGAACGTTATGGATTTACGCATAGGCAAAATCCGGATATGTATCTAGACAGGCTATTTCAATGGCCGATGTCGGATCTATCATCAGTGAGATGGCACAAAGCTATACCTGGCTACAATTATATACCCAGCAGCTAGATGTGACGATCGTTGGTGATGAATACAGCTTTTTAGATTATCTTAGAAAATCTCCAGGCATGGATGAATTTTAATGAATATGATTGTTTCTAAAACCCAATCATGATGGAAAGTAGATAACTAACGAGTTTCTTAGTAAACTCGTTTTTACATTACACAGAAAGGACTGAGAAAATGGATTATTCAAATATACAATGGCAGAATAATGGAAAACTGAAACTGCTGATCATTGTCGGTACGCGCCCAGAGATCATTAGACTATTTGCAGTCATCACCAAGTGCCGCCAATATTTTGATTGCATCCTGGCCCATACAGGTCAGAATTATGATTATACCCTCAACGGTATCTTCTTTCATGATCTGAAGCTAAAGGATCCTGAAGTTTATATGAACGCTGTTGGTAATGATCTGGGTGAGACTATCGGTAATATCATCGCTGAAAGCTATCAGCTGATGGTCA
>FCNA01000077.1 GCA_900018345.1 Clostridiales bacterium CHKCI006
GAGAGGGCCGATATTATAAATATATTTTTTACGAACAGAACGAGAGCCGTCCGGTTTAGTGAAACGTTGGGACTGGACAAGACGAAGATAAGGGATACCGTTATTAGAGAATTTTTCGATGAACAAGCAAACCGCCTCCTATATACTAATGGACTACTTAAAGTATAACATATAAGCAATTAAAAGTCAATATAAAAAAGACGAAAAATAATGAATAAGCCAATAAATTTCGTCTTTAGTAATAACTTAATGATAGTAAACAAGGTGGCAAACTCGGGGGCACTTATGAACTTGTCGACCGGAAAGGCGCACATTTTGCCATGCAGTTTGATGCTTGCTGCCGAACGACCCTTTATCATCCAAATTTGCGTAATTGGCTTAATTATGGCTATTCTGAGGGCTATCTGCACTTTACCACTGAGAGCCCTAACGAGATCAGGAAAATAATGAAACTGCTTAACCTTTAGTTGTCTAAAAGGTGGATTTGTGATATGATTTGTCAGAGGTGTTGAATTTATGATGACGATGAATAGAAAAATTAATGATTACTTAAATGAGTTAGAACCGACGCTCCGTCAGCAGGGCAGACAGTATTACCTGGATGGCTGTATTGAACGTGTTTTTGAAATCAAACCTGGTGTATATCGTGCTATTGTTCTACAGCATGCTATTGAAAATAAGGTCACGGTATCTTTTCAGGAGAGTGTTGCTGTTAACTGTGAATGTCAGAACTTTAGAGTAGCAGGCGGGTGTAGTCATATTGCCGCTGTTATGTATTATCTGTTAGAACATCCAATCGAAGCAACCAGTCAGTTTATTGAAAATTCAATTGATCATCTGGTTTATGATTGCGACGATCACACAGCAAAAGAATATCTGCTGTATACACTGAATCAAAGTCAATATAAAAGGGAGTTTATTAAATTTCTCTTTTATCGTATCAAAGATTTCAATTTATCCAGCGAAGATTACCAGTATCTGTTTGATTACCTGTTTACTTTGAGTGAAAGTGCTGATCGCGCGAAAATCATGCAACGCCTTTACGATGCACTCTTTGAACGCTTCAGATTAAAATTAACAAGTCATGCCTACAATGAAGCACTTCTGGTTCTAAAAGAAATGATCATTAATGAACCTAGCTTCGATCATGACGTAGAAAGCAATCTTGCTTATTTTGAAGAACATCTTTCTAAAAATGTCGTACATATCAAAAGCTGTATTAAATATCTGTCTATTTATGTAGAAGAGTTTAGTGACATGGAAAAAGAAGCCTGTTATCAGGTGGTCTTAGAAATCACACGTAATCCAAAGACCTACGTTGCCTGCTACAGTGAGATCAAGAACCTTGTCTTTGATCATTTCGTGAAAGGACATCACGAAGTATGTGATTCACTCAAGCAGCTTTATCTGCTATTAGCGAACTGCTCGGATGTATGCCGTCAGATAACTGTTGAACTGATCTTTAAAGTCATTGATCCAAAAGACAGTGATTATCCTTATTATAAAGCTGTCTACAGCGCTTTGCTTTTCGATCGGGCCTACAATCCCGGTAACCTTAACCTTGACCTGTTAGAAGAGATCAAGGCCCTCAATGAGGACAGCTATGCCAGTGACATCAACAATATGGCTCGTTATATGAATGAAAAATATAGCCAGAAACAATTACTGGATGTTTTAGTCAATGATGAAAACTGGTCTGAATTAGCGAATAATGCCAAACAGTACCCAAGTTTACGTCATCTTTATGTTTACCGTGATGCCTTAAAGGCAGCTTTAGGTGGTCAATATGCGACAGTTTTATTAGAGGGATGTCAGGAATATGTCGCGAAATTTCCGACCGGCAATGATACGCTTCTGGCTTATATTTACATGGATGAAGGCGAATCTTACTTCATCAGTTTGTGTGAGATCCTGTTAACATATATTGACCGGAAGACAGTGCAGAAGCTGATGGATGAGTACAAACGGGTCAAGTATTCCATGATTCCATCCCAGTTACCTATTCATTCTCGGCTGGAAAAATTTTACAGCGAACAGTTTAACCAGTCTTCCCATTAGGGAACTCTGGTTTTTGTTATTTTTATAATTTTATCTTTGCTTTTTTCGTAATTTCATGCTATAATCATCTCTAGAGGTGATAGATATGGCTATTGATATGGCACTTGCCAAGCGCTTAAAAACTTATCGTAATTTTAAGCATCTTACCCAAAAAGATGTGGCCACTTATTTAAATGTGCCCCATTCCGCAATTTCAGATATTGAAAATGGCAAACGTGATGTCACCGTGGGTGAATTGAAGATCCTCTCCAGCCTGTATGGCCGAAGTGTAGAAGAAATCATCAGCGGAAAAAAATATGATTATTACAATATTGCCAATATCGCACGTTTGATGACTGAATTACCTGACGATGACTTAAAAGAAGTCATGTTTATTATTGAGTATAAGCGCAAAAGATATGAAGAACGCCGCGGTCCTCAAGTGATGGGTGCAAATACTGCGGATTCTCATGAATAAAGCCTTAACGAGCTGCCTGCCGCGTTAAAGGCTTTTTTTATGAGAATCGATGGTGTTGAATCCTGTTGAATCGTGGGACTTCTTGGAAATGGAAACGGTTTACAATAGTCATCAATTTTGTTAAAATAGATATATGTGTTTTAGACTCAAGGAGGATGAAAATGAGTGTCATAACTGTATTGAATGCCAGTAAGACTTACGGCAGCGAAGAAGAACTTAAGGTTGAAGCGTTGAAACCGACCAGCTTTTCAGTTGAAAAAGGGGAATTTGTCTGTATCATCGGGACATCCGGAAGTGGAAAGTCGACGCTTCTGCATCTGCTGGCAGGCGTGGATAATGCGACCAGCGGACAGATCATCATCAACGGAAAGGATATTACCCGGCTGGATGAGGAGACCTTAGCTGTCTTCAGACGTCGGGAAGTCGGGATCATCTACCAGTTCTTTAACCTGGTACCGGTCCTGACCGCTAGAGAAAATATCGAACTTCCGATGATGTTGGATGAAAAGCCTG
>FCNA01000161.1 GCA_900018345.1 Clostridiales bacterium CHKCI006
GTAATTTTGTCATTTAAAGATTCTTTCTTCATAATTTGTTCAGTCCTTTCATATAAAAAATGACAATTAAAGTATAAATAAAAAAAGCCATCATATGAAGGACGGCGAAAAAAATATGAAGACAAAACATGAAAAGAATTGGACTAACGCGTAGCGTTTTAGTACAATAGAAGTGTTATTTACGAAATGTAATGACATCGAGGTTTCAGATCGTTGTGTCATTCAAGCAAAATCAATTCCTTTCACTGCTGGCTAGCATTGATCTGAAATCTCATGAACCAGAACTGTCACATCTACAGCTCTGGTTTTTCATTTGGACTTTCTTTTAAAATAGACATCGATGCATCTGGCCAAGCTGAATAGATGACCGATTTCTATGCCGGCTTGGTCGACTTAGTGTGGATTCTATGTTATGATTAAAGTTGTTTAGGTTGGATCGAAAGGAGGATCTTCGATGGAAGAAACGTCTCAAGATAAAGTTGAAAGACAATCAGAACATTTGGTGGCAGGCATTTTTGCGCATGTCGATGCGGGAAAAACGACGCTTGCAGAAAGTTTATTATATTGTGCAGGGGTCTTGAAAAAAAGAGGACGTGTCGATCATCGGGATGCCTTCTTAGATACGTATGATCTGGAAAGGGAGCGCGGCATTACGATTTTTGCGAAGCAGGCCCGCTTCGAGGCCGGCGGTTTTCAGTTTACCTTGTTGGATACACCGGGACATGTTGATTTTTCTTTGGAGATGGAACGGACCCTGCAGGTGCTCGATTATGCCATCCTGGTCATCAGCGGATCGCAGGGAATCCAGGGACATACGCGAACCGTATGGTCTTTACTGGCGCATTGTCATATTCCGACAGTCATTTTTGTAAACAAGATGGATCTAGCAGGAACAGACAAGACAAGCTTGCTTGCCCAATTACAGCAACAGCTTTCCACATTCTGCCTGGCTTACGATCTTACGGACGAAAAGACGTGTGAGGAACTATCTTTATTGGATGAAACAATGCTGGAAAAGTACTTGACGACAGGGAATCTGGATCAAACGCTGCTGCAGACTTGCTTTGGGAATCGTCAATTTTTCCCTGTTTTCTTTGGCTCAGCACTCAAGTATGTAGGGATCCAGTCTTTTTTAGAGTCCTTTGTTTCCTTATGTGAACCTAAAACGTATCCTGATACATTGGGCTTGAAGGTCTTTAAGATCACGCGGGATAAGAAAACACGTCTGACGCTGGCTAAGGTGACAGGCGGTCATCTTTATCCTAAGACAATGCTGGAAGAGATTGATGAAAAAATCGATGAGATCCGTCTGTATTCAGGCAGCCAGTACGAGATGGTCCGTCAGGCAGAACCAGGTGAGATCGTGAGTCTGACCGGCTTGCAGACCACCTATGCCGGGCAGTCACTGGGCTGTGATCAAACGCCTTATCTGGGAATGCTGGAACCCGTCTTAGTCTACCAGCTCGACTTTTGCGATGAGGTGGATGATTATGCCATGTATGGTGAACTCAAAACCTTGGAAGAGGAAATTCCGGAACTGGAGATGCAGTGGAATGCTAAGAAACGTAAGATCTATGTGCGGGTGATGGGTGAAGTGCAAATGGAAATCTTGAAATCCCTGATTCTAGAAAGGTTAGGGGTATCTGTAGAGATGCATTCAGGCAATATCGTTTATCAGGAAACGATCACGCAAAAGGTTGAGGGGGTCGGCCATTTTGAGCCTTTACGTCACTATGCCGAGGTTCATCTTTTGTTAGAACCATTGCCGCGTGGATCCGGTGTTCAGATTGCCAGTCAGTTATCTTTGGATGAGCTGGAAGCTAACTGGCAGCACTTGATCCTGTCTCATTTAGAGAGCCGTCGGCATCCCGGGGTATTGACAGGAGCGGAGATCACCGATCTAAAGATTACCTTAGTTGCCGGTCGTGCACATTTGAAGCATACGGAAGGCGGTGATTTTCGTGAGGCAACCTATCGCGCTTTACGTCAGGGACTCATGAAGGCTAAATCTATTCTGTTAGAGCCGCTGTACCGTTTTACGATTGAAGTGCCCAATGAACGGGTCGGTCGGGCACTGGCCGATCTGACGCGTTTAGGTGGGACGTATGATGAACCCACCACCCAGGGCGAAATGACGATCATTCAAGGAACTGGGCCGGTAGCGACATTGAAGGATTATCCTCAGGAAGTCATTAGCTATACCAAGGGACTGGGACGGGTCAGCTTCCAGCTGGAAGGGTATGCGCCATGCCATGATCAGGACAAGATCATGGCACAAAGCGGCTATGATCCGCTAGCTGATACAGAGAACCCTTGTGGTTCTGTTTTCTGCAGCCATGGAGCAGGCTTTTATGTGCCTTATGATGAGGTGGAGAACTACATGCATCTTGAAGCCCGCTACCAGCCGCCAAGACCACAAAGCCAGATGACTAGAGAGATCCCTGTTTCTTTCGATGCGGAGGATGACCTCAAGCGCATCTTTACACGGACTTATGGAGAGTACGAGGATGAACGGTATCTCTTTCGCAGCCGCCAGGCCATTCATGAAGGCAAGAGCGAATTGGAGAAACTCAAGGCCGATACCACCAGTCAATCCTATTTATTGGTAGATGGCTATAATATTATCTTTAGCTGGGATGAATTAAAGGAATTGGCCAAGACCAGTTTGGATGCTGCTCGCTTCCGCCTGATGGATATCCTCTGTAATTATCAGGGCTTGATTCAGGCCACATTGATCCTGGTCTTTGATGCTTATAAGGTGCAGGGCAATCCAGGGATGGTCGAGAAGTATCATAATATTTACGTGGTGTATACCCGTGAAGCCGAGACGGCCGATAATTATATTGAAAAGACGGTGCATGAAATCGGACATCATCATCATGTCACGGTCGCTACCTCGGATGGGATGGAACAGCTGATCATTTTAGGACAAGGTGGCGTGCGCATCTCAGCACGGGGATTAAAAAAAGAAATCGATTTTGCGATGTCACGCTTAAGACAGGATCAATTAGCCAATCCGTCCACCGATCAGAAAGGGACGTTATTAGAAAGCGCCAGCGAAGCAGATCAGGAAGTGCTGAAGGCCTGGCGTTTAGAAAAAAAAGCCCCCGATGATTAATACAGGGGACTTGTCATCAGATGGAGCGGTAAAGGCTCATCGGGATGATCGTGATAGAAGAGCGCCAGGTCACGACCGACAAACTGATAATGCCAGGGACATTTTTCTTCCGGCTGGATCAGTCCAAAAGCGGGACCTTTGTGCTTGAGATAGAGATAGAGGGGACTATTGGCGTAATGCAGATAGTCTTTTCTTTCATCCAGAAGATCGACACAGATCCCAGCTTGGTGGTAATCCTCATGGCAGTCGAATGGATAATGCTCTGGGTAGCGTTTTTTGATCTGCAGGCTATCATGTAAAGAACGATACGCCGAGACGACGACCATTTCAAGGTAGAGTTCATGCGCCTGCCAATAGAGTGCTTCTAAAGCAATCTTGGTCTGAGCGGTCATCAGATGCCCTTGAAAAGAAACCAGATGTTTAGGCAGATAGGTCGCTTCAAGCATGACGCTGCACCTCCTCCAGTAAGGTTTCCAGCTCAGGGGCACTCGTGCAAGGCTTGAGTTGTTTCTGGTAGGCGATTGGCCAGTGCAGAATATCGTAATATTCCAGCTGAAGATGGTGGGGCGATTGGCGTCGTCGCGCCAGTTTAAGCTTGGATAAAGCTTGCGCATGTTTTTCGTGATAAAAATAGATCTGTTGATGCATATGTAAAACCTCCCTGCTTCTATATACGCAGGGAGGTTGTGGGTTAGAACTGAAAATGATCAAGCAGAAGGGTCTTGTCTTTTGTGAAAAGCGGCAGGGAGAAGTAGTTATACTGTTCCTGATACCAGCGGCCGCCTTCCCTTTTTTCATGACTGAGCAAATGATACCATTCACCCTCAGGTAAATAATAGGAGACTAGGCCTTCTTCATTAAAGACCGGTGCGACTAAAATCTTGTCCCCTAACATATATTGGGTATCGAGGTAACGACAGGCAAGATCGTTCGGGAATTCCAGCCACATGGCTCTGAGGATCGGCCAGCCTTTTTCATGCGCCTCTTTTCCTTTGGCAATGAGATAAGGCATGAGGGCTTCTTTGATGCGGGTAAAATGTCTTAATACATCAGAGGCTTCTTCGTCAAAGAGCCAGGGAACCCGATAGCTTGAACTGCCGTGAAGACGGGAGTGACTGGAAAGCAGGCCAAAGGCTACCCAGCGCTTATAGAGATCAGGCGTACTGGTGTCTTCAAAACCACTGATATCATGGCTCCAGTAACCAAATCCGCCCAGTCCCAGGCTAAGGCCGCCGCGTAATGTTTCAGCCATGCTTTCATAGGTGCTTGAGCAGTCCCCGCCCCAATGCAGTGGGAATTTTTGACAGGTAGCTGTCGCACTGCGGCTGAAGAGGACTGCTTCGCCTTTTCCTCTTTCTTCCTCAAGTACTTCAAAGACGGCCTGATTATAAAGATAAGTATAATAATTATGCATTTTCACTGGATCACTGCCGTCATGATAATGCACATGGGTCGGGATGCGTTCACCAAAGTCGGTCTTGAAGCAGTCCACTCCCTGTGCCAACAATCTTCTCAGATGAGACTGATACCAGGCTTTGGCTTCAGGATGGGTGAAATCGACGATGCCCATACCTGCTTGCCACAGGTCGGTCTGAAAGATGGTCCCATTTGTATTTTTGAGAAGGTAGCCTTTGGTCATGGCCTCTTTAAATAAAGGCGATTTTTGGGCAATATAAGGGTTGATCCAGACGCAGATATGCAGTCCCTGCTGTTTCAGTCTGGCAAGCATCCCTTCAGGGTCATGGAACATGGCGCCATCCCACTCAAAATTACACCACTCTGATTCTTTCATCCAGAAACAGTCAAAATGGAAGACGTTGAAAGGCAGGTCACGCTGTTTCATCCCGTCAATAAAGGATTGAATGGTCTTCTCGTCATAATCGGTCGTAAATGAGGTGGAAAGCCAAAGACCGTAGGACCAATCCGGTAAAAGGGCAGGACGACCACTGCGGAAGGTATAGCGTTCCAAAACCGCTTTAGGGTCATCTCCGGCGATGATATCATAACCGAGCGACTGGCCCGGAACGGTGAAGCTGACACGGCTGACGACTTCACTGGCTACTTCAAAAGAGACATCTTCGCATTGGGTGACAAAGACACCATAGTTTTGACTGGTAAGGTAGAATGGCACATTTTTATAGGCCTGTTCGGAGCAGGTACCGCCATCGGCCTGCCACATATCGACCGTCTGGCCGTTTTTCACAAATGGTCCAAATCGCTCGCCTAAACCATAGACGGTTTCACCAACGCTTAAACTTAGCTGTTCGCGCATATAACTTTGCTTATTTTCATCGGTGATCCAGGCTGAGGCTTTTGAAGGGGACGTGGTCAGCTTTTTGCCTTTGTAATAAAACGTCAGCTGATAAGGAGACTTGTGGATGACCAGAACCAGATCTTCCTGTTTAAGAATGAAACAGTCGGCTTGTTCTTCGAGTGTCAGTTCCGTCTTTTCTTCCTTTAAGTCATAGAATGGTCCTGGTTTACAGGCGCCTAAATGGTGAACGTGCTCGATATGCAAAATATTCTTACATGGGGCAGTGATGGATAGAGTCGACATCGTGAGATTCAGGGTATCCCCACGGTTTTGAATTGGACGGTGAGGAACATAGAGTGTCAGGGTGTGGCCATCGAAATCATAGCTGCGTACCTCTAGTGGACGACTGACAACGCAGCCGGCTTTATCCAGCCAGAATCCATTGGAAAATTTCATAGATAGATCCTCCTTTGTGTTTATAAGTCTATTATAACATATTCCTTCTTGCATCATTTTCAAAAATGAATATAATCATGTTAGAATACGCTTGAAAAGGATGGGTGTTTGGATTGGAAAATATACAGGAAATTGTAGATATGGTGGTGGATGCAGGAAGGATCATGCTGGAGAGCGGCTCAGAGATCTATCGCAGTGAAGAGACCATGGTGCGGATAGCCCGCTGTTATGGACTGGAGTCCATTGACATTTTTACGTTAGCGACATGTATCTATGTCACTTGTGAGATCGAAGGAAATTCATATACACGTATCAAGCGGGTCCGCCCGAAGACGACGGATCTTTCCCGTATCTCGCGCATCAATCAGCTCAGTCGTGATCTGGAAAAAATGCCGCTTGCTTTAAACGACTGTAAACAAAAATTAGCACAAATTGAGAAGCGCTCCCGTTTTTCAGCGCAGATGGTGGCCCTGACCATGGCGCTTGCCTGTGCGGTCTTTGCTTTTATGCTGGAGAGTTGTACACTAAAGGATGTTCTCTGTACCGGGGTCGTTTCCTATTTGGCTTATTGGGTGCTGGCATACCTGAATCGTTTTCCCAGTCTTCATCTGATGGTCAAAAATGCGATGGTGGCGATGGTCATCGCTTTGGGAGCCATCCTCTGCATTGAGACAGGCATCGGTAGGAGCATGGATGCGATTATTATTGGTGGGATCATGCTCTTAGTTCCAGGTGTGGCCCTGACCAATGCCTTTCGGGATATCTTGAATGGGGATATTCTTTCAGGGGTCATCCGCATCGTTGAGGCGATTATTATTGCCATCGGGATCGCGTTAGGTGTGGGTATTGTCTTATTCTTCTATACGTATGGATTGGGGGCTCTGGGATGATCGTTCAGTTTATTGCCGGTGTGGTTTCCTGTATCGGTTTTGCATATTTATTTAATTGCCCGCAAAAAGCGATCCTTAAGGCCGCCATCGTTGGCGGACTGGGTTGGCTGATGTATGATTATGCGGTTCATTTCTGGCACTTAAGTGTGGTCGTGTCGACTTTCTTAGGAACACTGGTTTTGGCTATTGGCTGTGAGATCCTGGCTCGTATAGAGAAAGATGCCGTGACCATCTTTATCATTCCGGCCATTCTGCCGCTGGTGCCGGGAGCAGGTTTATATTATACTCTGCTTTATTTCATCGAAGGGGAGTTCAGTCTGGCAGCCGCCAAAGGATTCGATACTTTAGGCTGTGCTGCCGGTATCGCAATCGGGATCATCTTTGTTTCCAGCCTGACCCGCTTTCTCACGCATTTACGTAAAGGAGGTCGTTAAATGGCCAAACAGCAGGCATTTTCTATGTTTCTGATCTATCTCATCCTCGTGTTTGGACTGGCTCTGGTTCAATACATTCTTTTGCACTACGAAAGTTTTATTGGAACCTGGCTGGGAAATCTGTTTACCTTCATGGTTGCATTGACGTTTTTAGGTGGGTGTGTCATGCTCAGTTTGAAAGCACGTGCCTTACCTTTTCCTAAGTGGTTGCTTTTCTTTCTATGCTGTTTTTTATATATCCTTCTTTATATGGGGATTGAGGCGCTGACGACGATCTTCTTTGTCACGCTTGACAAAGAGATGATTGAGGCCATCAACCTTTCGGTCTACGAGAGTCAGGATGTCATCTACATGCTTTTGAGTGAGATTCCTTCTCAGTGGTGGCGGCTAGTCACGCTAGCAGATGTGAGTCATCTTCTTGATGTGGCCCTGACAACGATTTATGATGCCGCTTTCTTATCTGCTTTCTTTGTTTTTTGGAAAGATTAAGGTTGAGACTCGCGCCCAATCTGTGTATAATAGGGGGCAAGAGGTGGTTGAATGAAGAAAGTGTCAAATAGAAATTCTTTATTTAAGCAACTTCTTTCTAGACGTTTTTAAGCGTAACTTTTTAGTGCGCTTTTTTTCTTAAATAAAAGGAGGAAACTATGGATTCTACACAGTTAACGGATTTATATGCTTCAATGACATTCAATGATGATGTGATGAAGGAACGCATTCCTAAATCGACGTATAAACAATTTCATGAAGCGTTGACACGAAATGAACCGATGAGTCGGGAAGTGGCCACCGTCATTGCGAATGCGATGAAGGTCTGGGCTGTCGAAAAGGGCGCTACGCACTTTGTGCATTGGTTCACCCCGCTTAGCGGCAATACAGCCGGCAAGTGTGACGCCTTTTTGGAACCAACCTCTGATCATCGCGCTATTCTGGAATTTAGCGGTAAATCTTTGCGTAAAGGAGAACCGGATGCTTCCAGTTTCCCATCAGGAGGCTTGAGAGCGACTTTCGAGGCGCGCGGTTATACGGCCTGGGATTGTACCTCACCGGCTTTCGTTTATCAGAATACCCTTTATATTCCAACCCTTTTCTGTTCATACACAGGCGAGGCGCTGGATAAAAAGACGCCGCTGCTAAGAAGCTGTGATGCACTGGATCGTGAAGGGGTGCGCTTATGTCATTTGATTGGTCTTACCGATGTGAAAAAAGTCAGTCCTTCAGTGGGATCAGAACAGGAATACTTCTTGGTCGATCGTAAATACTATGAAGAGCGTTTGGATCTGCGCCTGACAGGGCGGACCTTATTCGGGGCCAAACCACCGAAAGGACAGGAAATGGATGACCATTACTTTGGTCAGATCAAACGCCGGGTCGGTGCTTTCATGGATGAATTGGATCACGAATTGTGGAAACAGGGGATCCCAAGCAAGACCAAACATAATGAGGTGGCACCTGCTCAGCACGAAGTGGCCTGCGTTTATCGCCATGCCAATTTGACGGCGGACAATAACCATCTGATGATGGAGATCATGCAGCGCATCGCTAAGAATCATGATCTGATCTGTTTACTGCATGAAAAACCATTCCAGGGAGTGAATGGCAGCGGTAAGCACAATAACTGGTCAGTGGTCACCGATACTGGTGTCAACTTATTCGATCCGGGGGATGATCCGGAAAGCAACCTGCCATTCATGTGTGCGTTTGCCTGTGTGATCAAGGCTGTGGATGAGTATGCGGATATGCTGATGATGAGTGTTTCCAGTGCCGGTAATGATTTCCGTTTAGGTGGTCATGAGGCGCCGCCTTCCATCATGAGTATCTTTATCGGAGAAGAACTTTCTGAAGTAGTACAGGACTGGATCGATGGGGTATCCAAGACCAGCCGTGATGTTGAACGTTTTAAGACCGGTGTTTCGGTCATTCCGACTTTCTCAAAAGATAAGACCGATCGTAACCGTACAAGTCCGTTTGCTTTTACCGGTAATAAGTTCGAGTTCCGTTCGGTCGGTTCCAGTCAATCTATTTCGGGTCCGAATACGATCTTAAATACGATCCTGGCCAAAGCGATGCGGGATATGTCCGATGCGATTGAAAAAAGTGAACTGCCTGGAAAGCAGGCTGCCATTGAGGTGGTGCGTCAATTCTTAAAAGAACATCAGCGCATTATCTTCAATGGAGATGGTTATGCGCCTAGCTGGCCTGAACAAGCCAGTCGTTTAGGTCTCTATAATGCGAAGGATACGGTGGAAGCCGCCCGTGTCTTGCGCAATAAAGAAAAGACAGCGATCTTCTCTGAAATGGGTGTCTATTCCAAGACGGAGCTGGAAAGCCGCTATGATATCCTGTTACACAATTATAATGTCACGGTGCAGGTAGAAGCCAACACAGCGTTGAAGATGGCAAAGACACAGATCTATCCAGCCGGTATCCATTATCTAGGTGAGATCTCTAATGAACTAGCGAAAACGCGCGATGCGGGGATCGACGCCCGCTTCTTGCAGAAGGATGTACAGGCCATCAGTCATATTCTAGCTGATATTCGTCAAAACATCTCAGCCTTAGAGCAGGCTGTCAAAAGGGCGCAGGAAAGTGAAGCCGATATTTATACGGTTTCCTGTCTGTGGCGCGATGAGGTCCGTTACTGGATGGAAGAGTTGCGCAGCAATGTCGATCTTCTCGAAGAAAATATCGATGCCAAGTACTGGCCATTGCCAACCTACATCGATCTGATGTTTGGTGTATAGTTTTTGAGTGAATTTATTTGCAATCCCGACGGGATAGGGTATAATTTGTTTACGGAGGGGAAAGAAGATGGAAAAAAAAGTGATTGCGACAACCATTGGAATCCTGGCAGCGTTCGTTGCTTTGATGACTGTGCTTCTAGTCCGTATTGCGCCTGTTACCATCAAAAGGGCAACCTTTAGTTTTCAGGTCCACAGTGAACTTCCGACCGATCCGTCTTATTATATTCATGCCAATGACACGGTCCTGACGAGCTGTGTGGTTGATCTGTCACAGGTCGATGTCGAGGTCATGGCAACCTATCCTGCTTATATCGAATACAATGGACAACGTTTTAGTTTTTCTGTCGTCATTGAAGATACGATTCCACCGAGCATCCAGCTCAAAGATGGCAATACGACCGTCAAGTGTTATGTCGGTCAAACCATCCGGGCAGCGGATCTGGTGACGGTCAGTGACGATAGTGAATATACCGTTTATTTTAAATTAGATGATGGCTCTTATGTCGAAACGATGACTTTAAAAGAAGAGATGCGCCGAGATTTCCCTATTTATGCGAAAGATGCTTCAGGCAATGAGCAGTCACCGGTCCGGGTCATTTTGGATGTCAGTCTGGATGACGAAAAGCCGGTCATTAGTGGTGTGGATACGACGTCTTTGAAACTGAATGCCAGCTTTGATCCGTATGAAGGCGTGACGGCGACAGATAATGTCGATGGGGATCTGACAAGTGAAATAACGATTGAGGGCAGTGTGGATACGCACACGCTTGGAACTTATCGTCTGACTTATCGAGTGACCGACAGTTCCGGCAATCAGGCGGTTGTGACACGTACGGTCGTTGTGAGTGAGGATGGTCAACGCGGACAGAATGACGTGGGCGATGGACCTTTTTTGACCAATAGTCAGGTAGAGGCACGCAACCAGAAGGTATCCAGCCTGATGGAAGGCGAATTAGATATCTTTAGCGATGAAAGCTTTGTGCGGGAATTGAATCATTATCTCTGCACCCATTTTAGCCCATCGGCCAGTGCCCAGACGAGCTATGATGTGATCGTGAATCAGGAAGGAAATCGGGTGGCCATGGCACGTGCGGTGAAGGTCTTCCTTGATGAAAAGGGACTGAGTAATCAAATCGTTTATGGCAGTCAGAGCGGGATGGTATGGAATATCGTGAAGATTGGCAATCATTACCGCCATCTGGATGTCTATGGCAACTATGAAGCCGGCGATGAATCGCTTTATCTTTTGAAGACGACAAACCAGCTTGATGAGAGCCACCAATATGCAACATCTCAATACCCAACATGTGAATAAGCCAGTTTGCGCTGGCTTTTTTTCGAATAAGCCAATCAAAAAATAGATCAAGGAGGAAAGGCATGACGAAAAAAGAATGGCTGGAAGATCATCAGAACCAGTTACAAGAGACATACACCCAATTAGAGACAAAAGCCAATCAGTTAAGCTGGATACGCTTAGGAACCATCGTTCCAGCTGTGATTTTGGCCATTGCCGGAATGGTTGAATGGTCTTTTTGGATGCTGGCGTGTGCACTGGTCCTGCTGGTAGGATTTGGCATCATTTATACACGTCACGAGGCGCTGAAGCGACGCTTACAGCATATCAGACTGGAATCTTTGGTCGTGGACCGTTTACTGGCTCGTTTTGACGACCGTTGGCAAAAAGAAGAGGGGGAAGCTAAGACCAGCTGGCCGGTGCAGGATCATTATCTCTATGATCTAGATGTGCTGGGGCCTCGTTCTTTATGGAGCTATTTATGCTTTTTAAAGGGAGAAGCAGCACGTGAGGATATGCTTTCTTTGCTGACCTCTGTGGGTCTGGAGCATCAGGCAAGTTTTCACGAGTTAGCCAGTCACCCTCAGCTGGTTTTGGATATCATTGTTGAAAATGAACGCTTAAGCGTTTCAGAACAGCGCAAATTAGCTGCTAAACTGGATCGAACACGACCGGAATGGGCTTTGCAGGCCTGCCTGGTGGTCTATCCGCTGGCCTTACTCGCGAGCCTCTATCTATTATTGACTGCTTCTATTGCCGTTGGTGTGGTGGGGTGTGTACTGGCTTCGGTTTTCTTTCAGCTTTTTTATGCCAGCCGTTTCCAGAACCGCTTTGATCAGCTGGCTGCTTTTTTAAGGACAGCCAAAGGCATGGTGGAAAAAAGTGAAGTGATCCTGTCCCAGCCACTGCAAAGCGATGAGCTGGCAAAACTACAGCAGGCTCTTGCGGAAATGAAACGCCATTATGCCAGTTTACAGCGTTTATTTCAAGCCATTCAGGTTCGCTATAATCCCTTGCTCTATCTCTTTTTTAATATGCTTTGTCTTTATGGCGGCTGGCTTTATGTCATCAGTATGAAGACTAAAAGCATCGATTTTGAAAAATGGCAGTACTGGGAAAAGAGACTGGCCCGATTTGAGAGCCTGACGAGTCTCTCGACCTGGCTTTTAGTGAAGGAGCATTTATGTGATCCGATCATCACGACAGATCATTTATCTTTTGAAGAACTCTGCCATCCTTTGATGAGTGAAGAGCGGGCCGTAGGTGCGACGGCTTCTTTTGATCCATGTACCTGTGTGATCACCGGCAGCAACATGGCTGGGAAAACGACTTTTATGCGCAGCTTGGGCTTGAATCTGATCTTGGTCAGGATCGGTCTACCGGCCAAGGCCAGGCGGCTGGAGACACCGCTTTTAGATGTCTTTACCAGTATGCGTGTTGCGGATGATGTGAATGCCGGGGTGTCAACCTTTTATGGCGAGCTTATGCGGATTCGCGAGATGATCGATCATGTTTCCGATGAGCGTCCGGCGCTCTATCTGATTGACGAGATCTTTAAGGGAACGAACCTGAAAGATCGTATCATTGGCGCCAAAGCGGCTTTGCAGAAGCTGCATGTTCCGCATAGCTTTACTTTTGTCTCCACACATGATGAACAGCTGTGTTCACATGAACATATCCCAATTATCAACATTCATTTTCAGGAAGATTATGTCGATGACAAGATCGTCTTTGATTACCGTCTGAAGCCGGGCATGGCGACATCGACCAATGCGCATTATCTGATGAAGATGATCGGAATCATAGAAACGGGGGAAGAACAATGACATATCGTATGATTGCCTTAGATTTAGATGGCACACTTAAAAACTCACAAAACGAAATTACACCGAAGACCAAAGAAGCCCTGCTGGATTGCAGTAAGCAGGGGATGGTTATCGTGCTGGCCAGTGGCCGTCCGACACCGGGGCTGCGCCACGAGGCCAAAGAACTCAAATTAGATGAATATCATGGCGTCCTGTTGTCTTTCAATGGGGCACGTGTCTATGATATGAAGACCAAGCAGGTCATTTACGAACAGGTAATCAGCCATGAAATGGCGAAACAGGTCTATGATCGGGCCAAAGCCTATGGGCTGGCCTGTTTGACTTATCATGAAGATGGGATTCTGACAGAGGATGATCAGGATGCTTATGTCCAAATCGAGAGTCGGATCAATGATATGCCAATCATTCATACCGATAACTGGAAAGAGGCCTTTGATCATGATGTACATAAAGTTCTCCTGACAGGAGAGCCCGCTTATTTAGCGAAGATCGAAGAGGAATTCAAAGCCCCTTTTGTCGATCAGCTGAGCATCTATCGTTCCAGCCCTTATTTTCTGGAGGTGATGGCCAAGGGCATCGACAAAGCCAACTCCTTAGGGAAGCTGTGTGAACAGCTTGCCATTCAGCCTTCCATGGTCATGGCTTTTGGAGATGGCTTTAATGATATCTCCATGATTGAATTTGCCGGTTTGGGTGTAGCTATGGGCAATGCTCAGGAACCCGTCAAAGCAGCCGCCGATCTGATTACCCTATCCAATGATGACGACGGTATCGAACAGGTGATCAACACGTATGTGTTCGGTGCCTAAGGATCCTTTCATGCTGGTGAGCTGGCTGAACATGAAGCTGCGTGACCAGTATGATTCACTGGATCGTCTGTGCGATGATTTGGACTTAGATAGGGAAGCCATCCTCGCCACAGTCGCTTCAAATGACTATTATTATGACAAGACAAATAATCAAATGAAGCAAAAATAAAGCCGAATCGCTAGGATTCGGTTTTTTTATCGGCAAAATCGGCCACTTCTAATAAAGTCAGATCGGCATCCGGATCCTTTGCCAGGCGGGCTGCCTGATGCAGGATGGCATCTTCCAGCACATTGCGGGCCAGTCGACCATTCCCCTGTAGGCTTGGCTGATGCGCATAGTCGTCTTCTAAATAGCACTGAGCGCTTTCGGTCAGCTGGTAATCTTTATCCTGCGCTAGTTTGCAGGTAATCCTGACGAGTTCAGACGGACTGTAATCGGCAAAGTGAAGGGTACGGCTAAACCGTGAGGCCAGGCCGGAGTTGGCGGTAAGAAAGGTCTGCATCTCTTTCTCGTAACCGGCTAAAATACATACAAACTGGTCGCGGTAGTCCTCCATGTACTTCACCAGTGTATCGATGGCTTCAAGGCCAAAGCTGTCTTCCTTCCCACGATAGAGACTGTAGGCTTCATCAATGAAAAGAATTCCACCGAGACTGGCATCAATCACTGCTTTTGTCTTCGGCGCCGTTTGACCGGCATAGCTGGCGACCAGGTCTTGTCGGGCCACCTCGATCAGTTGTCCGTTGGAGACAAGTCCTTTGGATTTGAGGTAACGACCGAACAGGCGTGCGATCGTCGTCTTGCCGGTCCCCGGATTGCCGCTAAAGATCATATGGAGATTCAGTGGGGTGGTCTTCAATCCTTGTCTTTGACGTCTTTCATTCATGGTCACGAGCTGGTCGAGATTGAAAAGATAATCCTTGACTTCTTGGAGACCGACGATCTGATCGAGCTCATCGGCTAAGGCGTAGTCTGTCACGAGGTCAGGGGAGAGCAGCTGATCATCCAGCCACCATTGCCCATTCGCATAACGGAGCTTACCAGAACGCGACTGAAGCCATTTGTCCAGCTGTTTTAAGACCTTGAGGTAGCTATGCATGCCCTCCTGCGGATCATAGCTCTCTTCGATGGCTTTATAGGCACTGGCACTGATCTCAAGCTGGGGGTGCTCACTGGTCAATTGCTGCAAGAGCGTTGACAGAAGCGTTTGCCGCGTTTTCAGATCCAGCGGACTGGCTTCAATGATCTCGTCTAACTGGCCGGTCAATTGATTGCCCAGACGAGAGATGGCCTGATCGCGTGTCAGATCTTCTACTAAAATGAGCCATTGTCCCTTGGCATACAGGCGCGAGATCAATTGCGAATCTAATACCTGGCTGGCTTCCACAAGCTTTCCCTGATTGGCCAAATAGCGTTTAGGCAGGGAAAGCGATCCCTGACTGATCAGTTCGCCAAGCGCCCTCTGTAAAGAAGGTGGGGCAAGCGTGAGATTTTCTAAAACGATGACTGCCTGCGGCTCATTTAATAAGCCATAAATGTCCTGATAAAACAATTGGATGTCCTGATAGAGAGCTAGATTTAAAATAAGCGGTTCTTTATGTTGGACATGCTTGTCCAAATAGGCTTTTAATGTTTCCTGCCGAATCGCACTATGTTTACCCACCCCTTTGGGTCCACAGACCAAAACACT
Organism: Clostridiales bacterium CHKCI006; assembly: GCA_900018345.1. GTDB lineage: Bacteria > Bacillota_I > Bacilli_A > Erysipelotrichales > Coprobacillaceae > Fimiplasma > Fimiplasma intestinipullorum. Next base: position 15,517 of record FCNA01000161.1, read on the forward strand.
GCGCAAGGTCGTCATTGGTTTATTTTGAAGAAAATGCCGAAGTGACTGAAGCATCTTGTCCTGGGCAATCACCGGGTGCAGCGAAACCTCGGGCAGATCCTCGGTCTGATTATTTTCCTGAATGATGGCATGCATTTGCGAAGATAGGGCATCCATCTCTTTTTTGAGCTGGTCTGTTTTAGACACGGATGTAAAAAAATCATCATATAAAGAACGATATTGTCGGGGCATATGTCCACGCTCCTTTCTTTTTTATCATATCATAATTCAGCGGGAAAATCACTCTTTACATGTGATCGCAAACTTTGGTAGAATACAGATAGAAAGTGGTGAAAACAATGCTGATTGAATGGATGCATCTTTTTCTGAATAACATAACTGATTTTTTGGTTATCCTGCTTGAACTGATGGGTGTCTTTGTGATTGCTGTGACTGCTCTGCATGGCTTTTGGAACTTTTTGAAAAAAGATCCCAATATTCGTTTGAAACTGCTGGAAGGTTTATCGACGGCGCTGAGTTTTAAGCTGGGCAGTGAGATCCTGCGTACGGTCATTGTGCGTGAAATGAGTGAGGTTTTATTTATTGGTGCCATTATCGTCTTGCGTGCCGGGCTGACTTTTTTGATCCATTGGGAAATTCACAGCGAACAAAAGCACTGATTTGAGCTTTTTTTTAGGAACGATATGTTATTTTTTGAAATCCATGATATAATGAAAGAGAAAGTGGTGATGATATGAACTCGAAAGATTTAAAACGACTCGGAGTGGTCGTCGGTACTGGTGTTTTATTAGGCGCATATATTGGCATGCGGCGGTATTCCACGCATTTCCATGAGCTGGTACGCTGTCGGGAAAGGCGTGTCATAACAGATCATGGCTTAAAGATTTATGCGGTGGAATATTATTTTGAAAAGCCTTTAAATGTGTATGTCAGAGAAGAAGATGTGGTTTTAATTCGCGGGGAACACATGGAAATACCACATAAGATTACTTATGGCTTAAAGACCATCCGTGTTTTCTTCCAGCCTTTTGATGCACGTGAACCTTATGAGATTCAGAGCTTGTATCGCTGGATGAATTTGAAACCGCATAGTGAACGTAAATTTGCCATCGATGAGCTGGAGGTTTTTGATGCGCATTATCATTTTGCGGATGAGAGCACGATGGATATGGGTTATCGGCTCTTTGAACCTCGGGTACGCAGTCAGGAGCGTTTGCCATTGGTAGTCTATCTGCATGATTATCAGGGAATTGGCGATGATAATATCTCCCAGCTGACTTCTGATCGCAGTATCTTTGCCTTTGCTTCAACTTATGCGCAAAAGGAAAGACCTTGCTTCATCTTAGCCTGTCAGCTGCCTAAAAATAAGACACAGTGGTTGGATCCGAAGATCATGAACACAGTTGTCGATATCATGATTCGCTGTTTTGAGGTTTATCCGAAGATCGATGCCGGACGGATCTATGTCGTAGGAAAAGGAATCGGTGCTGACGGCGCCCTGGCGATGATGGATGCTTTTCCGAATGCCTTTAGTGCCGGCCTGTTAGATGGCGGTCAGCTTGAACCGGATTTTAAAGTGATGACACCGGTTTATATTGCGAACCATGATGCGCTTGAGGACAAGCTGAAAGCCAATGGGACACCCGTTTCTTCCGATCATGATCATACCAATCCGCTCAAACATCCAGTCATCCTGGATTGGTTATTCACAAATCATAAATAATGGAGGACATAGAAATGAAATATAAGCTTTATACGCGCGTCCTGGACGGCGGGGAAGCGGTGGTTCGCATTATCATCGATGCAAAGCAGGAATTGAGTTCGTCTGGTTTGACCAGTGATCTTTGTACGGTGACATGCAAACGCTATTATCAGGGAAAGCTGCTTGATGAGGCAACGCGGCTTGTTACGAATGTTTATACGAGTCGGACGCAGACCGGGCAGCCCGAGAAGACGGGACGATATCTGAATCTGACCTTACATACAAACAAGGATACCAAAGGTGCCAGTTTGATTTATTACGATCCTGAACTGCAGTTATCCAGACTGGTGGATGTCTATTATACGATCAAGTTGACGCATCCATTGACCTGTCTGGATGGTTCGATGATCGAGACAGATACAGAAATGGAATATGATGGCATGATCCGTCATCATGTCGATCGCTTTGAAAAATATGAAAGTTCGCAGGGATTGTTATATCGGGAATTCTCGCCTGAGTTTGATGGCAATAAGAAACCATTGATCGTCTGGCTGCATGGTATGGGTGAATCCGGTAAAGATAATCAGATTCAGATCTCGGCTAACCGCGGTGCTGTTGCCTTTGTGACGCGTGAAGCGCAGGCGCTCTTTGGCGGTGCCTATGTTGTAGCACCACAATGTCCGACCTTCTGGATGCCGATTGATTACCAGGGCAAGCATTACCATGATGATTATACACAGGCAGTACTCTCTTTAATTGATGAGGTCTGTGTGTTCCATCCGGATATCGATGAAGATCGTATCTACATTGGGGGTTGCTCCATGGGTGGTTATCAGACTTTACGTACGGTGCTAAGATCACCACAGCGTTTTGCGGCCGCTTTCCCTATTTGTGCAGCATATGAATACAGCATGAAGGAAGCCTGGGAAGTGAGAAATGTACCCATGTGGTTTGTTCACTGCCTGGCAGATACCACGGTCTTACCGGATCTATCCATTCATAACTATGATCGTCTGCAGCGTCTGGATAGTGAAGTGGAATTGACCCTGTATCCGGAAGTACGCAGTCAGGGAGAACATTATTATCCGCACGCAGCCTGGATCCCGGCTTTGCGTGATCAGCCGAAAAATGTTTCTGGCGAACATTTGTTTGAATGGCTGGCCTCTAAACGACGTAAGCAACCTCGTGAATCCAATCCAAAGTGGCCATGGCTTGTGGCGGCAGGGACGGCAGCTTTAGTCGTAGGCATTGCGGCTTATCGGTATATGCGTAAAAGAAAATAAAAAAGAACCCGTGGGTTCCTTAATGAGACTGGGTGAGCGCCTGTAGCTTAGCCCAGTTTTTTTCAATTTCTTCAACGAGTTTGAACTGTGTTCTGGTTCGTACCAGATTATGTAACGGATAGTCCGTCTTAAAATAGACGTCGCCTTCCAGATAATCAGTCAAGAAGCGGATACCACATTCAAAGATCATTGTTTTTGCGGCCAAAGGCAAGCTGGCAATTTCGGCTGCAGTTAAGATTCCTTGTGCGCCTTCGATAAAGCCGCGGGTAAAGGCCTCATAGAGATCGAGCTCTAGTTTCACTAGTGTTAGATCGGTCTCATCCTCTTTGGCGAAAGTCGCTCCTGAGCGAATGGCATCACCAAAATCATAACCGACTAAACCGGGCATCACGGTATCCAGATCGATGATGCATAAAGGTTCCATGCTCGTTTTATCGAAAAGGATATTATTGAGCTTGGTGTCATTATGGGTGACCCTCAATGGCAGTTCATGACGCGTATACATTTCATACAGGGTACGTGCGTCTTCTTCATGTGCCAAGACAAAGTCGATTTCTTTTTTGGCAGTAGCGATTTTGCTTTTCTCAGCTTGAGCGTAGACATTTAAAAAAGTCTGATAGCGAGAAGGCGTGTGATGAAAATGCGGAATGGTTTCTTCTAACTGGCTCGCATCAAAGTCCTTCAGCAGCGCCTGAAAATGACCGAAGGCCAAACCGGTCTTGTAGAAGTCCTGGGCATTGGTGATGGTCTCTAAGGAAACCGTGTTTGGAATAAAAAGGATCGCTCGGTAATAATTCCCGTTAGGCGCCTGATAGAAATCCTGATTGTCTTTGGTCGGGATGATCGTCAGGGTCTCTCTAGACGGATCTTTGTGTTGTCTGGTAATGATTGCTTTTAAATAATCGGTGACCAAACGATAATTGCGCATCAGTAAAGCAGGATCTTTGAAGACATAATGATTGATGCGTTGGACGATGTATTCATTTTCGGTCGTTGCGACGTAATAGGTATCATTGATGTGCCCATTTCCATAGGGACTGACCTCAACGATATCACCCTCAAACTGAAAGGCTGAAATATATTCTTCCATGTATCAAATACCTCCTGAAGTGTATTGTATCACATCATCTAGAAAATTGCGTCACTTTTTTGAAAATACTAGTCCTCTTCGATCATTTCCGCTATAATGTGCATAGAGGTGATCAGATTGGGTAAGCAACCTGTATTTTTTGATATTGATGGCACTTTATTGGACTACCAGATCGGAATTAATGATATTTTGCCATCCTGCCGGCATTCATTAGATCGATTACGGCAGTCTCATCCGGCCTTCATTGCATCTGGTCGAACGAAGTGTTTTATCGTCGATGAGATCTTGAATTATCCGTTTGATGGCTTTGTGACATGTAATGGGGCATATGTTGAATACAAGGGACAATGCATCTATAAAAAAGCTATCTCAAAGACAGCCATCTCGCATGCACTGCAAGTCGCGGATGCGCTAGGCGCCGTTTTATATCTGGAAAGTCACGACTGTATCTATGTCCATCATGCCCATCTTCCAAGTCACGCAATCTTCGCAGAAAAGTGGCGGATGCATGATCACATCGTCGTTACTGATTTTGATCCTGCGACGATCGAAGTTTACATCGGGATGATCATTGCCCCAGATGAGAAAAGCTGTGCGTATATCGAAGAAACGTTGCAGGCAGACTTTGATGTCTCGCGACATGTGCGCCAGCGTTCCTTTGATCTGACATTAAAAGGCGAAAATAAGGCCAAAGGGATCGCGGAAGTAGCCAAATATTTAGATGTGCCGATGTCAGAGATCTTTGCCTTTGGCGATGGCAACAATGATATGGAAATGATCAGTCAGGTCGGTTATGGCATTGCGATGGGGAATGCGGTGGCGCCTTTAAAGGCTGTGGCTTATGATGTGACCGATACCGTGGCCAATGATGGGATCACAAAGGCTTTATTGAAATATGGACTGATTGAAGGAGAAAATGAAAAATGAACGAACAAGCAATTTTAAGTCGCCTTAAACGTGAGGTCTGTGTCGCTCAGGGCTGTACTGAACCGATTGCCGTCAGCTATGCGGTCAGTCTGGCTTGTGAAGATCTCAAAGAAGAGGTGCAGTCTCTAGATGTTTATCTGAGTACAAATATGTTGAAGAATGCGATGGGCGTGGGGATTCCCGGGACGGGGGAGACAGGTCTGGAGATCGCCGTGGCTCTCGGGGCTGTGATCCAGCAGTCCTCTAAAGGATTAGAAATTCTCTGTGATCTGGATGCAGATACGTTACAGGCGGCGCATGAAATGATGGCGCAGGGAAAGATCCATATTCACCACGCTGAGACAAACGAGACATTGTATATTGAGGTGCAGGCCCGCAGTCTCAATCATCATAGTACCGTTCGCATTGCGCGTGAACACACGCATTTGATCTATCATGCCTGTGATGGTCAGGTGTTTTATGAAGAAATGTTAGACAAACAAAAGAAGGTCGAGAGTATTGATCAGGATGTGATGACGGTTCAGGATATTCTGGATTTCAGTCGTCATGTCGCTATTGAGAAAATCAGTTTTCTGGAAGAGGGTGCCCTCATGAATAAGGCTGTTTCCGAAGAAGGCCTGAAAGGAAGCTATGGACTTCAGGTTGGACGAAAGATCAAAGCCAGTGAGAGCCAAAATCTGTTAGCCCAGAATCTGGCTAGTCATTTGGTCGCCGTCACTGCCGCTGCCAGTGATGCGCGTATGGACGGCTGTCCGATGCCGATCATGACAACGGCCGGAAGCGGCAATCAGGGAATCACCTGCAGTCTTCCCGTCTATGAATTAGCTAAGCTTTTAGACAAGAGCCGTGAGGAGATGCTGCGTGCTTTGGCGATCAGTCAACTGATGACGATCCATATCAAACATTATATGGGACGTCTTTCACCTCTGTGCGGGGCCGGCATTGCAGGCACAACGGGTGCCTGCTGTGGAATCACTTATCTTTTAGGTGGGACAGATAAGCAGATTGGCTATGCCATCAATAATATGCTTTCCGATGTCTCAGGGATGCTGTGCGACGGAGCGAAGAGCACCTGCGCACTGAAGATTGCGACGAATGTGCATGCGGCTGTTCAATGTGCGAATTTGGCCTTGAGCGATATCTCGCCGAATGAGACACAGGGGATCGTTTTTGATGATGCCGAGAAGACCATCTCCCATCTGGGAGTTTTAGTAAAGGTCGGTCTGGCAAATGCGGATGACTGTATTTTGGATATCATGCTGCAGAAATGTTAAATACGAAACAGAAGTGCTGGAAAAATCAGGCAATTCCAAGCGCTTCTTTTTTTGTCCAAAAAGACAATGGCGGGGTTTGCATCTGTTTTGATCCATTCTTTTTTGTAAACTATGTTTCACTTGTTGTGCTGCAAGATAAAGTCTATCCTTTATTGCAGGAAGCGGAAATGATCGTACTCGCTTCGCCGATCTATTATCATCATTTCAGCGGACAGCTCGTTTGCGCGATGAATCGTATCTATGCATTAGATAAACCTCAAAAACTAAAGAAAGCCGCCTTGATCATGAGCTCAGGTTCTGATCACGTATATAGCGGCGCCATCTTTACTTATCAAAATTCTTTTTTAAACTATCTGCATCTTGAGGATATGGGAATCTTTTCGGTGTATGGAGAAGACAATGATATGAAAAGCAAGCTCAATGAATTAAGAGATTTCGGACAAAGTCTGTAATCTCTTTTTTGGGCTCATTTTTACGTTGTTTACTATGGTAGTGAAGAAAGTGGGGATGGAGGATAGCGAAGGTAATCTGATAGCCGATATCGTCTTTTAATAATAGTTCTCGCTTTGATGATCAGTGGTCTGTTTTTGATATATCTTCCATCTCTCTAAGAATACAGGGATTGTAGCAGGTGTTTGCTTCTTGTCAGGAATGATCGGTCTATGGGGATATGTGTTAGGTGGGGTGGTCTTCTCGAAGAAGGATCTGCCATTATAAAAAGCGATGGGTGACCATCGCTTTATAACTTGATTGGCTGACTGCCGGCTAGATAGGTATCGATCTCGGCCTGGCCATAGGTATAGGCTGCCAGGTCATCTTTACGTCCAAAGGCTTCAAATTCATGGTGAGTTGCTTCACCATTTTGAATTTGTCTTACCAGGGTTTGCATATCTAAAAGATATTGTCTAGTCATGTGTGGGTTCTTCGGCGAAAGGGGATGAATGCCTTTGACCGGTTGGATCTGCTGCTGATAACGATGACCACATAGAAATTCTACCTGTTCATCTTCCTGCAGGCAACCTAGCACATGTTCAAGGCTCCTGGCATAGATGTTCAGTACATCATCCAGGAAAAGCAACCAGACATAGCTGGATCCAAACGCATCTCCTGTGGCCAGCAGATGATGACAAGCATCATAATAGCACATGCTGCCTGCCGTATGTCCTGGGGTTTCGATGCAGACAAACGTATGCCGTCCCAGTCGAATTTGGTCCTGATCTTGTATACCTTTGCCATTCGGGTAATGGGTTAAGTCAAAGTCTTTGAGCGGTAAATAGAGCGTACAGTCATCAAAGTCAGCGAGTTGACCGACATGATCAAAATGATTGTGTGTGATAGCGACTTCGATCACTCTGCCTTGCGCAATTTGGTTGACGATCGTACGCAGCGCTCCTTTTTCATGAGGATTTCCCGCATCAATGACAAGCACCTTGTGATCATCTTCAATGACATAGATGCTGGAAGGATTATTGAAAGAGCCGTCATGATGTTCACCTGCCGGGTTGGCGATGGTGGCATCCTGAACATGCCAGACATCAGGAAGGATCAACTCGGCGCTATAGGGTCCCATTTCAAAATAACTGTTCATGTGTTATCACCTCTTCTTTATTTTAAAACTCTTTCCTGTAAAAATGCAATAGGATATGTTAAAATGGGGGAACGAGGAGGTGCTACGATGATCATTCAACTTTATAGGCAGCAGGATGAGGCCTTTATCAATCGAACGAAAGATCCAATCTGTATCATTGGCAGGATCCGGGTCCGCTTTGAAAATGGGCAGTGGTCCTGGGATGAGGTGCTCGATGACAAGATCACTTATAAACAACAGGCACCATTCAGTGTTGATCCGGACAGTACGATCTGGATTGCCTGGATGGACGGCAAACCGGTCGGTCATCTAGCCGTTCGAGCAGACTGGAATCATTATGCCTGGATCGATGAGATCGATGTGCTGGCTGCTTATAGAGGACAGGGCGTTGGTTCAGCTTTGATGGCTGAGGCTAAAGGTTGGGCCAAAGATCATCAGCTGGCGGGTCTGGGACTGGAAAGTCAGGATACCAATGTGCCGGCAGCGCGTTTCTATCAGCGTTCAGGCTTTCGGATTGGAGGGCTGAACACGGCTTTTTATCGCCATTTAGGCAAACCTTATCAGGATGAATATGCTGTTTTCTGGTATGCCGATCTATCATAAAGGAGGGCAGTTATGCTGAAAGTAAGTAATGTGAAAGTGTCTTTGAAACAGGCTCAAAAGGAACCCGCCAAAATATTGGCCAGTTATTTGAATGTGCGTGAAAAATCGCTCAGTCAAGTGACGCTGCTCAAACGCTCCATCGATGCGCGCAAGGGGAAGGTCCATTATATTTGTACTTATGCCTTTAGTTATCCTGATGAGGAAGAACTCATGCAAAAGCAAAAACAGGTGAGCGTCTATCAGCCTTATCATTATCCGATCCCAAAGCCAATAAACAAAACGACCATTGTTGTCGGAAGTGGGCCGGCGGGTCTGTTCTGTACCTGGCTGCTGGCGAAATCTGGCAGTCCGGTCATTCTGTTAGAAAGAGGAAGCTGTGTGGAAAAGCGGATCCAGGCAGTCGATACTTTTTTTGAGACAGGTCTGCTTAATGAGAGAAGCAATGTTCAGTTTGGTGAGGGTGGGGCAGGAACATTTTCGGATGGAAAGTTGACGACCGGAATCAAAGATCCCCGTGTCACACAGGTCTTAAAGACTTTTGTTGAGTATGGTGCACCTGAGGATATCCTCTATGAAGCCAAACCGCATATAGGTACAGATTATTTGCGCAAGCTATTGATCAATATGCGTTATGATCTTTTAGCGATGGGAGCCATTATTCGTTTTGAAAGTCAGGTCACGGATGTGCTGATCGAGAATGGACGTGTTCAAGGAGTAGAAATCAACCATCAGGAAAAACTGTTGGCAGATGCAGTCGTACTGGCGATCGGGCACAGTGCCCGCGATACCTTCGAGATGCTTTATCAACGGAAGGTTCCCATGGAAGCCAAACCATTTGCAGTAGGGGTACGGATCGAACACCCACAAACCCAGATCAATACGGTTCAATATGGGGAGCATGCGTCCCAGTTGAAACCGGCCTCTTATAAGTTAAGCTATCATGCCGCTGATGGGCGCGGTGTGTATACATTTTGTATGTGTCCAGGGGGACAGGTAGTCGCAGCTGCCAGTGAAAAAGAGCGATTGGTGACCAATGGCATGAGTGAATATGCCAGAGCCAAAGCCAATGCCAACAGTGCTGTGCTGGTCAATGTCGGTACGGCGGATTTTGGCAGTGATCATCCATTAGCCGGGATGTATTATCAACGTGAGCTGGAAGGGCGGGCTTTTCGTCTAGGACAGGGACATTATCATGCGCCGGTCTCTTTATTGCAGGATTATATGAAACATCAGCTTTCATCGGGCTTAGGCAAGATCGAGCCCAGCTATCAGCCGGGCTGGCAATTTGCAAATCTGCATCAGCTGTTCAGCGAAGCGATGAATGATGACCTGAAGGCAGGACTGGCTTATTTTGGAACCCGACTGAAAGGGTTTGATCGTCCGGATGCGATCTTGACCGGTGTTGAATCGCGTTCGTCCAGCCCAGTACGTCTGGTGCGCGATGGAACGCTATCTAGTGCCATTGCCGGACTCTATCCGTGTGGTGAAGGCGCCGGATATGCCGGCGGTATCATGTCAGCGGCTGTCGATGGCTTGAAAGTGGCAGAAATCATATTAGGCGGATCCAAGTGATCTGTCTTTTTTTGACAAAAAATGTAAACGCACACATCAAAAGTTGAAATAATAACTAGCTAAAAAAATCACAAAAATGAATTTTTTTTCACAAGAAAAGCGATTCGAATGTAAACGCAAACACTCATTTTGCCACTTTTAAAAATAGATGATGAATTCAAATAAAATTAAATTTATATGATGAAATGAGATTTTATTGAATTTTTGTGAAAAAATGAACGACTTGAATTTTTTGTGCTTTTTTAGTTGAAATTAAAGACGGTAAATGATATTATTAGGTTGTGTTAAGGGAATTATTTCACAAATATTTATGGAGGTGCAATTATGGCAAAGAAAGCCGAAGAACAAGTTCAAGTTGAAGTAAAAAAAGAATGGACAAATGAAGAGATCGATGCTCATGTCAACGAATTAGTTGAAAATGCACAGAAGGCCCTTGATGCATATCTCGATTTTGACCAGGACAAAGTTGACTACATCGTTGCAAAATGTTCCGTTGCCGGATTGGATGCACATGGTACATTAGCAGAAGCTGCAGTTAACGAAACAAAACGTGGTGTATTTGAAGACAAAGCAGTAAAGAACTTATTTGCCTGCGAATATGTCACTTCAAATTTACGTCATTTAAAAACGGTTGGTGTCATCAATGAAGATGAACTCTTTGGTGTAACTGAAATTGCAGAACCAGTAGGTGTTGTCTGCGGTATCGTTCCTACTACAAACCCAACTTCAACCGTTATCTTTAAATGTTTAATTGCCATTAAAACAAGAAACCCTATTATTTTCTCATTCCATCCATCTGCTTATGAAAGCTCTAAGATGGCTGCTGAAATCATGCGTGACACTGCTGTTAAAGCTGGTGCTCCAGAAAACTGCATTCAGTGGTTAGGTGTTAAATCTATGTATGCAACTACAGCGTTAATGAATCATCCAGGTGTTGCAACAATCTTAGCAACTGGTGGTAACGCAATGGTTAAAGCTGCATACTCTTGTGGTAAACCTGCATTAGGTGTAGGTGCCGGAAACGTTCCTTCTTATGTAGAAAAAACATGTAATATTAAAAGAACTGTAAATGATATCGTTTTATCAAAATCATTCGACAATGGTATGATTTGTGCTTCTGAATCTTCAGCCATCATCGATCATGAAATCTTTGATGAAGTAATCAATGAATTCAAACGTTATCATGTTCATTTCTGTAATGATGAACAAAAAGCTAAATTAGAGAAATTTATGTTTGGTGTGAATGCTTACACTGATAAAGTAGGTGAAGCTCACTTAAATCCAGATGTTGTAGGTCGTCCAGCTAGCTGGATCGCTAAACAAGCAGGTTTCGAAGTTCCTGAAGATACTCAAATTTTATGTGCATACTGTCAGGAAGTTGGTCCAAACGAACCATTAACTCGTGAAAAATTATCTCCAGTATTAGCTATCTTAAAAGCTGAATCAACTGAAGATGGAATTAATAAAGCAGCAGCAACTGTTGAATTCAACGGTTTAGGTCACTCAGCTGCAATCCACACAATGAACCATGAAATTTCATTAGAATTCGGTCATCGTGTAAAAGCAATCCGTATTATTGAAAACGCACCTTCTACATTAGGTGGTATCGGTGGTGTTTACAATGCCTTCATCCCATCACTCACACTTGGCTGTGGATCTTATGGACATAACTCCGTTTCCAACAACGTCAGTGCTGTGAACTTATTGAATATCAAACGTGTCGGAAGGAGAAATAACAACATGCAATGGGTTAAACTTCCACCAAAAATCTACTTCGAAAAGAACTCACTTCAGTACTTAAGAGACATGAAGTACATGGAAAAAGCCATGATTGTTACTGACCGCGGTATGTATAACTTAGGTTATGTTGCGAAAGTAGAAGACGCTATCAGAAGACGTCGTAACCATGTTGATTTACAGTTATTCTTCGATGTTGAATCTGACCCTAGTGTAGAAACAGTAGAAAAAGGTTTAGAGATCATGACTAGCTTCCAGCCAGATGTTATCATCGCATTAGGTGGTGGATCTGCAATGGATGCTGCAAAAGTTATGTGGTTATTATACGAACATCCAGATGTAAACTTCAATGATATCAAACAGAAATTCATGGATATCAGAAAACGTGCCTTCAAGTTCCCAGAATTAGGTAAGAAAGCGCGCCTGATCTGTATCCCAACAACTTCTGGTACTGGTTCAGAAGTAACACCATTCGCTGTAATTACAGACCATGCTACTGCTAAGAAATACCCATTAACTGACTACGCTTTAACACCAACTGTTGCCATCGTTGACCCTACATTCGCTATGTCAATGCCAGCTTCTATCGCTGCTGATACAGGTATCGACGTATTAACACATGCCGTTGAAGCATATGTTTCTATCCTTGCTAGTGATTACACTGATGGATGGGCTAAACAGGCAGTTAAACTTGTCTTCGATTACCTCGAAAGATCTGTTAAGAATGGTAAGAACGATCCTGAAGCTAGAGAAAAGATGCACAATGCAGCTACGATCGCTGGTATGGCTTTCGCCAATGCATTCTTAGGTATGAACCACTCATTAGCTCATAAGATCGGTGGAGAATTCCACGTACCTCATGGTCGTGCAAACGCCATCTTATTACCAACAGTTATCCGTTACAACGGAACAGTGCCTACTAAGTTAAATATCTGGCCTAAGATTGAAAACTATAAAGCAGATGTTAAATACATGGAATTAGCTCAGTTAATTGGTTTAAAACCTAAGACTCCAGCTGAAGGTGTAGAAATGTTTGCTCAGGCATGTGAAAGATTAATTGCTGCTGTAGGAATTCCTAACAACTTCAAATCTCAGAACATTCCAGAAGATAAGTGGATGGCTAAAGTTCATCGTATTGCAATGAATGCTTACGAAGATCAGTGTTCACCTGCTAACCCACGTATGCCAATGGTTAAAGATATGGAAAAGATCTTGATCGATACATACTACGGTCCTAACGGAAAATAATGATTCTATCAACAAACCGAGCTCGTGCTCGGTTTTTTATATTATGATTCATATGTGTATCAATTTTGGTTTGATAAAGAAAGTTGGCTGTAAAGACCAACTTTCTTTATTTCTGATATTTAGTGTAGCTAATCATTTAAATCAGTTCTTCTGAAACATCTTGAATGTATTTTTCGGCTTCTTCTTTGGTAATATGAAAAATAGATACCATATTAGCTACTATGCTGGAAATATCCTGATTTTGCTTTAAAAAATTCAAGATAAAATTTCTGATAATGAAGGCACGCTCTTCTCGTTTTCCCTCTTGTATTCCCTCTTGTATTCCCTCTTGCTTTCCTTCTTGTTTAGCTTCATATCTTTCAAATTCAATCCATTCACGTCCGATGCTTCTTTGCATTTGAATCATCTCCATATATTTGTCATAGTCAAATTGATTAGTCTGTTTCAGGAAGTTTTTTGAATATATGATTATTTAGATCAGTTCTTCTGAAACATCTTGAATGTATTTTTCGGCTTCTTCTTTAGTAATATGAAAAGTAGATACCATATTAGCTACTATGCTGGAAATATCCTGACCTTGCTTTAAAAAGTTCAAAATAAAGTTTCTGATAATGAGGGTACGCTCTTCTCGTTTCCCTTCTTGTTTAGCTTCATATCTTTCAAATTCAATCCATTCACGTCCAATGCTTCTTTGCATTTGAATCACCTCCATATATTTATCATAGTCAAATTGATAAGTCTGTTCCAGGATTGTCTTCTGCACTTCTAAAGGTAATTGACCTGAAAAAAGTACATCTAGAAAATGTAAAGCATCTGGACCAGTTACCTCTTCATGATTCCCTAAGTACATCATTAATACCTCTATTTTGCCATAGTCAACTTTACGATGTTCGTTATGCTTGCATATAAACAGCTCGTTCATCTCAAAACGACTCACACTATTCTCTAGCTGTTTAGGTGGTGCAAACATGATCCAAATAGAGTAGACTTTTTTTAGTTCACCATAATCCTGCGCCACAAAGTCTACACCTTTCTCACCGACAAAAACTCTGGCTGCATAGTACAGGGCACGAGTGACCAGTGGATAGCTTTGGTGAAATCGGTTCTGACCCTCGATATTGATCAATAAATAATCCTGTCGATCTGGCAGGTAAACTTTATAGAGATTATCGAAAGTCACTTCACCTTTCAAAGGGATCTTATCAGTAGTTTGAATACCTCGAATACGTAAGCTTTTCACAGGACCATCGATGAGTTGACTGATGTCCTTTAGGGAACAGTTAGTATATTCAGGAATATAGTCGTGCAGGATCCAGGAGAAAAGCAAACGGTTGGATAATAAAGTATGGCACATCGCATCATAGCGATGAATGAGGGTTTCATTGAACATGTATTCACCTCCATTGTAACAAAAAAGCCATCCCTTGAACATGGACGGCTGGAACAAGAAAAAAGGATTCCTTGACAGAAATCCTTAAACAACTTTATCAATTGAAACCTAACTCATGATATCATCATAACATTCAAAGAGTCCCATGTCAAGCCGGTGAAGAATGACTTTTGCATGAATAAGCAATGCACATCTATCGTTTTTAACTGTTTGAGGCTTCGTAAATCTTATGAATGGAGCGCTGTAAGGTCTTATCAAATGCTTCATCACTCTGCTGGATACTCAATCCTTCGGTAAACGCTCTTGAGAAACTGGCAATAAGCCCTTTATTTTGAGATAATAGATGATTCGCTTCTTTTTGAGAGTATCCGCCAGAAAGCGCGACGATACGAACGACATGTGAATCTTCCATCAAGTCAAGATAGGTGTCTGTCACGGTAGGAATACTGATCCTAAGTATGATCTTCATATCTTCAGGCAAAGTTCTGAATTGTTTAGCAATCTCGTAATGCATAATTTTCTCAGCGCCGGCTTTATCTGAAATATGAATATCGATTTCTGGTTCAAGAATAGGGACCAGTCCAGCTTTGGCAATTTGTCTAGCCAACGTAAACTGCTGATCAACGATGGCTTGAATGCCATTGACATCAGCTCCATGGATCACTGAACGCATCCCGGTGCCAAAGACATGCCTTTCTTTGGCATGAGAAAGTTGCATTTCTAGATCATTGATGGGTGTCATGCGCTGTACCTGATGAGATGGTTCGGTTAAGCCAACATCTATCTTTGAAAATGAAAGGATACGTTTTCGATGCCAAAGGTAATCGGTCACGTACTCACCTTCGATCTTGCAATCCATCATATTTTGAGAAAGAATGACTCCTAAAATATAGGTTCCATTGAAGTGGGGATGGGTGAGCATGCGTAAATGCAGGGCATGCATTTTTTGCTCATTAGGATAGCTGTCGCTTGGAACGCGATCATTTTCTTTAACTTGAGAAGTACTGCTATCGCTTTGATCAAGGGCTGCAATGAATCCTTTACCTGAAATCATACGTTGTAATTGTTCCTGGTTCATCATTAAACACTCCTTTGCTGAATGGGTGATAGAAATGAGCTGTGCTCTTTCTACGAGATTATTATAGTCCTTTGATCAACGTAATCCTAATGAATCAACCTCATTTTACAATCATTTAACGGGACTATACATTCACTTGTTTTGCATTTATTTGTAAATATGCTAGAATAGGTCGAGGAGGTGGAAATGTGCATTCACATATGTTCTTCTTTGATATAGACGGAACCTTATTATTCTGTCCGGCAGGAAAAACGGATCTGGATGACAGTACTTATCAGACATTAAAGAAACTGCGCGAGAACTATCCGATTTGTTTAGCCAGTGGTCGGACATTGAGTTATCTACCGGATCATTTATTATCCATTGGTTTTGATGGAATGGTCTTAGCTAATGGAGCTTATGTTTATTATCAAGGCAAGGTGATCCGCGAAGATTATTTAGAATCGAAAGAGGTTGAAGAGATCGTAGCATATTGTCAGGCGCATGAGATTGAATATGTGCTGGAAGGGACGGAAGCTTATTATGCACCGGCAACGTATACAAAGATGCAAGCCTTTTTTGATAAATTCGACTTGCCTAAGCATAAGCGTGCAGATAAGCCGATTGAACGGGTGACTAAAATTGCGGTCATTTGTCACGATGAAAAAACGGCTAGTCAGTTTGACCGCGACTTTCAGAAACGCTATCGTCTGATGGCACATGGAGGATATTCTTACGATCTTTATCCGCATAGTCAGTCGAAAGCACGTGGCATCGCAGATCTTGTTAAAATGGCAGATCGAACGATGGACGATGTCGTTGCCTTCGGGGATGGATTTAATGATCTGGAAATGATTGAAGAAGCTGGAATAGGTATTGCGATGGGAAATGCCAGTGGTACTTTAAAAGAGAAAGCGGACTTTGTGACTACGACCGTTTTAGAACAAGGGGTCGTACAAGCATTGCAGCATTTCAATTGGGTGCCAAAGGGGTGAGGTCCCTTTTTTTGTGCAATAAAAAAAGAAGCCTAGGATAAGGCTTCACTCAAGCTTTCCCACTGTTCTAAAAGCGTATTGAGTTCCTCTTCCAAAGCTTCTTTTTGACTGACTAGATCGTTATATTTCTGATAATCATTAATGACTTCTTCACTGGCCAGTTCTTCATCGAACGCGGCCTGTTTTTCTTCTAATTCACTAATCTTTCTTTCTACATTTTTCAGGGTATTTTTCATCTTGCGCTGTTCCTGTTCGGAAATTCTGCTGACTTGTGTTTCTTTTTTGGGCATGACGGTAGATTCCCCAGGATGCTTGCGCACCAGATAAGTATCATAGTTGCCGTCAATCAGCTGGCTATGATCCTGATTGAAGTCAAGAACCTTATTGGCAATCTTATTGATGAAATAACGATCGTGGGAGATGAACAGGATCGTTCCATCAAAGCTGTTGAGCGCATCTTCAAGCACCTCTTTACTGGAGATATCCAGATGGTTGGTCGGCTCGTCGAGGATCAGTAGGTTGGCTTGCTTCAATAAAAGCTTACATAGGACGACCCGTCCTTTTTCACCACCGGAAAGAACATTGATTTCTTTGAAGACATCTTCCTGTTTAAATTGGAAGGCGGCCAGGGCCTGACGGACTTGTGTATTGGTCATCAGCGGATAGGCATCATGAATTTCATCAAAGATCGTCTTCGTAGGATTCAAGGATGCATGTTCCTGATCATAGTAAGCGACCTCGACATGACTGCCCCATAAGAGGTGTCCGCTGTCGGCTTTTTCTTCTCCCAAAAGGATCTTAAAGAAAGTGGTCTTACCGATACCATTCGGACCGATGATGGCAATACGATCCTGCTTCTTGACATCAAAGTTCAGATGCTGGAAAAGTAAATGATCAAAGGATTTAGAAAGATCACGTACTTTCAAGACTTCAAAGCCGCTTTCCAGCCGTACTTTGAAATTGAGACTGATCTCTTCAGGCAAGGCTTCCGGGCGTTCTAACTTGACCATTTTTTCCAATTGTTTTTCCTTGCTGCGCGCGCGTTTGACTTGCTTTTCACGGTTAAAAGAATGGAGAAGAGTGATGCTTTCTTCCTGCTTTTGGATGATCTTCTGTTGGTCGAGATAGTGTTTCAGTTCGATTTGACGCAGTTCTTTTTTCTTGTCGGCATATTGTTGATAATTGCCCTGGTAAAGCGTAGATTTTCCATTTTCGATCTCAATGATACCAGAGGCGATCGTATCGATAAAATAACGGTCGTGACTAATGATGATGACCGCTTTTCGATAGCTTTTCAAATAACCTTCCAGCCATGTGATGGCATCGATGTCTAAGTGGTTGGTGGGCTCATCTAACAACAGTAGATCCGGTTCTTTAAGCAATAACTTGCCTAAACTTAAACGGGTCTTTTGACCGCCGGAAAGGTTGGCCACCGGCATCTCGATTTGAGCCTGGGTAAAACCTAGTCCGGCTAAGACACCGCGAATCTTACTTTTATAGCTGTAGCCATCGTTTTCTTCATAAGTATGCATTAGACGATCATATTGTGCCATGATCTGATTGAGGGCATCACCTTGCAGATTACCCATTTGGGCTTCTAATTCATGCATCTTTTCTTCCATCTCAATGAGAGGTGAGAAGACAAGGGTCAAATTCTCAATACAGGATTTGTCTTGTTCAAGTTCTAGATTTTGGGACAGATAACCAATCTCGATGTGCTTAGGCATGCTGATGGTGCCGCTGGTCGGTTCTTCTTGTCCGCTCAGAATGCGAAACAGGGTCGTTTTACCGGCACCGTTGACACCGATAATGGCCAGTTTGTCACGTGCTTCGACTTTAAAGGTAATATTTTTTAAAATGGGCGTATCCCCATAGGATTTTGCTAATTGTGAGATAGATAAAATCATTTGAATCACCGCTACTATCTTATCATTGCCGGTTTGCAAAATCAATATTATTTCAATTTTTACCCCTATTAACTTGTATATTTTCAATCCCTATTGTATAATTTAATGGATTGAATGGGTCCAGGGGGGAAGAATATATGCAACTTGAAAAAAGAATTGTAAAAGTTGATCAAGTACCAGAAGAATATCGGATGTTTGTCATCAGTGATATCCATGCACATAAAGATGCTTTTAAGCAGCTCTTGCATCAAGTCAGACTCAAGGATGAAGATTATCTGGTGATCCTGGGGGACTTTTTGGAAAAAGGACCAAACAGCTTAGAGATGTTATATACGGTACGTGATTTAAGCGAACGTCAAAATACTTTTGTGTTAATGGGCAATTGCGAGGGTGCCCTGTTAGAATTATTATTAGATGAGGCGAATGCCCATCGCCTGAAGCATTACCTAGTTCATACAAGCTGGGGCAGTTTACTGCGTGATTCATGTGAAGCTTTAAATCTGGATTACCATAAAATGGATCCAAAGGAACTGCAGAAGCGTTTGCGTGAATATCTAAGCAAAGAAATCGCAATCTTACAGACCTTTGCAACTGCGGTTGAATTTGACCAGTTTATTTTTGTACATGCTGGTATTGAAAAACGTGAAGACTGGGAGGAATCCAGCGTAGAAAGCATGCTGGAGATGCCTTATTTCTTAGATCAGGGGCATGCTTTAACCAATCGTTATGTGGTCTGCGGTCATACACCAGTCAGCAATTACTCAGATACGAAAATTGATAATTCCATTATTTTAAATCATCGTCGCCGCATCATCTCTATCGATGGTGGAATGGGCGTTAAAGAAATTGCTCAATTAAATGCGTTAGAGATTCGCAAAGAGGATGAAGGTTACTTGTATTTCAACCATCATGTAGATGAGTATGAGCCTTGCGAAGTTCTTTTCCGTTGCTATCCTAAATTCGAGAGCGTCGTTAAAGTGGCTTGGCCAAACTATGAGATTGAAGTTCTTCAAGTCGGTACCTCTTTTTCCTGGTGCAGCAAATACGATACCAAAGAGCTCGTTTTCATTAAAAATGAATTTATTTATGAGAAAGACGGACATTACTTCTGCAAAGATGACTATATTTCATATATGTTAGAGGTACAGGCGGGTGATCAGGTGTCTTTGATCGCCACTTATGGCAAGTATGCTTATGTCATGAAAGACGGTATTGTTGGCTGGATCAAAGGGGATCGCTTAAAAAGAATTGTTCGCTAAAAAGCTGTTATCACAACAGCTTTTTTGTATCATTTCCTATTTTTGCCCCATACTAGAAGTGGGTGATGAAATGAGTCGTTATCAGCTGCTTTTAGAAGAGTTGATCAAAGGATTGAAAATGGGGGTCGATGCGATCAATGCAATCGAATCTCACATTGAAAGTGCGGATATGAAAGCTGAAGTTCTGAAGCAAAAGGCTTATTATGAAAAGAAGATCCTGGAAGGTCAAGTGCTGAAGGAAGATTTTAAGGATTCCAAGACCATGGCCACAGCTTTAGAAACGGCATTTTTGAAGTCCATGACAAAAGCCAAAGTGATGATGGATGATAGTGATGCGCATATTGCTGAAATGCTGATTCAGGGCTGCAATATGCTTATCATTGAACTTAATCAGCTGGTTAATCATAAAGACATGGATGAACGCATTTGTGCATATATTCAAAATATCCTTGATCAGCAGCAGGAACACATGGATGTTCTAAAGAAATATTTGTAGTTGGAGAAATCCTTAACGGGTTTCTCTTTTTTCATGATGAATTAGACTGTCTATTTGGTGAAAAGTGTGCTAAAATATATGCGTGTTTGACTATTAACAGCTACAATATAGAAAGGATTGAAGTTATGGATAAAAAGATTGCCGGTTTAACGAGTACGCAAGTCAAAGAACGTATTGAGGCCGGTCTGGTAAATACAAAACAAAAATCAATTACAAAAACCAATGCCCAAATCATCAGGGACAATGTCTTGACCCTGTTTAATATGTTGAACTTATTCATTGCCTTATGTCTGGCTTTGGTAGGCGCCTGGAGCAACTTGCTCTTTATTCTGATCATTGCGCTCAATGTAGTGATTGGTATCTACCAGGAAATGAAAGCCAAAAAGCTGGTAGATGATCTGTCCATCTTAATCGTGCCAGAAGCATTAGTGATCCGTGATGGCAAGGAACAAAAAATTCCAGTTGACGAGATCGTCCAGGGAGATACCATCATCCTTTCTGCCGGAGAGCAGATCACTTGTGACTCGGAGATCATCGATGGGGATCTGGAAGTCAATGAAGCCATGCTGACGGGGGAAAGTTTACCTATTAGTAAGGGGCGCAAAGACATGCTGTACTCAGGCAGCAGTGTCATCAGTGGACGCTGTTATGCCAAGGTCGTGCATGTTGGTAAGGATAATTATTCCAGCAAGATTGTTTCCGAAGCTCAGAAATGGAAAGCCATCCAGTCTGAGTTATTGAATTCCATGAAACAGGTCACTCGCGTTACTTGTTTTATGATCGTGCCTTTGGGCATCATTCTCTTTATTGAAGCTTATTTCTTAAGACATGGTTCACTCAATGAAGCGGTGGTAACAAGTGCTGCCGGTTTATTGGGGATGCTGCCTAAAGGATTAGTCCTGTTGATCAGTATGAGCCTTGCCGCCGGTATTGTTCGTTTGTCCAAAAAACGTATCCTTGTTCAGCAGCTCTACGCTTTAGAGACACTGGCCCATGTTGATACGCTATGCTTAGATAAGACCGGTACTTTGACGACCGGAGAAATGACCGTTGAACAGCAGATTTCGCTGACCAGTCATATACCAACGGATTTCGATAAACATTTAAAAGCTTTCCTTTATCACACCGATGATAACAATGCGACATTTAAGGCATTGGATGCTCATTTTGACAAAGAGGATTGTTACCAGCCAGTCAAAAAGATTCCGTTTAGTTCACAGAGAAAGTGGTCAGCCATTACTTTTGAGGATCGAACCATTGTAGTGGGTGCACCGGAGCGTTTGATGAAGAACATTCCTGATGAAATGATGACGATGATTGAAGAGGGAAAACGTTTGATTGTCATCGGTCAGACGCATGACCCAATTACGAAAAATCATCTAGGTATCGTTCAGCCGGTTTACACTTTAGTCTTGAATGATGTTTTACGTAAAGATGTGCATAAGGTCTTAGATCAGTTATATGAAGAAAAGACGGATGTAAAGATCATTTCCGGTGACCATGTCAAGGCAGTGTCCGCGATTGCCAAATATGCTGGAGTCAAGAATTATGATAAAGCCATCGATATGAGTACCGTGGAAGAACAAGGTCTTGACTATAAAGATGTGGTTCAAAATTACACTGTCTTCGGACGTGTGACCCCTGACCAGAAAAAGATCATTGTTGAAACATTGCAGGCACAGGGACATTCCGTAGGGATGACCGGGGATGGTGTGAACGACATCCTGGCTTTGAAACAGGCCGATTGTTCGATTGCGATTGCTGAGGGCAGCGATGCAGTCAAACAGGTCTCTCAGATCGTCTTGCTGGATTCGGAATTTACCAGTCTGCCGGATGTTTTGAGTGAAGGTCGACGCGTTGTCAACAATATGACCCGCGTGGCTGGCGTCTTCTTTATCAAGACCATCTACTCCATCATGGTTTCTCTGATCTGCATGCTGGCCAATATCCCATTCCCATTTATTCCAGTACAGATCACACTGATTGACTTATTGATTGAAGGGTATCCGGCTTTCTTAACGATGATGGAACCGGATTATCGTCCAGTCAAACGCCGTTTCTTGCCAACCGTTTTAGCCTGGGCTTTTCCAAAAGCGTTATCGATTACGATTGCTGTTATCATTTCGCAGATTTTAGGACATGTGATGGGAATCAATGCAGATCATTTACAGACGATGATGTACATTTCTGTAGTGGTGATCAGTATGCTGGCGGTCATTCAGTCTTGCTGGCCAATGACACTGCTGAGAGGTTTTGTCTGCATCAGCATGATCGTGCTTTTCCTGATTGCAGCCATTCTGTTCCAAGGACTCTTCCATTTGACGGCCTTAACGCAAAATGAGCTCATGATTGCGATTGTAGTCTTTGTGGTTTCCTTTGTTTTGGGACAAGTCATCAATTATCTCTTGCGTCTTTATCATATTATCAAACATTAAAAGAGGGAAACCTCTTTTTTTGTTGTCTTAATCAACATAATATGGCACAATGAAATAAAGGAGATGAAATCATGCTTACATTATGGATTGTACGTCATGGTGAGACTCAACTTAATGTCGAAGATCGCTATGGCGGAAGGATGGATGTTCCACTAACATCAAAAGGACTGCAACAGGCCGATGAACTTGCCAAACGATTACAAAATCAGCACTTTGATGTCATGTTATGCTCACCTTTAAAAAGAGCTAGACAGACAGCTGAGGCGATTTCAAAAACGTGTCATTTGGATTCAATCATTATTGATGATCTAGCTGAACGAAATCTAGGGGTCTATGAAGGCTTGACCAAAGCTGAAATTCAAGTCCGTTATCCTGATCTTTATGTTTCGAACTGTACCCATTTGGTTGATGGTGCACCGACGGGTGGGGAATCGCAAAGAGAGTTTGAAAGAAGGATCCGCAGAGTTCTCAGCGAAATCAAACAACTCTATGATGGCAAGCAGGTGTTATTGGTGACGCATGGTTTTGTGGCGATGATGATCAATAAGATCATGAAGCGGCTTAGCTTTGATGAGATGTATGCTTTTCATATGGGAAATGGTGAGATCATATCTTATACGTTAACTTCATAAGAAGGTAAATCCTGGATTGGATTGTTTTTTGGCGAGACTTGAAGAAGGTCAAGGACAATTTGGCTGTTTTGATTTCCCACGGAATGTCACTTGCTTATCTTAAAAGGTGCTATTTTATCAAGCAGTGTCAAATGATGAGTATTTCGTGGTTTGTTGTCACGATTGGCTTGCTGATAATGGCTGCGCTGAGTCATGTGCTTGATCTAATCATGCTACCATTAGCCTTATGGACAGGTTATACGCTGTTATACATCGTCTTTGCAGGATGGCGGATTCACCAAATTTCGACAAAGGAGATGTCTTGGATTTTAAAGGATCGTTGGGATTAGAAAATCGATAAACGGGTGTGATTAGCACACCCGTATTATTAAAATATTTATATTATTTTTATGTTTTAAAATTCTATATTTAATGATATAATAATAGTAGAAGAAAGAAAAGACTTTGATAAAGGACGTGATCGGGATGGATAAATACTAGATATCTGTTTAATGTCAAGCCGCAGGCTTATTAATGAGTCGGGGAGGTTTATTTATGACAAAAAAACTCATTTCTGGATCATGTCTATTTCTGGTGACAATTCTGTTATTGCAAGTGTATCAAGAATTGGTACTGTTGCCTAGGCAGACAGTCACGTATCAGATTTCTATGATTTCATACTTTCTGATGTTCTTTGGTGTGGAGCTATTCTATGTCTGCCTTGGCTTTTTGATGACGACCATGATTCGGTCTCATCTGGAACGTAAAGTGTACTGGCGTATTGGTTTATGGATGGGGCTTATCCCGATAATTCTCTTTGTTATGATGAATCTGATTTACTGGATGACCTTAGGATCGAAGGATCCTTGGATATTAAGTCTTCGCGATGTTTTATATCGATGCTTGCTTTATCCAGAGACCTTTGTGGTCTTCGGTGTATTGACTGGTTTAGGCATTCCGCTTGACCACCAGGAAGTCCGTTCAAGATCTTTAAGCCGGATCGTGGCAGTCAGTGTGATGATGCTTTTGATCATGACTTTAGAAATATATCATCAAATACATTTGGCTGATTTTCCATTTCCTAGATATGCAATTCGACAATTCCCTCTTTGGATTGCCTTTGTTTTCCGTCCGCTCTTCTATATTGGCTTAGGCATGCTGATCATGGAAGGGCTGCTGTTCCAGCGTTCCATTCAGCACCACTTACCTTGGCTGAAATGGCTGGGTGTGGTTTTAACAGGAGTGACCATATTATCCGGTCTTTGGATCTTGCTGGGATTTGAGCGATCTTTGATGTTTTTGAAGATATATGAAATACCTGAAGTCTTTACGGTTGGAGGAATTCTTTTAGGCTGTGGCCTGCATTCACAAAGGTGTCAGGCTAAAGGACACATGGAATATTTGACGTAAAAAACGGTAACAGGGGATTCCTGTTACCGTTTGCTTATTTTGGCCATTTGGCGATGATGCGTTTCGCCAGTGCGACCATATTGGTTTCCTGCTGTTTAGCGATGGCTGTTACCTCAGTATGGCTGAGTTCTTCTTTTGAGAGACCGGCTGCTTTATTGGTAATCAGTGACAGGCCGAGTGTTTCCATGTCGCAGTGTCTAGCGACGATGGCTTCCGGAACAGTGGACATGCCAACCATGTCTGCTCCAACAGCGCGGATGCCTCTGATTTCGGCAGGGGATTCGTATTGTGGTCCTCTGAAGTAGGCATAGACACCTTCACCAAGCGAAATGTTCAGCTCTTGTGCAGCTTCTTTTGCGATCTTGCCTAAAGCTTGGCTGTAAACTTCAGTCATGTCTTTGAAACGTGGCCCAAATTCATCCAGGTTCTCACCTCTGAGTGGGGAAGGGCACATATAGGAAAGATGATCGGTAATCAGCGCAATGGTACCTGGATTGAGATCCTCTTTGATACCGCCGGCAGCATTCGTAACGATTAAATAATGGATACCTAGTTTCGCAAAAACGCGGACAGGACGGGTCACGACATTCATTTCATGTCCTTCATAATAGTGGAAACGTCCCTGCATGGCAAGAACCGGTCTTCCGGATAATGTTCCGGCAATGAGCTTACCGGCGTGACCTACAACGGTCGAGACAGGGAAATGTGGGATATCTTTATAGTCGATAATGGTTGGATTCTCGATCTCATCTCCCAGAGGTCCCAGACCTGAGCCTAAAATAATGGCAATCTCTGGCTGAATCGTGATATGTGCCCGAATATAACTGGCAGCTTCGTTAATTTTTATCATTTCTTCATTCATGGTCAATCATCCTTTCTTTTCCTTTAGTATAACATAAAACCAAAAAATGGATAGGAAAAAAGATGAAAACCTTATATAATGAGGGTAGGAGGTGTTTTGATGCATCGAAATGATTATGTTTTAGAAAAGGATCGGTTAAATGAAAGCCGCGTTTTCCGTGACCCGATCCATCGTTATATCCATATCTACCATTTACCTTTCTGGCAGTTAATCAATACCAAAGAAATGCAGCGTCTGCGCCGTATCCACCAATTGGGTGGAACCCATCAGGTCTATCAGACTGCTGAGCATACGCGCTTTCCTCATTCGTTAGGTGTCTATGAGGTGGTCCGCAGAATGTTGGAACTGGAGACCTTCCAGGGACAGCTGAATGATTATGAACGTCTATCCGTTTTGTGTGCAGCGTTATTACACGATGTGGGACATGGCCCATTCTCTCATTCATTTGAACATGTGTTTGCGGTCAGTCATGAAGATTTTACGCGTCGGATCATCTTAGATCCCGATACAGAGGTCAATCAGGTGCTCGCAAGCTATCATCCAAAGCTGCCTGAAGATGTGGCCAGTATTATTGAAAAAACACATCCGAATCCACTTTTGATCCAGTTAGTATCCAGTCAGATTGATGGAGACCGTATGGATTATCTCTTGCGCGATTCATATTTCACCGGGACTTCTTATGGAAATTTCGATATGGAACGCATTTTAAGAACTTTGCGCGTTAAAAACAAGCAGATTGTCTTTAAGGAATCCGGTGTGCAGGCCATCGAAGACTATATTTTAGCTCGTTATCATATGTACTGGCAGGTGTATTATCATCCGACCACACGCAGCTATGAGCGTTTACTGATTTTGATTTTCCGACGCATTCGTGATTTATATCAGCAGGGCTATCCATTTGAAAATCCGATGCCTTATCTGATGCCTTTTATTGCGGGGGAGGATGTCAGTGTCGAGGCTTATCTGAAAATGGATGAATCCTGCTTGTTGTACTATTTTAGCTTATTAGAAGAGACAAAAGATGCCATTTTGAGTGACTTATGTACACGCTTTTTATCCCGTAAGCTATTCAAATATCGTAATTTAAAAGATGAGGCGGATTATGCGCGGATCAGGGATCAGTTAGAAAAGTTAGGTTATGACGTGAATTATTATTTAGCGATGGACGATCCTAAACAGACTCCTTACATCCACTATGGTGCCGGTCATGAAGTTGAGGAAATCCAGATCCTCAGACCGGATGGCTCGATCCATCTATTACCGGAGGTCTCGGAGATCGTTCATGCCATTGTGGAAAGCAAACTGGATAAACAGGATAAAAAAGTCTATTTCCCTAAGGAAGTCAAAAACTGGATATAATATGTTGATCACGACTGTCAGGTGTTTGGCAACGTTGGATTTAAAGCATGCTTCTACAGGGGTTCGCTTTACCTCTTGCTTCGTTGCAGATGATGGTCGTGAAAGAAGAACAGGAGGATCATCATGAAAGTATCCATCGTTAATTTTAGTGGCCATAAAGGAGGCAATGGTGACCAAATCGCATCCTATATTGCAGAGCACATGAGAAGCATTGGGCATGAGGTAGAAGTCATTCATTTCTCAGATATAGAGATCCATGGGTGCGGGAAGTGCACATATCCGTGTTTTATCGATGCGCAAAGCTGTCCTTATTTCGATGATGATATCGTGCTTGTTTATCGTACGATCGCTTCATCCGATCTATGCTTTTATATCGTTCCCAATTATAGCGATGTTCCATGCTCGAATTATTTTATTCTCAGAGAACGTTCGCAATGCGTGGTGGGAGATCAGCTGTGGAGAGATTATGCCAAAACCAAAAAACATTTCCTTGTGATCTCATCCACATCCAAGGATTATTTTAAAAGTTTATTGCAAAATGAGATCACTGATCAAAAGCTGGAGATGACCTTTCTTAACAGCAACATCGCGGGTTCTAAAAAGATCAGCGGAGATTTTTTAGAATATGCGTATTTTCGCAATTTATTAGATCAAATCATAGCAAAGTATGATTGAGCCAGACTTAAGGATGGACTTTGATCCGTAAAATGTAAATAGAACCATATTAAAAGATCGTCCTCTATATCGAAGACGATCTTTTAATGATGGATAAGGGCAACAGATGGTTGTTAAATACCTGTAATCATCAAAAAAAGAACTCCGTAGAGTTCTTTGTTTTCATTTGGTGCGGACGATGAGAGTTGAACTCACACGGGTAAATCCCACTACCGCCTGAAGATAGCGTGTCTACCATTCCACCACGTCCGCGTGACCAAGAATGATTATAGCGGATATCATCAGAAAATGCAAGAAGAAATTACATTTTTTAGTGTTTTTATTTTCTTTCTTTTTTATTGAAGCCTTTTCATAAATGGTGTATGCTTTATCTGAGAGGAAGTGAATACATGAATTTTAATGATGCCTGGGTGAAAGACCCAAAGATTTTTGCGATCAATCGTTTACCTGCCCACTCTGATCATTTCTGGTCAACAGATCTGGCCAGTTTGGCTGCTAAAGAAAATCCACTCGCTTTAAGTTTGAATGGATTATGGAAATTTCATTATGCTAAGAACTGGGACGCAAGGATTCCAAATTTTGAATCTATGGAAGTCAATTGTAAATATTGGGATGAGATTCATGTTCCAGCACATATCGAGATGGAAGGCTACGGACATCCACAATATGTCAATCAGATGTATCCATGGTCTGGACGGGAGGACCTGGAGCCAGGAGAAGTACCGGTTAGAGATAATCCGGTGGGCAGCTATGTGAAATATTTTGAGCTGCCTGAAGCGATGGAGGATGCGCCTGTTTATATCTGTTTTGAAGGGGTGGAACCTTGCTTTGCCCTTTATTTGAACGGTGCTTTTGTCGGTTATAGTGAGGATTCTTTTACACCGGCGACTTTTGATCTTACACCATTCATCCAAAAAGGCGAAAACAAATTGGCAGTTCAGGTCTTCCGTTTTGGTTCAGCCAGCTGGTTGGAAGACCAGGATTTCTGGCGTTTCTTTGGTATCTTCAGAGATGTGACGCTGTATGCATTGCCACCAACCCATCTTTATGATCTGGCGGTACGCCCAACCTTAAAAGAAAATTATTTAAGCGGGCATGTCGCTTTGGAAGCAAAATGGGTCGGTACATACGCGGGTACACTGGAATGTTTGTTATTCTTTGGTGATGAATGTGTCCTGACCAAGTCAGTCGATATTACCGAAGACTGGACACGGATTGATTTTGATCTTGAGGAAGTCTATACCTGGAGTGCAGAGAAGCCGGATCTTTACGATTTAGTGCTGATCGTGCGCGATGAAGAGGGACAGGTGATTGAAACAGCCCATACAGCCATCGGATTTAGAGATTTCCGCATTATTGATGGGGTGATGTGCATCAACGGCAAGCGTATTGTTTTTAATGGCGTCAATCGTCATGAATTTTCCATGACTTCAGGACGCGCCTGCGATCGTGATTTAATCGAACAGGATATTTTGATCATGAAACAGAATAATATCAATGCCCTGCGTACATCCCATTATCCAAACCAGACTTATTTATATGAACTTTGTGATCGCTATGGTTTATATGTGATCGATGAAACAAACTTAGAGACGCATGGTACCTGGCAGATCGATGAGAAATATTTTGATCTTGAAAAAGTACTGCCAAACGATTGCGAGGATTATCGCTTAGCCGTCTTAGATCGTGCGCGTTCAATGTTTGAAAGAGATAAGAACCATGCCTCTATTTTGATTTGGTCCTGCGGTAACGAATCTTATGGGGGAAAGACTTTATTTGAGATGAGTGAGTATTTCCGTGATGTGGATGACTCCCGACTGGTTCATTATGAAGGCATCTTCAGTGATCGCCGCTACCCAAATACAAGCGATATCGAGAGTCAGATGTATACACCGGCTGCCAAGGTGCGCGAATTCCTGCAGACGCATCGCGATAAACCGATGATCTTATGTGAATATGCGCATGCCATGGGAAATTCCAATGGCGCTATCTATAAATATACGGATCTGACACGTGAAGATCCACTTTATCAGGGAGGCTTTATCTGGGACTTTGTGGATCAGGCCATCTTGAAGGATGGAAAACTGTATTATGGCGGTGACTTTGGTGAACGCCCTAGTGATTTTGATTTCTGCGGTAATGGAATCGTCTTTGCGGATCGTTCCTTAACACCAAAGATGCAGGAAGTACGTTATGTTTATCAACCATTCTACTTTGAATTTAATGATGATGATACTGTTACGATCCAAAACCAGTTCCTTTTCACTGATCTGGCTGAATATGATGTGGTCGCATGTCTGGAAAAAGACGGTGAGCTGATTGATGAGATACCGTTGAATCTGGAATTGGCACCACAGGAAAGCCTGACCTTTGAGAATCCTTGGACTGATGATGAGTTTGAACCTGGAGTTTATGTCATCAGCTATCATGTATATACTAAAGAAGTTCCAATCTGGGCTGATGAGATTGTGGAAGTCGCTTATGAACAATCTGTCGAGATCATTCATCGTGACAAAAAAGAACCCGTCAAGAAACAGGTTTCTTTGAACATGGATTCCTTTAGTATCGGTGTTGTGGGTGAGGATTTCCACGTGATCTTTGCGATTGCCCAGGGCGGCATGGTCGACTATACCTATGGCGGCAAACAGATGCTGCGTGGGGTCATGAAGCCGAATTTCTATCGTGCTTCAACGCAAAATGATCGGGCGAATCGCTATGGTTATCGCTATGGTCAGTGGCTCTTAGCGTCTTTATATCAGAAAGGATTCTTCAAAGAGGCTTATTTGAATGAAGAGAAGACAGAGGCAACAGTGATCTTTGAACATGAACTTGTAGACGGTTCTTCTGCACGCTGCGAAGTCATCTACAAGATCGATGGGGAAGGTCAGGTAGATGTCGAGATGATCCTGCATCAGGATGAACACATGATCGAACCACCAGAATTTGCCATGATGTTGACTTTACCAAAAGATTACGGTCATGTAGAGTACTTTGGTTATGGTCCGGAGGAAAACTATTGTGATCGCAATATGGGGGCGAAAACAGGAATTTATGATTACGAAGTCATCGATAATGTGACACCATATCTTGTTGTTCAGGAATGTGGTAACCGGACCGGTGTTTATTGGGCAAAGGTCATGGATGACAAGGGCCGTGGTCTATGCTTCAAGGCTGATGAAATGGAATTTAACGCTTTGCCATACACACCAATGGAATTAGAAAATGCCATGCATATCGATGAATTACCAGATCCATATCAGACGGTGATTCGTGCGAGTTATGGTCAGATGGGGGTTGCCGGTGATAACACCTGGGGTGCGCGTACGCATGAAGAATTCCTGCTGCCAAAAGGAGAAAAATTAATTTTCCATTTCAGTTTTAAAGGAATGTAAAGGGAATGTTCGTCTAAACTGGTTCCAAAGTCAAGGACAAAATGATGACAGAGAATAAAAAGTTTATTGATACTCGCATTGATTGAGGCAGGTCAGCTGACCTGCCTCAATTTTTGCCATTTCCTACCTGTTTTGTTGTAGCACAAAAAGTGTACTTTTCTATAGTACACTCGGTTAGTTTATGGGAACTTACCTGCCTTCCTAGTATAGATCGCCTATCTCATTCACGTATCCCAGTTCCGGATATTGATTCCAATTGTTTGGATTGCGTAGGCTTTCCTTTATTTCTGGTGGGCAACCTTCATAGAATCGGATAGCTCGTTTCGTCCCTTCATATACTTTATCCAGCTTTTCCATCTGCCTTTCTGCTATTTCTTTACTCTCCTCCCATTTCCTTTTCTCTCTTCGCAATATTCTTTGATCCCGTGCAATGATTCCCGGCACGCTCGTTAATAAGGCTCGTTCTTCCCGTTTCTTTCTTGCCGCTTCTCTTGCTTTGGCCGCTTTTTCCCTGGCTTTGTTCAACCGTGCTTCTACCAGCTTGCTCACTGACATCAGTTCTCTGGAGGTCACTCCAAAATAATTGTCCAGTGGATAGATCCCGGTTGTGGAGTATATGTAGAATTCTGCGGGGGTCAATCCAGCCAGTGAATATTGATATCGTTGATGATTATACTCATCCATATACCCATCGATCATTTCAGTCAGTTTTTGGATCCGCTGATGATTGATCTCGATCATCAATGGGCTCTTTGCATCACATATCGGAACCTGTTCATGCCCAGACCATCTATTGATCCTGCTTTTTACCGCAGA
>FCNA01000029.1 GCA_900018345.1 Clostridiales bacterium CHKCI006
TCGAAGAGGAGAATTGAAGAGCCTCAAGACGGGAATAAAGATTACAACGTAGTTCATAATGTAGTCCTATATTTACAAAAGCAAAAAAGATAGTGAGATTCATATTATTTTGAATTCATCACTATCTTTCTTATTTTTTCAGCCTATTTTAGGTGGCAAACTTGGGTTATAACAAACCTCACGTCTAAAAGCCATACCCATACGTTTTTTCATTTTTTTTGCCATCGAAATCCGTTATAATGGAACTAGGAGGAAAAGAATATGCGATTAACTTATGATAAGACACAGTTTTT
>FCNA01000025.1 GCA_900018345.1 Clostridiales bacterium CHKCI006
TTTGGATTTTAAGTATCTGATTACTAAAGCAACTTCATCTTTCACTGATTTTAGACTGTTTAAGCATTTTTTCATCATCCTTGGCTAGGATGAATGCTTTTTTTGTTCTGAGTTTCCGAGACTACTCTTACTTATTGTTTCTCTATTTTGTAGCCTACTCCCCATACTACTTTAAGATAGCGAGGATTCTTGGGATTGATTTCAATCTTTTCCCTCAAGTTTCGTATATGTACCATCACTGTTTCCGTATTAATGGCACTTTCTTTCCAAACATTCTCATAAATGCTATCAGCTGAAAAAACTTTACCAGGATAATGCATCAATAATTCCAGAATACGAAATTCAATAGGTGTCACTTTGACCGGTGTACCATCCACAAATAATTCTTTTGTATCCAGATTTAATTCCAGTCCTCCGACAACATACCGGGTCCCATCTTCTTTCTTGCTGTCGACAACATTTAAATATTTCTGATAGCGTCTTAACTGACTGGCAACACGCGCTAAAAGTTCCATAGGTACAAAGGGCTTGGTAACATAATCATCTGCACCGATATTCAGACCCGTGATCTTGTCAATATCTTCTGATTTGGCAGATAAAATAATGACTGGAAAATCATAGTGTTCTCTTAGCTTCATGACCAGCTGAATGCCATCCATGACCGGCATCATGATATCAATGATCGCTAAATGAATGACTTCTCGTTCAATAATTTCCATGCCTTCTTTTCCATTAGCTGCTTTATGCACAACATATCCCTGGTTTTTTAAATAAATCTCAATGGCATCAGCAATTTCTTTTTCATCTTCACATACTAAAATATGGTATTCCATCCTAAGACCTCCCCCAATTCATATGTCTCTATTATAACATTGAAACATAAAGATGAGGAGATGCGCTTTCTAAAGATTTCCTAAAGTTTGCTTTTGAACATAACGCTGGTAGATCCATAGTCCAAATAACGAGATCAAAGCAGTGGTTCCAAAGACGATAGCCATAAAAAGATAGTCTCTTTCCACAAATGCATTCCCACTCACGGTGCTTGTTACTACTGACGGGAATCGCGCTAAAGTTGTGATTCCTAAATAAGGCAACAATGGCACTTGCAATACCGGCATCATATAAGTCAAGAGATCCTTCGGTGTTCCAGGAATAAAAAAGACCCAGAAAAGTAAACGATACAAATGTTTTGTTTGAGATAGATGATCTAATTTTTGTATCTTTTCTTCACTAAATAACTGTCTGACGAGCTTTACACCAAAATAATTCACAAAACCATAGATAATGATTGATCCTAACAAAGCGCCAACCAGACAAACGAATGTCCCATAGATGGGACCATACAGAAATCCAGCAGCGACCTCTACGATTTCACCGGGTAAAAAAGGAAAGATAATTTGTAAAGTCATGATGCCAATCACAATCAGCACACCACCAAAGCCAAACTGAGCTAATTGTTCTTTTAAAATCTCTGGTTCACTCACTAATTTGACTAAGGGATGATAAAAAATCAGACATCCGGCTAGGATAAAGAGAAACATTGCTGCCAGTTTCATCAGTTGTTTTCGATGTGTTTTTAAATAATTCATGTTATCCCTTCTTTCGTCATATAGTTTACCCCGAAAACATAAAGAGAGGCGCTACAAAAAGAAAAAGAAATTCTAAACATTTTATTAAGGGATGGGGACATGCTATAATAGTTTATGCTTATAAAGGAGGAATCATTTTGAAAATCTTGCTTATTGGCGGCAGTTATTTTCTGGGTCGTGTCTTTGTCTTGATGGCCCATTCGAAACATGAACTGACGCTTTTAAATAGAGGACATTATTCTATGGCATCCTATGTCCACCAGGAATTCACGCTGGATCGTCATGATCTAGCAGCACTAGCATCCTTACCCGCTGAAAACTATGATGTCATCATTGATTGCTGCGCTTATGAAA
The DNA here is from genome assembly GCA_900018345.1 of Clostridiales bacterium CHKCI006. Lineage (GTDB taxonomy): Bacteria > Bacillota_I > Bacilli_A > Erysipelotrichales > Coprobacillaceae > Fimiplasma > Fimiplasma intestinipullorum. Next base: position 1,944 of record FCNA01000025.1, read on the forward strand.
AAGGAGACATTGAAACTTTCTGTACCCATTTTCCAGGCACTTTTCAACACTACCTTCTCATCAGCACGGTTGATGTCTATAAACATCGCACAGACAAGATACAAGATGAAGATCAACCCTACGAAGATCTTCATTATGCTGGTGAAGTGGGTCAATATATCGATGGTAAGATCCAAGTCGAAAAGGAGCTTATTGCGCTTGCCCAATCTCAAGCCTTTTCCTACACGATTTTAAGACCAGGCATGATCTATGGTCCTTTTAATTATGCCCCTCGTGAAAGTGCCCTGATTGCCAGAGCCTGCCAGGATCAGCCGCTTTACCATTTTGCCAATGCGGATGGTACTTTCCAGTTGGTTTATGTCAAAGATGTGGCACGCGCTATCTTACAGGTCATCGACAAACCAACCCAGGCTATCTTCAATGTTGTCAGTCCCGAAAAAATCACTTATCATCAGATTGCCAGTCGCATTCTATCCACGCTAGACAAAGAAGCGCTGTTGACTGAACAAGATTTAGATACAGCCATCCAAGAAGGCTATCCTCTTCCGTTTCCTTTATTTTCCCAGGAATGTGAATCTTATGATAGTTCACGTCTAATAGATACGTACGATTTTCAATACACACCTTTTGATACAGGAATGAATGAAACTGTTCAGGCATTTTTGCCTGTCTTCATGCCTCAGAAATAATTTATTGGATTGAATATGCATTCCATTTTTAATATATCATTCATTCAATTATTATATTTATTTTGAATTAAATCAACAAGCAAAGAAGTGAGGTGCATTAGGAATGAAAATTTCTTATCGCTTACTTTCCAAAAAAGAACTTTCTTCAGATTGGCTGATGTCTTTTTGTCATGATCAGCACATCACTGCGCGCTACATTAAACAAGGTCAACAATGGCTCATCCAACCCTGCTCCATCAACCGACAATGGGACAAAGAAAAACGTCAATGGATCCCAACTTACTTAGCGCGTCAGATTGACCGTCATGGTTATGTGATTGGTGCTTATCATCATGAGACATGCATTGGTTTTATCGCCCTGGATGGTTGTCTTAAAGGATCCAAAAACCAATACGCCAATTTAACGATGCTCTTTGTCGATGATGGCTGGCAAGGACATGGCATTGGAGAAAGCCTTTTTTCTCTCATTCAACCTTATGCACGACAACTAGGAGCCCAAAAACTCTTTATCTCTGCTATTCCGTCAGTTGAAACCGTTGATTTCTATTTTCATAGGGGCTGTTGGGATGCAAAAGAGATCATTCCCTCTTATATTGATTCTACAGAGGATCGCTATCTTGAATATGATTTAAAAAATGCTTACCCTGACTAGGATAAGCATTATTCTTTCTCTTTGCGTTCATTTAAGTAGGTCTGGTAGACCTCGTTTTTCTTTAGGTGTCGTTCCTGGCTCACTTGCTTAATGGCATCGCGGGAACTCATCCCACTTTGAATATAGGCTTCGACTTGTTCAGCTACAGAGAGCGTATATTCTTCCTCTTCTGTTTTCGCTTCTTCCTGGCTGCCTGAAATCACAATCACCATCTCACCTTTAAGTTCTCCGGCAATCGTAAGAATTTCTGAAACGCGACCGCGGATAATTTCCTCATGACGTTTCGTTAATTCACGGCAGAGCGCCATCTCGCGATCCCCCCATATCTCCAACATCATTTTTAACGTTTTTTCGATACGATAAGGGGATTCATAGAAGACCATGGTCTCCTGGTGATAACGATATTTCTCCAATTGACGCCGTTTCAGACGATCCTGGTGATCTAAAAAACCAAAGAAAGTAAATGGCTGCGGTGCAATGCCTGATACAACCAAGGCATCCAGACATGCATTCGCACCGGAAATCGGTACAACATTCAGCTGATGGCGAATCGCTTCCTGAACCAGTTCATAACCCGGATCAGAGATTGCCGGATAACCGGCATCACTTACCAGTACCAGATCATTCCCTTCTTCCATAAGATGAATGAGATGTGGGATGCTCTGTCTCAGATTATGTTCGTGATGACTGACGAGTTTCGCTTTGATCTCAAAATGATTCAGCAGTTTGATGGTATTTCGTGTATCCTCGGCAGCAATATATTCTACCTGCTGCATGATTTCAATTGCTCGTGGCGTCATCTCTTTTAAATTGCCAATCGGTGTTGCAACCAGATATAAGGTCGGTGATTCTGAATCAAAACTTTTCTGTCTATACATTTTCCTTTTCTCCAAACATCATACGTATTTCCTCGGTATATGTCCCATCCTCATGATGCGCATATAATGGCGGTTCGATTTTTAACCCTGGCTGCCCCTTATAAACCCCTTCGACCAAAACCATATGACTGTCCTTTCCTATCTTTGGATAAACAAAGCGCAGCCGTTTGGGTTCAATGTCGTTGTGTTTCATCAGTTCAATAATATCAATCAGACGATCCGGCCGATGAATCATCGCAAAACGTCCGCGGTATTCCAAAAGCATTCGTGCTGTTTCAATGATCTCGCTTAAAGTAATCTTGACTTCATGACGCGCTATCCGCAAATATTCATTGTCATTTAAATTGCTGTGTTCATCGATTTTAAAAAACGGCGGGTTACAGATCACGAGCTTTGCCGCTTTAGGGTGTGACTTGGCATAAGACTTCATATCATCACAAACAATGGTTATCTGATCTTCCAAATGATTGAGTGCGATATTTCTTTGAGCCAGTTCTGCTGCCTCTTCCTGAATCTCAATGCCTAATACAGGCACCTTGGTTCTTTTGCTTAAAAGTAACGGAATAGCCGCATTATTCGTACCCAAATCGATGATGCGATGCGTGTCGCGAGTAATCGAAGCAAAATTAGCTAAAAGAACAGTATCCAGCGAAAAGTTAAACATATCTCTTCGCTGGATAATTTTTAGATCTTTATGTGCCAACAGATAATTAAGCACTTCGTTCGTCTTTAGCTCCATTGTTCTTTCCTTTTCCTTCTTTATTCCAATGCAGCTGATTCACATCCACCGAGATGACTTCACCATCTGCTTCTAACTTCACTTGGTCATTCAGGACATTCAGGCTGGTCACTTTATAATTTTTACCATTAAAATGAATCCGATGTCCTACTTTAGGAAATCTTTTTTTCTCTTTGGTGTAAATATCATCTTCATACTTTAAGCAGCACATCAGACGTCCGCAGGCACCTGAAATCTTGTCGATATTGATGGCCAGCATCTGGTTTTTGGCCATATTGATCGATACGCCATCAAATTCACCCAGGAAAGTCGAACAGCAAAGCGGCAGGCCACAAGTGCCTAAACCACCCACGATTTTTGATTTATCTCGTGGTCCGATTTGTCTAAGCTCAATGCGACACTTAAAAACAGAAGCCAGTTCCTTTAATAATTCACGGAAATCCACTCGATCATCGGATACATACATAAAGATGACTTTAGTACTATCCAACGTATATTCACAGTGCACTAAGTGCATATCCAGACCATGTTTCTTGACGATTTCTTTACATGTTTCTAAAGCCGTTTTCGCTTTTTCCTGATTGTGAGCTGCATTCCTGATATCGTCTTTTGTTGCCAGACGAATGATTGGTTTCAGTTCTGCATCCAGATTTAATTCTTCTAAAGGTTTAGGTTGTGAGACTGCCTCCCCTAATTCCAGGCCTCTGACGGTTTCTACAACCACGCGCTCTAAAGCATCCATTTTCAAATTCGTTGAAAAATAATAGATTTTCCCTACACTTTTGAAACGCACACCTACATAATGTGTATATTCCATAGGCATCTCCTTTCTACAAATGATACATCATACTATCCATTAATAATAAAACATTCGCATTACGTCTGATCTGTTCCTTCGCATACAGGATCTGTTCGATTGCCTGAATCAAGCGCTCTGGATCCTGATGGTATAATTCAAACTGTTTGGCATGATCACAATATAAAGTCGTTAACCCATAACTCTGATAAAGAACATCCCTTAAGCCCATCATTACGAGATCCAGGAAGAGATTGATTTCATCTTTTTCCTTATGATTTTTAAAGATATGTGTTTGCGCATTAATGATGAGATTATCATGCTTCAGAAAATAATCTTCAATAAAATTGAGTGCTTCGACTTTGAGTTCCTGATACAGTTCAGAGTTGGCCGTTTCGATGATCTTACCGGCCCCATCATAAATACTGGCTAAAAGATTCGCATCCTCCTGTTTGACGCCTTTAGCGACCACCGCATCTATCAGCCCTTTCATAGACAGTGCTCTAAAATGAATGACCATACAACGCGAGATGATGGTTGGTAAAACACGATTCATGTTTTCACAAGTCAATATTGCATAAATACCCGGAACTGGTTCTTCCAAGGTCTTCAACAGCGTATTCATCGCTTCAGGTGTGGCATTATCAATATTTTCCAATATGTATATCTTTGCTTTACCTTCTACTGAGGATTTACTGAATTCCTCCTGTATTTGCTCAATATGTCTTTTCTTGATGGATTCATCTTTACCATTATAATATTTCAAATCGATATAATTCATTTCCTCAATCCGCCGGCAGTCATTGCATGCTTCACAGGCTAAAACCTCCTGATCACAGATCAGGCATTTCGCTATAAATAAAGCAATCTCATGAATGTCTACGCCTTTTTGACTCGTCAGCAAAAACGCATGAGGAATCTTATCTTGGCTAAACGCACTTAAAAGCGTTTGATAGAAAACGGGCTGTGTTTCTTGTAGGACTTCTTTGATCATAAGTATTTTCTAACTTCGGCTAAAACCGTCTGATACACATCATGTAACGCGGCCCCTGCATCAACACGTGTTATTCGTTCAGGATAACGACGTAAGACCTCCTGATATCCCTCATAAACATGATGATGAAAATCAAGGGTTTCCAAATCCAGACGATTGACCTCTCGATGGGCATTTTCAGCAATTCGCTGTAACCCGATTTCTGGTGCAACATCAAAGAATATGGTCGCATCGGGCATCACATCTTCGATTGCGAAAAGATTCATCTGATAAACCGCCTCTATGCCTAAGCCACGCGCAACCCCCTGATAAACTAAAGAGCTATCCACAAAACGATCACAGATGACGACCGTCCCTTTTTCCAAAGCCGGCAGTACTTTCTCAATTAAATGCTGGCGTCGACTGGCAGCATATAACAAGGCTTCTGTTTTGGCATCCATCGCTGTGTTTTTGGGATCTAAAATGACTTTACGAATTTGCTCAGCAATATCGATTCCGCCGGGTTCACGCGTATAGAGGACTTCATAGCCTTCCTCATTTAAAGACTCTAATACCATCCGGGCAACGGTTGTTTTGCCGCTTCCTTCCGGACCTTCAAATGTAATAAATGTACCTTTCATACTTCTAACCCCTTTTTACTATCTATTCTATTATAATAAAAAAATGGGCTATTGGAAAGCAAAATTGTCTCTTTCCAGACATTGGATTGTACATTCTTTTCTTCTATGTTATGATTAGGATAGATTGGCAGGGAGGGATACATCATGAAATCAATCAACTATGTCGGTTTTTTATCACTGCTGGCACTACTAGCCATCTTAGGTTTAACAATGCATGAACCTGGTCTCATTGGCTTTCTGGGTTTTCTCTATTTCATTCGATACTTTTGGGTTGAACCGTCCTTAGCTTTCAAGCATATTTTGCAGAAAGCCGGCTGTTATGCTTTCCTTACTGAGTTATTTTGCTTTCTGCCACTGTTCTTCATTGCCTTTTTTACCCTTCCTTTTGATTTAACCTTAACGGTTGCACTAGGAATCAGTTTCATTGCTGCCATCGCTACCTTTACTTTTTCGCTGGTTTACTTTGAATTGAAATATCTATCATAAAAGGTCAGAACCTATTGTCTGACCTTTTAAAATCCCTGAATAAGTAGGATGACCGCAATGACACCGGGAATCCCAAATGCAGCAATGACAATTATGCTGAAAAAGTTAATCGGAATCGCCCATCCATAACGAACCCCGACGGTATTGAATACAACTAAAAAGAGTGTCGCCATAATGATACGGATCGTTAGCTTAGAAAGGATCTCTTTCATCCCATCGCCCCTATCACTATGTATGCACTCTTTTTATATTTTAGACTAGATTTTCGTGCGCCCTTCCAATGACTTCAATAAAGTCAGTTCATCCGCATAATCAATATTACTTCCAATCGGCAGACCATGTGCAATTCTGGTGACATTGACTGGTCGATCTTCCAGTAAGCGTGCCAGATAAAGTGCCGTTGTTTCTCCATCCCGCGTTGGATTGGTCGCAATGATGATTTCTTTTAGCTTATCATCGATACGATCAAATAAGGATTCGATATTCAGATCCTCGATACCAACCCCATCCATGATGGAAACAGCGCCATGTAATACATGATATAGTCCATGATATTCCTTGACTTTCTCCATCGCATAAACATCCTGCGGTTTTTCAACGACACAGATCATTGAATGATCTCGGGTTGGATCCTTACAGATCTCACATTCTTCTCCCTCACAGATATTTCCGCATGTTCTGCAGTAATGGATTTTCTGATGTAGTTCAGATAAGGCATCTGCAAATTCCTTCACATACACATCATCCATATTTAAGATGTAGTACGCTAAACGCTCAGCGCTTTTACTGCCAATTCCTGGCAAATGTTTAAAACACTCAATTAAATGATTAAAGGCTTCAGGATATTGCATTAGAATAAATTAGGCATGCTGACATTACCAGCGATGCTGCCAATCTCCTCTTCTTTTTGTTTGGCAATTTCTCCTCTTTTTTGATTGAGTGTCTCTACCAGTAAATCTTCCAGCTTCGTTTTATTTTCTGCTGTTAATAAAGCTTCATCGATTGCTAATTTCACAATCTCCATATTTCCTTTCATCTGCCCCTGAATGTTTCCATCATCACTTACAAAATCAAATACTTTCTCATTGAAAGCATTCTGTACTTTATTTAATTTTTTCTGCATCTGATTAGCTTGTTTCATCAGTTGAGCTATATTCATCTTTATTTACTCCTCTACAATTTGCACAATATCTCCAAAGAGCTCATAGGCATATTTTTGACCATCCGTCAGCGTTTCTTTTTCCTCTGGTTCCTCGACATTTTCAATATGGGTTAAATGAATCGGTCCCGGTTCTGGAAGCTGACCCGCTTTTCTCAGTTCCATATAATGCTTACGGGTAGTCAGCCAGTCTGTCTTGGTCAATGCAATAAAATCAAATGTTTCACCCATCAATTCACTTATAAAACGTTTCAGACCAAAATAGTTTTCATAATAATTCACATTATTGGCGAGTGCCTGATGCTCAAAGGATAAAATCAATCCTCCCGGACAGGCCGCTACCGGACTGCTGTCTATCAAGAGACTCGCCCATTTGGCCGTATTGGTATTGGCCAAATAGCGCCTGATCATTGGCCACTTCTCTTGAGCCTGATTTAAGATCGTCCTTTTCGCATGTACCAAAATATTTAAAATATCTTTTGTGTCAATTTCTATTTGATTCTGCTCTCTATTGGTCTGTAATGGTGATGATGTTTCACGTGAAACATTTTCTTCATTCATCACTTCTACCGGTTGTTTTCCTTCTACCGTTGATGGATCTGTCTCTTCTTCTATCTCATCATGACTTTCACTATTTGAGTAATCATGATAATCATGAATGATCGGTATCACTTCTTCTTTTGGTTCAGACTTAACCACCGCCTTAGGTGTCTTGCTGGCAGGCTTTACTTTGACTTCATCATGAACCTGATTACATATTTTCATACAGGCCAGCTCAAAATATATTTTCGCATCCGTTGCTTCACGATAATGCGTACTGGCATCCATCAGAATATCAATATATTTAAAGCACTCCTCAACCGTAATATAAGGTAAAAGATCTTTTAGATATCCTTCATTCAACACAGTCAGAATATCCATATTTTCAGTATTTTTATAAATCACCACGTCTTTTAAAATTTGGATCAAATCCATGGTCAGACGTTTGATATCTGTCCCCGCTTCATTCATACTATTCAAATCTTTCAATACCTGTCCCATATTGCGAGTCAGTAAGTTTTGAATAAAACGAATCTGATCAGCGACAGAAATAATACCATATACAGTATTGACATCCGCTACTGTCAGTCGACTGCCTGAATAAGCCAGACATTGTTCCAGGATGCTCAATGAATCACGCATCCCACCATCCGCAAGCTGCGCAATTAATGCCAGAGCATCTATTTCATAGTCAATTTTTTCTTCATGCATGACATATTCAAGGTAATCTGTAATATCCTTTTCTGATATCTTTGTAAAATCATAACGTTGACAACGCGAAATGATTGTTGGTAATATTCGCTGAGGTTCCGTTGTCGCTAAAATAAAAACGACATGTGCTGGAGGCTCTTCTAAGGTCTTTAATAAGGCATTAAAGGCTCCAGGTGACATCATGTGCACCTCATCGATGATGTACACTTTATATTTTGCCCGAATCGGCGCATACTTCACCTTTTCAATCAGATCACGAACCTCATCTACCCCGTTATTGCTGGCAGCATCGATTTCAACGATATCTGGATGTTCACCATTCGTAATTGCTACACAGTTGTCACAGACATTACATGGCTTCCCATCATGCGCATTTTCACAGTTAATCGCCTTTGCCAGAATTTTAGCCGTGGATGTCTTTCCAGTACCACGTGGCCCGCAGAACAGATAAGCATGCGAGATTCGATTTTCTTTAATAGCATTTTCCAATGTTTTTGTAATATGCTTCTGCCCTGCAAAATGCTCAAAATCTTGGGGACGATAAGCACGATATAACGCACGGTATGCCATAGCATCAACTCCTACCTATATATTATACTATAATTTGCCCTTGAAAGGTATGTTTTTATACATGGAAAAGATAGAAACGCATCAACTGTTCTACTGTCTTTTCAATGCGTGTTAAAGTATAGGATAAGTCCATCGCATCACTTAAAGAGACGGGTCCGGACTGAATACTAAAGTAAGCCGTTATTCCTAAATCATGACATACATCGGCCTGATCAGCAATGCTGCCACCCAAAAGGATCATTGGTTTATGATATTGCTTTGCGAGTTTAGCTAAGCCTCCTGGTCCTTTTCCCATTGCCGTTTGGGCATCAATGCGTCCTTCACCGCTAATCACAAGATCCACTTGAGAAATCAGTTTTTCAAATTCACCGGCCTCCATGATCAGATCGATACCCGGCTTCATTTCAACGGACATCACACTCATTAAGGCAAAACCCAGTCCTCCGGCTGCACCGGCACCAGCCACTTCCATCATCCTGGCATTGACCTTATGCCCATAATGATTCATTGCCTGATCAACATTTTCTAACTGGTCAGCGGATACACCTTTCTGTGGTCCGAAAATGTAAGTTGCGCCTTGCTTGCCACATAGAGGATTTTTGACATCGCATGCTAGAGTGACATTTGCCTTCTTTAGAAGTGGATGGAGATGAGCGAATGACACACGTTCCACCTTACTGAGATTCGCTGCCATTCCATCCAGTAGATGTCCGTTGATATCATAGAATGCTACACCTAAAGCCTGCAACATCCCCATACCACCATCATTGGTTGAACTTCCCCCTAATCCAACAATCAAATGCCGATATCCATTTTTTAAACAATGCAGGATCATTTCACCAACTCCATAAGTCCCCGCTCTTAACGGTTCATGGTACTGATCCATCGGCAGTCCGACAATCTGCGCAATCTCAATCACTGCTGTATTGGTTTGCTCTATTACTCCATACGAACATTGAATCTTCTTTCCATATGCATCGTGAACTGCCACCTCTACTTTTCTGCCATGTAAACTATCGATCAATACATCTAAGGTACCTTCTCCGCCATCCGCTAATCCTTTGACCCATATGTCACTTGTAGGATCTGCGTTTCGTATACCTGCTGCACAGGCTTGACCAACCGCCAATGAACTGGCTGATCCTTTAAATGAATCCATCGCTACCAGTATCCTCATATTCCCGCCTTCTTTCTTTATTCTTATTATAAATTGAATTAATGAGGCTGACAAGAAACAAAAAATGTTTCACGTGAAACAACATTGTAAAACATATATGTGATTTCCATACACATATTGACATCAATTTAAGGAAAAGTTAAAATAAAATTAATATGACTTTCATGTCTAAAGAAGGAGCGAAAGCATGCGCAAAAAATATCAACCACACATATCATCAGATCATATACTTGCCCCTATTGATGGACGCGTCGTATCTCTTATTGCTGTTCCGGATCGCGTATTCTCATCTCTAATGTTAGGAGATGGCTTAGCAATCAAACCAACGAGTGAGACTTACTACGCTCCCTGTGATGCCCGGGTAACTGTCATTGCTTCTAGCAGACATTCGATCGGACTTACCCTTTTTAACGGGGCTGAAATGCTAATGCATATTGGTTTAAATTCTGATCAGCTTCACGGTGAAGGAATCATTTCTCATGTCAAAATTGGTGATAAGGTAAAACAGGGAGACCCACTAATTACGATTGATTTTCAGGTTTTTAATGCCCATCAAATCGATCCTTTAACGCCAATCGTTATTATTAACAGTGACAAATATCCATTAAAAAATAAGACACATTTAACCCATGTCAAAGCCAAAGAATCTATATTATTTACATTTTAAAAGATGGTCACTTTAGCGACCATCTTTTTTAGTCCATTTTCTTTTCGTATACACCCTGACGTTTGACTTGATGATATGCCTGATAATACATTGAGAAAGATCCAATCAACATGAAGATATAGCCAAATGCCAGATCCTGAGCAACCGCTTCTTGTATTTCTGATTCTTCTAAAAATCTTGGCAACAAATCAAGCGCTCTTTCAAAGTCGACATCTAGCGCTTTTATGATTTCAAGATCAAGACATAACATTTCTGCCACAGCCAACATAATGACAGAAACAATAATGGCTAAAATCAAACCACGAAGATCCAATCTTCCAGCAAACTTTTCATATCCTTTAATGGCCAGAAATGACATCAAAAAGCCACCTAAAACCGTAATATATCCGGTCTGATAAAAAGCGACCCATGCAGCCATCCCTACGATTGCACCTAAAATTAATCCAATCAATCCCCTTCCAAACTTGACTTTTGGCAAGCTTGGTACTGAGGCTTGATATTGCTGCAAACAATCATCACAAACAAGCGCTATATTTCCTTGCATATGACAGATATGAACATTTTTCTCCTGCTGACAGTACTGACAGATTTCTTTGACTTGCCAGTGTGAAAGGAATGTTGAAACCATTTGCAGCATCTGTTCAATCTGTTGTGGGTTTACTTTATTTATATTCTGAATGACCATTTGTAATATCGGTTTCTGGTAGGTCAACTGATCAATATAAGTCAGCGGAAGGTTCATTAACGCTAAATGATATTCTTCTGTCAATGAAACACTCGTGCTTAACACAAGGCGTTTATTTTGCTTATAATAAGATAAAAGATAATGATAGCCTGCGACTTTTCCATAGGCAGACTGATTAAATTGATCAATTTGAAAACCAATTGACGTGAGTTCATTGATTCGTTTCATCGGAAAACCTCTATTTCTCTATCTTCGCTTTTTTTCTTTTTTCTCTAAAATAATGACTTAACATCTCACTGCATTCTTCCTTCATGACTCCACCGACATATTCAATCTGATGATTAAACTGTTCTGGCGATGCCTGCTGCATCAGCATCCGAAAAGCAAACCAGCGCTTCACGCTTGCACCATAAATAACGCGTCGGATCCTTGCATTCAACAAAGCACCGGAGCACATGATACAAGGTTCGAGCGTGACATAGAGATCACAATCATCTAAGCGCCAGCTTCCCAATTGGCGACATGCTTTTTCAATCGCAATCAGCTCTGCATGTTTGGTCACTTGCTGTTTTTTTTCACGCTGATTGTATCCTCTGGCAATGATTTGACCGTCTTTGACAATAACTGCACCAACGGGAACCTCATCAATCGCCAGGGCCTTTTGGGCTTGACGATAAGCTTCTTTCATGTATTTTAAATCATTATCCATCATGATTCTCCTAAATATAAAAATACCACTACACATAACAGGGGATTCTTAATGCTGCTACCTTCCGGTCCTGACATGGTTCGAAGCCTGCTATTGTAGTGGCGAGTCTTATTATACCTTATCCCGCTTGCTTTTGCAAGTAAAAAGTATAATCAAATATGTTTCACGTGAAACATACTATTTTCTTTTTTCAATCTTTGTTTTCCCGCCCATGTAAGGTCTTAAGGCTTCAGGAATGTTGATTGTTCCATCAGCATTATAGTTATTTTCGATAAAGGCAATGATTGCACGTGTGCTGGCCAGTACCGTATTATTTAAGGTACATACATAATAGTTACCTTCTTTCCCCTTTGCTCGAATACTTAAACGACGCGCCTGGGCATCCCCTAAGATCGAACATGAACCTACTTCAAAGTATTTTTGCTGTCTTGGTGACCATGCTTCCACATCACAGGATTTCACTTTTAAATCAGCTAAATCTCCTGAGCAGCATTCTAATGTACGTACGGGAATATTCAAATGACGGAATAGTTCAACCGTATAAGACCACATCTTGTTATACCATTCCATGCCATCTTCCATCTTACATAAAACAACCATTTCCTGTTTTTCAAACTGATGCACACGATAGATACCACGTTCTTCAATCCCATGTGCACCGACTTCTTTTCTGAAACATGGAGAGTAAGAAGTTAAAGTGATTGGGAGTTCATCTTCTTTAATGATCTGATCTTTGAACTTACCAATCATGGAGTGTTCACTCGTTCCAATCAGATATAAATCCTCCCCTTCAATTTTATACATCATAGCTTCCATCTCATCAAAACTCATGACTCCTGTAACCACATCACTGCGGATCATGAATGGTGGAATACAATAAGTAAATCCTTTGTCAATCATGAAGTCACGTGCATAGCTCAACATAGCAGATGATAAGCGAGCAATATCTCCCATTAAATAGTAGAAACCATTCCCACTCGTACGACCTGCACTGGCTTTATCTAAGCCATTCAGATTCTCAATGATATCAGCATGGTAAGGAATCTCATATTCGGGCACATAAGGATCTCCGTACTTCTGAATCTCTACGTTTTCGCTGTCATCTTTGCCAATTGGAACGGAATCATCAATGAAGTTTGGAATTTTCATCATGATCTCTCTGATTTTAGGAGCTAATTCATTTTCTTTTTCTTCCAGGCTCTTCAATTCATCTGCCATGCTGGTTACCTGGCGTTTATTTTCTTCTGCTTCAGCTTTCTTGCCTTCACGCATAAACTGACCAATTTCTTTAGATAAACGATTACGCATCGCACGTAAGTCACTTGCTTTCGTTAAGACTTCGCGATACTCTTTGTCTAAAGCAACGACTTCATCTACTAAGTGTAACTTATGGTCCTGAAATTTTTTACGCATGTTCTCTTTGACTGCTTCTGGATTTTCTCTTAAGATTGCAATATCAATCATTTTATTCTTCTCCTTTCCAAAATAAAAGGCACCCTTTTAGGGACGAGAATCTCGTGGTGCCACCCTATTTATAAATGTTTCACGTGAAACATCTATCGCTTCATTAGATAACGGCTAAAGCCGGAAATGGATACTTCATTCCCCATTTCACTCAGAGGGGGATTTCAATAAGTGTTCATACCTGTTTCCACCACCCACAGGCTCTCTATCACAAACGGCTTACCTACTTGTCCTCGTCAACGATTTCAATGTCATTATACAATAAAGTCTTGAAGGAATCAATCTTTTTCATGCGTTAAAATGGCTAGCGCATGGGACATCCAGCTTTCATCATATTGCTGCGTTAAAAAACGACAAGCCTGAACCTGACGAAATTGAGCAACAGCATAATACGCACTGGTCTCCTGATCGACAGCCTTACATCCCTCCTTCTTGTAGGCTTCGATTTTACGTGAGGTCAACCGATAGATGGCATCCGTTGTCCAGACGCGCCCGGTTTCATAAGCCAAAGCATTCTGCAAAATGTATTGCTGGCAGCGTCTGAACAGATCATTATCTGCATCAACATAACGTGTTGGAGCCATATAATGAAATGAAGTTCCTTCATCTCGTAAAGCACTGGAAACAAGTAATCCTGATGACAAATCAAGATTGAAGCAATGGCCATAAATCAAAACTTCCTTTACTCCCAACGCAGCTAAACGATCGATCGTTCCTGCGGCAATTGAAGCACATGCGTAAGGAAAAACATAGATCAATTGATGGAGCGCATCGTAATAAAAAGGGATTGTCGCAGTTTCTGTTGGAAAATCAAAGAGAAGACGGAGATTAGAATAGGATAGGATCCTGTCTAAATCTTCTTGCCAGTAACTAACGATGGCTTTGGAAGCTTGTATCTCCACATCTATTTCATCACTTGCATTAATAAAAGCAGTCTGACTAGAATCAAATTCGAATAAAGCTGTTTGATCCATCTACTGTTCCTCCTTCCTTGTTTCACGTGAAACATCAACACAACTCAATAAAAACTGTAGTAGTTCATAGCGAATCTCCTTTTGGGTATTCCACTGACGATTATCCCATTCCTCTCCACTCAAGGAATCACCACCATAGAAAATACCCGCAATCCGCATATCATAAAACTGAGCCACCGCAAATAAACCAGCTGCCTCCATTTCAACACATAAGCATCCTTCCTGACGTCTGTTAGCAACCTTTGCCTTTGTTTCACGATAAGCAGCGTCTATGGTCCAGGTCATCCCTTTGACATAAGGCAGTTTTTGCTGCTGTAACGCTTTCTCAATGGTCGCTAACGCCATTGGATCAGCCTGGATAATTCTTGAAGGGGCTGCATAATGAAAAGAAGTGCCTTCATCACGCAAAGCGCGGTCAGGTAATATCAAATGACCAACCGCTAAGTCATTCAGCACACCTGCACCTCCACAATAATAGACTGTGCAGATTCCTAACGCACGCATCCATTCCACTTGGCTAGATACATTCGCGCCACTCACGCCTCCTAACATTAAGACGCGACGCTTGGCATGATCCACATATAGTGGCAACGGCAATGTCTGCCATCTTTCCGCTCTCATGATCTCCAGTTCAGGATGTTCTGCTACATAACGCTCGATCGCATCACGAAAAAAACAAATGAACCCAATATATCCATGTAGACAATCCTGATTCTTGATATCAAATAACGACAATCCGGTATCAGGATCAAAATCAAGTAAAGCGATAGGTTCCACTTTCTCATCCCACTCCTTAAATATTGATATAATTATTGATTAATTCAAAGCCTCGATCATTATTGAAATTTTCATTGATTAGATATAATGCATACGCAAACAGAAATTCAGGATACCATCATCGACATTCGCATCTGTAATATAGGTCGACTGGGCTTTTAAAGCATCACAGGCATTTCCCATTGCGACACAAGTCCATAATGCAGGATCAAAGACATCCAGATCATTATCATCATCTCCAAATACCACCACATCCTCTAATGGGGCATTGAGGATGTTCATCATTTGCATCAGTCCTTGCTTTTTATGATCCGGCTGGATCATCGTATACGTCTTTTGAAATAAGAACCCCTTTAGATCAGGAAAAGCCCTTAAATCAAAAGTCGTGCTCGCATAATAGATCTTATAAAAAGAGGCAACCTGATGATAATCAAAAGAAGGCTCAAGATGATAGACCGTGGGTTCCTGACGCTTGCCGACTTGTTGGAGAAAAAGGTCATTTGAAGCATAAACCGCTTCACTGTCATCCAAGGCAATCAGAAAACCAATCTTTAATTCAGTAAGTTGATCTAAGAGCTGAATACATTGTGCTTTAGGTAATGGAATATTCTGTACAAGTTTCCCATGAATGACTAGATCATTTCCACCATTACATATCATATGTTGCATACCGAGCTCCTGACGTACTTTCTCAGCTTTATAATGTGCTCTTCCTGTATTCAATGCTACAAAATGACCGGCAGCCATTAAACGATGAAGACAGTCGATGGCAGATGGTACCATCACTCCTGTACGCATATTTGTTAGCGTACCATCTACATCAAAGAAAAAATATTTAGGTTTCATCATTATTCCTCGCTTATTGATTCAAAAAAATAGCTGGATCTCCGGCTATTATTCATCACTAACCGATGTTTCTGCTTCTGTTTCTTCTTCGCCTTTCTCAACGACTTCTACCGTAGCGACCTTCTGAGCATCCAGGACACGAATCAGTTTCACACCCTGGGTATTACGTCCGGACATCTTTACCTGTTCCATCGGCAAGCGGATCACGATACCGTCATCGGTAATGATCATCAGATCTTCATCACCATTTACCGCACGTAAAGCCACGATCTTACCATTTTTATCCGTCGTATTCAGCGTCTTCACGCCCTTACCACCACGATTTGATTCACGGTAAGATTCAATACCTGACATCTTGCCATAACCTTTTTCTGTCACGACCAGAATCAGTTTTCCTTCACGATTGGTTGTCATACCAATGACTTCACTGCCATCCACATTGATGCCCTTGACACCGGCAGCCGTACGCCCCATTGGACGTACCTGATTCTCATTGAAACGAACCAGTTTTCCATTGGAGGCAGCAATCAGAATCTGATCATCCCCACTTGTCAGCTTAACCGATACGAGTTCATCATCCTCTTTTAAAGATAAGGCAATCTTACCGGATTGACGGATGTTTTCAAATTCGGAAATATCAACCCGTTTAACCAGTCCTTGTTTAGTGACAAAGAAGAGATAGAAATGCGCATCTCCGTCACGTATTTCATCTGGATGAATAGAGATCATGGATTTGACTGTCTCGCCATCATCCAAGTTCAACAAGTTGACCACCGGCAGTCCTTTCGAAGTTCGACTATATTCCGGAATCGTATAGCCACGCAAACGGTAAACCTTCCCATAGTTAGTAAAGAAGAGAATATCATCATGGGTCGACATATGCAGCATCTGATCCACAATGTCATCCTCATTGGTGCTCATGCCTTTGATTCCACGTCCACCGCGATTTTGCAGCTTATAAGTATCGACGGGCATTCTTTTTACATAACCATTCGTTGTCAAAGAAATAATCACATCATCGACAGGAATCAGATCCTCATCTTCCAGATCAAAAGTTCCCTGAATGATCTCCGTTCGACGCGGATCGGCGTACTTGCTTTTTAATTCCAGCAATTCTTCCTTGATGATAGCCAGAATTCTATTCTTATTGGCCAGAATATCACGTAAGTCCTTAATGACTTCCATGATACTGTTGTATTCATTAATGATCTTTTCACGTTCCAAACCAGCTAAACGTTGCAGTTGCATCTCACGGATCGCTTTGGCCTGACGATCACTTAAGTGGAACTCATCCATCAAGCGCTGCTGAATGATCTCCGTTGTACGGCTTGAACGAATTAAATTGATGATGGCATCAATGTTATCCAGCGCAATCTTTAACCCCTCTAAGATATGGGCACGATCTTCCGCTCTTTTTAGATCAAACTGGGTACGACGATAAATCACTTCTTCCTGATGTTTCAGGTAAACGGAAATCAGATCCAGCAAGGTTAAGGTCTTTGGCTCATTATTGATCAGTGCGATCATGTTGACACCAAAGGTCGTCTGCATGGCCGTCAGTTTATACAGCTGATTCAGGATGACTTCAGGCTGCACATCTTTACGCAGTTCGATGACAATGCGAATCCCTTCACGACTGGATTCATCGCGAAGATCCGTAATTCCCTCGATATTCTTTTCACGCACATGCTCGGCAATCTTTTCGATCAACCGTGCCTTATTGACCTGATATGGAATCTCGGTCACGATGATCGCCTTTTTACCGCCATGAATATCAACGATTTCTGATTTCGCGCGCATGATTACAAGACCATTTCCTGTCTCATACGCTTTGCGGATCGCCGAACGTCCTAAGATATAAGCCCCGGTTGGAAAGTCGGGTCCAGGTAAGTAATTGTCCATCAGTTCCTGAACCGTAATATCCGGGTTATCGGCATAGGCCAGCACCGCATCAATGACCTCACCTAAATTATGCGGCGGGATGTTGGTCGCCATTCCGACAGCGATCCCCGTCGTTCCATTGACTAACAGGTTTGGAAAACGCGAAGGCAAAACAACGGGTTCTTTTTCTTCACCATCATAGTTATCCTGAAAATCAATGGTATCTTTATTAATATCTCTGACCATTTCCATGGCCAGTTTGGACATACGGGCCTCGGTATAACGTTGGGCCGCTGCTCCGTCACCGTCAATCGATCCGAAGTTACCATGTCCATCCACTAACATATATCGGTAGGAGAAATCCTGAGCCATACGTACTAAAGCATCATAGATGGATGAATCCCCGTGAGGGTGATATTTACCCATGACTTCTCCGACAATACGTGCTGATTTCTTATACGCCTTATCGCTATGCGCCCCCAGCTCATTCATCCCGTAAACAATACGGCGCTGAACCGGTTTTAAGCCGTCTCTGGCATCAGGCAAGGCACGCTGAACGATAACGGACATCGCATAGTCAATAAAGGCTTTTTGCATCGTATCCGATATATTAACTTGTTTTATTCCTCTTTCTTCTTCCATTACTGAACTCCTTCCCTGCCCTGATTAGAGATCCAGGGTTGCATATTTCGCATTCTGACTAATAAATTCACGTCTAGGTTCCACTCGTTCCCCCATCAGCATATCAAAGATCAGATCCGCCTGCATCGCATCTTCCAGTTTGACCTGTAAGAGCACGCGATGTTCCGGATTCATGGTTGTCTCCCAAAGCTGATCGGCATTCATCTCACCCAGACCTTTATAACGCTGAATGCTGTAACGCGCATTTTCACCAAGTTCTTCAATCAGATGATCGAGCTCTTCCTTGGAATAGAGATAATGCTCCTCTTTTCCCTGTTTCAATAAATAAAGAGGTGGCTGAGCAATGTAGACATAGCCCTGTTCGATCAATGGTTTTAAATACCGGTATAAGAACGTCAGCATCAAAGTACGGATATGTCCTCCGTCGACATCGGCATCGGTCATGATGACAATTTTATGATAACGCAATTTATTAATATCAAATTCTTCATTGATCCCTGTGCCGAAAGCCGTGATCATGGAACGGATCTCGTTGTTGTTGAAGATCTTATCAACCCTGGCCTTCTCTACGTTTAAGATCTTACCGCGCAAAGGCAGGATAGCCTGATATTCACGATTACGCCCCATCTTCGCAGAACCGCCGGCAGAATCCCCCTCGACAATAAAGATTTCAGAAAGGGTTGGATCCTTGCTGGTACAATCGGCCAATTTACCTGGCAGACTGGAGACTTCTAAGACGTTTTTGCGTCTAGTCATCTCTCTGGCGCGCTTAGCCGCTAAACGTGCACGACTGGCCAGCAGACACTTATCCATGATGGCTTTGGCTGTATTTGGATGTTCCATCAGGAATTTATCAAATGCTTCGGAGAAAATATTCGAGACGATCTTACGCACCTCAGCATTGCCAAGCTTGGTCTTGGTCTGTCCTTCATATTGCGGATCTGGATGTTTGACCGAAATAATGGCCGTCAGTCCTTCACGGCAGTCTTCTCCGGAAAGTGAGTCCTCATCTTTTTTCAAAAAGCCATTATTCTTCGCATAGTTATTGATGACACGCGTCAGAGCCAAGCGGAAGCCCTCTTCATGCGTTCCACCTTCATGCGTATTGATGTTGTTACAGAACGAGTAAATATTTGGCTGATAGCCATCGTTATACTGCATCGCAATCTCAACCAGAATCTCATCCTGTACGTCCTCGACGTAAACAATTTCTTCATGAACCGGTGTTTTATTCTGATTTAAGAATTGAATATATTCCTTCAAACCACCCTCATAGTGGTATTCATGCGAACGCGCCGGTTCCAGACGTTCATCGATCAAGATCAGCTTCAAGCCTTTATTTAAAAAGGCTAACTGACGAATACGATCACGAATCGTTTCATAATCATAAGTGGTGGTTTCTTTAAAGATGGTCGCATCCGCTTTAAAAGTGACCGTGGTTCCCTGACGATCAGAATCACCAATCATCTTAAAATCATCTACTGGAGCGCCCCCATTTTCAAAGCGCTGATAGTAACGATGTCCATCACGATCGACATACACTTCCAACCAGGTCGATAAAGCATTCACGACAGAAGCCCCGACACCGTGCAGTCCGCCGGAAACTTTATATCCGCCCCCACCGAACTTACCGCCGGCATGCAGGACCGTAAAGATCGTTTCTACGGTTGATTTGCCTGTCTTGGCATTGATTCCTGTAGGCATACCGCGTCCGTTATCAATGACTGTAACGACATCATCCGGCTTTAAAATAATACGGATCTCATTACAATAGCCTGAAAGAGCCTCGTCAATGGAATTATCAACGATTTCCCAGACCAGATGATGAAGTCCGGTCGATGAAGTAGACCCAATGTACATTCCTGGACGTTTACGTACCGCCTCGAGTCCTTCCAGCACCTGAATATCTGAATCGCTGTAACTATGATGAACCTTTTCAAATTCTTCCATATCTGCCATTTCTACCTTGACTCCTTTCGATTACGTATTTCTATTTTATAAGCACGCGAGATCACCTGATGACTGAGGCCCTCCAGTGAAGTCGTCGTGATAAAAGTCTGAATCTTATCATTTAAAAGATCCAGCAGCATGGTCTTACGACGATCATCCAGTTCGGATAATACGTCATCTAATAACAAGATCGGATATTCTCCGATTTCATCGAAAATCAACTGTAACAGCGCAATCTTTAGTGCAAGCACGATGCTGCGCTGCTGTCCCTGACTGGCATAAAGATGCGCCTCGCGTTCATTCAACGCAATCATCAGATCATCCTTATGGATGCCGTGATGCGTCATACCAAAACGGATATCCCTTTCGCGGTCATGCGCATAAGTATGCATTAATGACTGACGCAAATCAGATGCCGTTAAATCAAAGCCACTCTGATACGTGACCGTCATGCTTTCTTTTTGTGAAGCGATGCGGGCATAGGCCTTTTGCGCCTCCACATTCAGCTTAGAGACAAAAGACTCGCGCCTGGCAATTAAAATCAGCTGTTCATCGACAAGCTGACTCGTTAAAACATCCAGATACACCGGATCTATTTTCTCACTTTTCAAATACAAATTTCGCTCCTTCAAAAGATGCGAAAACTGATTGAAATGATAAAGATAGGAATTGGAGAGCTTGCTAAGCTCAATATCCATAAAACGGCGACGTTCCCGCGGACTGCCTTTGATTAAAAAAAGATCATCCGGCGTAAACACAACCACATTGATGATACCGACAAAATCACTGGATTTCGTCATCTCATGGCCGTTGACCTTAGCGCGTTTTCCCTCTTGGCTCAGCACCATTTCTAAATGATAATGGCGTGAATGCGCATCTACGTCTCCTTCAATCTTTGCAAAGGATGTATCAAACATCACCATTTCCGTATTGATCCGCGTCCGAAAGGATTTTGCCACTGACAACAGATAAATGGCTTCGATCAGATTGGTCTTGCCATTGGCATTTTGACCAACGATCACATTCGTTCCTGGACTGAACTGGAAATGGGCCTTTGGATAGTTGCGGAACTGG
Source organism: Clostridiales bacterium CHKCI006 (assembly GCA_900018345.1). Taxonomy (GTDB): domain Bacteria; phylum Bacillota_I; class Bacilli_A; order Erysipelotrichales; family Coprobacillaceae; genus Fimiplasma; species Fimiplasma intestinipullorum. The sequence goes on from FCNA01000025.1 coordinate 23,624, forward strand.
CGCAAAGTCAGTTGCGAAATTCTCATTGCGTTACCTGAAACTGCTCGCCAAGCCCTTCCACCAAGTCACCTGGATAAAGCTTACGACCACGCCGTAATTCAGCTTGTCCATTGACGCTAAATTCGCCAGCCTGAATTTTGATTTTCGCCTCACTTCCACTATCTGCTAAACCAGTCAGCTTGACCAGTTGTCCCAGCGTGATATAAGGCGTATTGATTGCAACCTGTTTCATGCGCACACCTCCTCCAAGTTTAACTCTATTATAGCATATTTTTAACATAAAACATAGCCAAAATGATAAAAAAAGGCGCTTATGGCATGTTTTCGACCTAATAAGAGGTAGACTATACCTATAAGCCAAAAACGTCACAAACGCCAAATTTTAAAGATTTTTAATAAGTTCTTACCGGCAGTACCAATTGCAGCAGGCTTTCATCATCGATACTTTGAATAATAAAAGGCTGCATGGATCCTGTAAAGAGGATCTTGATCTTGCTGTCGGCAATCGCCCGGATCGCATCGCTTACATATTTTGAACTGAAGGAAATCTCTAATGGTTCGCCTTTAAAGAAGGCCGATTCGATTTCTTCTTCAACCGATCCAATGGCCTGAGACTTACTGGAAATGATGACATGGTCAGAATCTAATGAAAGCTTGACGATATTGTTGCCATCGCTAGCTAACAGACTGGCACGATCGATGGCGCCTAAAAGATCATGCGAATCCACACGAAGATCATAGGCAAATTCAGTTGGCACTAAACGCGTGGTATCCGGGAAAGAACCATCGATCAGACGGGTCTGGATCATGACCTGATTGAGTGCGAAGAGAATCTTACGATCGGAAACATAAATATCAATATCTTCGACCTTTTCAATAATACGTCCGATCTCAGTCAGACTCTTGGCAGGAATCGTAATATTAAATTTTAATTTCGGATCGATTTCGATCGTCTTACGCGCTAAACGATAGGAATCTGTTGCAATACAATTCAGGATCCCCTGATCTGCTTTAAAATTGACACCAGTTAAAATTGGCCGGTTTTCTTTATCGCTGGTCGCAAAAACGGTTTGGTTGATAATGGTCTTAAGAATCAAAGAATCCATTTTGAAATGTTCACCCTGGCGATTAAGATCAATGCGCGGGTAATCAATGGCTTTGATCCCGTTCAGGTTGAATTCACTGTGCTCTCCTTTGATCTGTGTCAAGGTACCATCCAGCATTTGGATATCAATGAATTCCGATTCGATCTTACGAATGATCTCTGAAATATAATGCGCTGTCAAGACAACAGAACCTGGTTTGACGATTTCAAGGATATCATCGTTTTTAGAGATGATCGTTTCGATCGAGATATCTGAATCACTTCCGGTCAAGATCAGTGCCTCTTCCGTTAATTCAAATTTGATACCTGTTAAAACGGGTAAGGGACTTTTATTGGAAACCGCACGTGAAACCTTATTCAGCGCGTTCAAAAGTTCCGTTCTTAAAATTCTAAATTGCATGTTTTAGGACTCCTTTTCTTATTTTTTATATATCTTTCTTTTTAATTATCATTATTATTAGGGATTGTGGATATGTGGAAAACGTGAAAAAGAATGACAAACAGATGAAAAATCTCAAAAATAGCCTGTGGAAAACAGGTGGAAAGATGTGGATAACCTGTGGAAAACTACTTCAGCATATCCTTGATCTCCACAATGGCTTCCCGATACTTCGGGTCTTTCTTAAGCATTCTGCTGACCTTATCGCAAGCGGTCATGACGGTCGAATGATCTCTGCCGCCAAATTCCTCCCCTATTTTAATATAGGACATATTTAAGAGGTCGCGGATCAGATACATAGAGATATGACGTGCCATCGCGATATTGGACATGCGGCTTTTACTGACAAGCTGGGCCAAAGACAGGTTGTAATATTCTGCAACGGTCTTTTTGATCTTATCAGCTGTCAGTTTTCCGGTTGTTGTAATGGTCACTTTACTATCATCTTTGAATGCTTCGAGGGCCAGGTTCATCGTGATGCGGGAGGCATTTTCAAAGATGGAAAAATAAATCAGACGGTTGAGCTGACCTTCCAGGACACGGACATCACTGGAATACTTATTGGCCATAAATACCAGTACCTCTTCATCAAAATTCTCAATATCGACATTTTGAATCTCCATTTTCTTTTTAAGGATGGCCAGTGCAGTTTCAAATTCAGGCGGATCGACGCTGACGCTAAGCCCTGATGAAAAGCGACTGACAAGACGGTTCTCTAGTCCGGCAAGGTCCTGAGGCATCCGGTCAGCCGTTAAAACGATCTGTTTTTTATTGGAAATCATGTGGTTAAAGATATGGAAGAAGACCTCATGGGACTTTTCTTTACCACTTAAGAACTGAATATCATCTACAAGCAGGATATCCAAACTGCGATATTTTTCGTTGAAATCATCAATTTTTCCGTTTTTAATAGAGTTGACGTATTCATTGACGAAATCCATACACTGGATGTACATGACGGCGAGATCTTTATGATGTTCCTTAATATAATGACCGATAGCATTGATCAGATGCGTCTTGCCTAGTCCGGAATTCCCGTAAATAAAAAGCGGGTTAAAAGACTGTCCCGGGTTGATGGCCGTCGCGAGACTGGCTGCCTGGGCAATTTTGTTTGAGTCACCGACCACAAACTGATCGAAGACAAAATTATCGATGAGGTTGTCTTTGATTTCAATGAGGGGTTTTTGGGCCTGTTTTTTTTCTTCTTCGCGCTTCGCCAGGGCATCCTGTGTCAGAATCTCGACTTCATATTGCTGCGTAGTGACCTGTTTCAGGGCTTCAATGATGAGATCCAGGCGGTTGCGAAGCACAACGTCTCCAAATTGGGTTTCTACAACGATGCGCGCTTTTCCCTGGCCGATATAAGCGAGCTTGGAATTGGCGTAGAACGTCTCAAAGGCGACATTGTCATTAATTTGTGATTGGATATAAGCCAGACATTGGCTCCAGATTTTATCATATTCGTTCATAGAGACACCCCTTCAACCTATATTATAATAAAAAACGGTGGAAAAAACTATACCCAAGCGAAAATTTATCCACCATGCGCAAAGTGCAGAAGCCTAAAATTGTGGATAAGTAGTGAGAATTTAACGTCATAGTGGAAAATTTAACGGAAATAGTATGCTTTTTAACGCAATTTTTAAGACTTTTCCACAAAAGTTATCCACATCCTTTCAACATGGTGGAAAATAAAGAAGTAATCCACTGTGGAGAAATGTGGATAACTAGGCTTTTCAACCCTCTTTCCGCAGTCTTTTTCCACATCAAAAGAAATGATAAATTCAGTAAAAATCAGGTTTTCCCACAGTTGTGGAAAACTTTTATCAGCATCTGTGTAAAACCATGTGGATAAATGAAAAATGACGTTATTCTCAATGTTTTTTCATTTTATTTATTGACTTTACAGGGCAATTAAGCTAAAATAGTAAAGCATATGTTTTACTGTGTATAAAAAATCAAAAATGGAGGTAAAAGAAATATGAAAAGAACATATCAGCCAAATAAAAGAAGACGTCAAAGAAAATTAGGCTTCAGAGCTAGAATGGCTACTGTTGGTGGTAGAAGGGTTTTAGCACGTCGCCGTCAAAAAGGAAGAAAAGTTTTATCTGCTTAATAAAAAACCCACTTTATGTGGTTTTTTTTCTAGGAAAAGGAAATGAAAAAAGCTTTCAGAGTTAAACGAAACGAAGATTTTCAAAAAATTATTCAGGCAAAACATAGCGTAGCGTGTAAGGAATTCGTTTTATACACCTTGCAAAATGAGTACCAGCATATGAGAATCGGATTTTCGGTTAGTAAGAAACTCGGTAAGGCGGTCCAACGCAACAGGATCAAACGTCAGACAAGAGAAATGGCTCGGGCTGTCTTTGAACTGGATCAGCCTTACGATTATGTGCTGATTGTGCGCAAAGGTTTTTTAGAGCAGGATTATCAACAAAATCTGGCTAGCCTTAAAAAATTGTATTTACGCATACAACGCTTAATTCAGAAAAAGGAGAATACGAATGGGATTAAAAAGCCGTAGAACCAAGCATTTGTTGGCACTGGTGCTCATCGCATTCATGTTAGTGGGGTGTACTGCTAACCTGAATCCAGATGGGACTTTGATTGCCGGCAGAGAAATCAATATGTCTACACCATGGAGTTTTAGTGCCGGTTGGTTTGACTTTATCTTCGTTATTCCAATCGCAAAATTGATTTTATTCATTGAGCCATATACTGGGATCGTTATTTCACTGATCATTGTCACGATTGCATTGAACTTATTGACTTTACCACTGATGGTCAAATCCACTGTCATGTCACAAAAGATGCAGTTGTTACAGCCGCAGATGGAACGTATCCAAAACAAGTATCGCGGTCGTAACGATCAGGCCAGCAAGGCACGTTTGTCAGTTGAAATCAATAACCTTTATAAAAAACACAACGTTAAGATGGGGCAAACGATGTTGTTACCGTTCCTGTCCATGCCGATTATGCTGGCGATGTGGCAAGCTGTACAACGTATCGAGATCATGTATCAGGCAACTTTCCTGGGATTCAATCTGGGTGCTATGCCGATGCAGGAAATCTCAGCTGGAAACTATAACTACATTATCCTGATCGTTCTGTTAGGTGTTTTACAGTATTTATCGACCGAGATTCAGAATATCTTACAGAAGATCAGCGGCAGTCGTCCAATCAAGCAAAACAAACAGACGAAGTTCATGGGAATTTATATGACGGTCATCATCGTTTTATTCTCTTTGAACATGCCTTCAGCCATGTCTTTATACTGGATCGTAACCTCTCTGATCGGTATTGCCCGCTCAGTTTACATCCATTATAACTACACGGATAAAATGCTTTTAAAAGAGGAAAAGCCTAACTACTTAACCAAGAAAAACAAAAAAAGGTAGGGATATCAGATGAATAAGTATACTGCCAAGACCTTGGATGATGCTTTGGAGCAGGCTGCGAATGATATGCAGGTCGCTAAAGAAGAGGTCATCTATACAGTCGTTTATGAGAAAAAAACATTATTTACCAAACGCGTTGAAATTGAAGCCTATTGCATGAAAACGATTCAGGATTTCATCGTGAATTACGTGCAGACCATTCTAAGTGATATGGGCTTTGAAAATGAAGTGATGACGCGTTATGAAGAAGGACGGATCTATGTTGACATTAATTCTGACAACAACTCCATTCTCATTGGTAAAGGCGGTGTCATCCTACGTGCCATCAACACGTTAGTTAAAACGGCGGTATCCAATACCTATAAACGCCGTGTCGATCTGACGGTAGATATCAATGGTTATAAGCAGGATCGGTATAAGAAAGTCGCTTCCATGGCGATGCGTTTAGGACGTAACGTACAGCGCAATCGCGTGGATGTCAAATTAGATCCGATGCCAGGTGATGAACGCAAGGTGATTCATCAGACATTAGCCAATATGAACTACGTGCGTACAGAAAGCACGGGGGAAGGCAAGAATCGTTATTTGACGATCATCTATGATCCAAATAAAAAGAAGAATACCGTACACGAACAGGAGAATTAAATCGTCTCCTGTTTTTTCAGTTGTACAGGCAGCTGGTGATATAGTATAATTTTCTTAATTGATGCGATCTTCAAAGGGAAAAGAGGTGTGTGGCTTGGATATTAGTGAGCTCATTGAATATGCCAGAGAAAAGTATCATCTACAAGTTCAGCATCCCTGGTCATCTTTCCCTGGTTTTTCGATTTTGGTCCATCCGAAAACAGAAAAATGGTTCGCCTGCTTCATGCGTCAATGGGATTACGAAAGTGGGGTCGAGATCCAGCGAGCTGATTTCAAAGTAGGGCGCTTAGATGGTAAAGAGAGACGCTTTCCTTTTATAACCTCTCCTTTTCGCATGAAGGGACCGCTTTGGATCGGTGTGATCTTCGATGATCAGACACAGCCTGAGGTGATTTTTCGCCTTTTTGATCAGGCCATGGCATTCGAACAGCAGCGAGGCTACACGATTGTCTTAGAACAGCGCCCTCAGACCACCCAATATGTGAGTCCGGATCCCCCTTTAACAATGCAGACTCGAAAACAGGAAGAAGAGGATATCCCGGCACCTATCTTACAGATGATGAAGCTCTATGAATATGGCAACGGATCGTTTGAACAGAAGTGTAAGAATTTCTATCGACAGGGCAAGCTGATGGAAAACTACGAGGATCAGGCGCCTTATCGTGCCTATCTCAATCGTTATTTTCCGACATATCACGATCTAAATGTGCGTCAGTTGAGGGGCTATTTTACCTGGCGAACAGAAGTGCGCAAAGGCCAGATCCAACCTTACTCCGAACTCTACGCTTATTTGTATGCCTATGAACTCATTAATGATATTGGTGTTTACTCAGCCCAGGACAGTCTGCAGAAACTATTTGCTTTAAAGGAAGCTTTCATGATGTCGACATCAAGCTCAAGACAGCTTGTTCAGAATCTGACGCATTGGATGTATGATTATGTGGTGATCCATCAGATTCCTAAAGAAACCGCGCTGTCCTATCTTCCCGAAGCGTTGTTTGAAGAGGATAAACGACTGACCATTTTGCGTGATCCACAAGATCAAAATGATGATACACTTTTTCAGGCGTTGCTCAGCTTTGCTAAGCCAAACACGCAAAAATCACTTCTTTTCAAGGAAAAGGAAGCGCAGGCGAAACATTTGTTTGCCCAGGTATGGCGCTATGCCAGCGAACATTATCATGAGGATGGCAATGATCTTTTCACAGCCTGTTTTGGGAAGAGGGAACGCTTTGTCTGGCATCCTTTAAGCAATGCTATCTATTGGGCTGTTTTTTTGAAGAAAGAGATGTTTTATGAAGTGAATGGCTCCAAAGCCTATGTATATGAGGATGGTGTCTGGTATGAAGAACGCTATGATCAACTGCATTTCAGTCTGGAAAAGTTTCAGGATATGCTGCGTGAGATCGACCGCAAACTAAGAATAGCCTTAAAGGTGGGACATTATCTGAAAGTCAAACCGGAAGCGCAATGGATCGATCCGTATATTGACGGGGCCTTGCAAAAGGATAAAAAGCGGCAGGAAGAAGCCAGTCGTCCGCAGGTTCAGGTCAATCTTTTGGAATTAGAGCAGATTCGTCAGGATGCGCTTGTCACCAGAGACAGCCTGTTGACTGAAGAGGAATTGCAGGAAGACGAGGATATCGCGCTTGACGAATCCATTCAAGTATTCACCCCTGTCGAGAGCTTCGGGCTGGATGCGCTGCATACCCGCATTTTATGGATGCTGGTACAGGGGCAATCCATTGATGAACAGATTCAAAAGGAACATTTATTGCCGACTGTGGTTACGGATACGATCAACGAGGCGCTGTTTGATGAGATTGGGGATAATATATTAGAATGTGATGGGACTGTCATCCAGCTAGTAGAAGATTATCGGGATGAAATTTTGGAATTATTAGGAGGGGAGAAGTCATGAATCAAGCTACTAAAAGAAAAGTACCTAAACGGATCGCGCAAACGATTATCAATTCTCTCAAAGGCGGGGTCGTACCTCGTATCGGGCTGCCTTATATTACAGTGGGGCGAAAAAACGAGATAGAGGCGCTCTTGCATGATGTGGATATCATTGCGGATGGCGGCGCTTCTTTCCGTTTCATTGTCGGCCGTTATGGTTCAGGAAAGAGTTTTCTGATTCAAACGATACGTAACTATGTCATGGATCGCGGTTTTATTGTTGCGGACGCGGATCTGTCTCCGGAGCGCCGGCTGCAGGGAACCAGGGGACAGGGACTGGCGACTTATCGTGAACTCATCAGCAATCTCTCTACGAAAACGAAACCAGAAGGTGGTGCCTTGGCGTTGATCCTAGATCGCTGGATCAGTGGGGTCCAAAGTACGACGATGCAGGAAACCGGCTTTGCCATCCAGGATCCTCGGCTAAGTCAGGCTGTCGATAAGAAAATTGTCGAAGTCACCTCAGCCATCAGTGAATTAGTCCATGGCTTCGAGTTTGCGCATTTGCTTTCTATGTATTATCATGCCTATGTCGAAGGACAGGATGAGACAAAGATGAAAGTATTACGCTGGTTTCGTGGTGAATATGCCCTGAAGCGTGAAGCGAAAGAGGAACTGGGTGTCAATATTCTGATTACCGATGATAACTGGTATGACTATTTAAAGCTCTTCGCCATCTTTTTCCGTTTGGCCGGTTATACCGGAATGATGATCATGATCGATGAGCTCGTTAATATTTACAAGATTCCCAATGCCATTACCCGTCAGTACAATTATGAAAAAATCTTGACGATGTATAATGATACCTTACAGGGGAAGGCACGTTATTTAGGGATTATTATGGGATCTACCCCTCAGGCGATCGAGGATAAACGCCGGGGTGTTTATAGCTATGAAGCCCTGCGTTCACGCTTAGCCGAAGGTAAATTTTCAAAACCAGGCGTTCGTGATCTATTAGCACCGGTCATTCACCTTGAGCCTTTAACACCGGAAGAAATGCTGGTGCTATGTGAGAAATTGGCTGATATGCATGCGGATCTTTATGGTTATGAGAGAAAGGTCGAGACCAATGACCTGGTTAGCTTTATTCAATTGGAATACGGCCGGATCGGTGCTGATCAGCACATTACCCCGCGTGAAGTCATTCGTGATTTTATTGAGCTTTTGGATTTGATGTATCAGCATCCGCAAACGTCCATGCAGGATTTTCTGGCGTCAGATGCTTTCCAATATGCCAAATCAGAAGCTGTATCGGATGAGGCTGAGGCCGCCTTTGCGGAGTTTACACTATGAATGTCTTTGATCGTTATGCTCCGTTTATCCAGGATTATATTTATCGCTCCGGTTGGCAGCAATTACGCGGGGTACAGAACGCCGCCGGAGAGGCCATCTTTCATAGCGAGGATCATGTCCTGCTTACGGCCTCAACAGCTTCCGGTAAGACAGAAGCGGCCTTTTTTCCTATCCTGACTTTATTAGATGAGGAACCTTCACGAAGTGTCGGTGTTCTATATATTGCTCCTTTAAAGGCACTCATCAACGATCAGTTTGGTCGTTTGACAGAACTCTGTGAAGAAGCAGGAATCAAGGTCACACGTTGGCATGGCGATGCCTCTCAGTCACAAAAACGCAAGCTGCTGAAGAAACCATCAGGTATCCTGCAGATCACACCAGAATCCTTGGAATCGCTATTACTCAATAAATACATGGAGATTCCCTCTTTATTTCATGATCTGCGCTTTATTGTCATCGATGAGATTCATTCGCTCTTGCGCGGGGATCGCGGTCTGCAGACCTTTTGTCTGATTGAACGGCTGTGTCGTTTAGCCGGCTGTGATCCTCGCCGCATTGGGTTGTCGGCGACGATTGGAAAGCCAGAAGCAGCCGCACGTTTTCTGGCAGCCGGCAGTCATCGGCGTACGATCATCCCCAGCTTTGAAGGAGCCAGGGAAGTCTGGCGTCTATCGATGGAGCACTTTTATAATAGTGGTCCACAGGCCGATGAAGGAAAAGGCGAGATGGTTGAGGCGCTGGAGATTGAAGCACCGACAGACCAGGCACCGAAGGCTGCTGATCCGGGCATCGGGTATATCTTTGAACATACGCACGGTAAGAAATGTCTGATCTTTACGAATTCCCGTGAGGAGTGCGAGGCTGTTTGTCAGAGTTTGCGTCAGTATTGTGAAGTAAAGCATGAACCGGATCGATTTTTAATTCACCATGGCAATCTCTCCACTTCTTATCGTGAGAGTGCGGAAGAAGAGATGAAAGATGATGATTCGTTGATGTCAGTCTGTGCGACAGCGACCCTGGAACTGGGAATCGATATTGGGCGTCTGGAACGCGCTTTTCAGATTGATTCCCCATTCACTGTGTCAGGTTTTCTACAGCGGATGGGTCGTACCGGTCGTCGCGGCAACCCGGCTGAAATGTGGTTTGTCATGCGCGAAGAACATCCAGAGGCAAGGGCCATGCTTCCGGATATGATTCCCTGGTATCTGGTTCAGGGGATTGCCTTAGTCCAGCTTTATCTTGAGGAACGTTTTGTCGAACCGCCATCAACCCATCGTTTACCTTATAGTCTGCTTTATCATCAGACGATGAGTACCCTGGCTTCCTGCGGGGAAATGACACCTGCAGAATTAGCGAGCCGTGTTTTGACGTTGTCAAGCTTTCGCGGCATCAGTCAGGAGGATTATCGTTTACTGTTATTACATCTTATTCAAAATGATCATATTAATCGTACGGAAAATGGTGGTCTGATTGTTGGTTTAACCGGTGAGCGCATCGTTAATAATTATAAATTCTATGCCGTCTTTCAGGAAAATATCGAATATTCCGTACGTTCTGGTTCCGAAGAACTGGGAACGATCGTGAAACCACCACCAGTTCAGGATAAGATTGCGATTGCCGGTCGGGTCTGGGTCGTTGATGATGTCGATCATCAAAAACGCATCGTTTACTGTACCTTAGTGAAAGGCAATATCCCAGCCTATTTTGGTGATGTTCCCGGCGATATACATACGCGGATCTTAGAGCGGATGTATCAGGTGCTCAATGAAAACAAGGCTTATCCTTATCTGATGCGTCATGCAGTCTGTCGCTTGGAAGACGCACGCATGAGTTTTCAGAAGGCTGATATGGCCAACCATCCTCTCATTCATTTAGGTGGCAACATGTGGGTCCTGTTTCCCTGGCTGGGCAGTTATGCCTTTCTGGCCATGGAACGTTTCTTGAAGATCCGCTGTCCAAAACGGCTGGGATTGAAAGGGTTGACCTCTTCCAGACCGTATTATATTCAATTTACAATGCATGTGAGTGAACAGGAATTTTATCAGATTGTTTTAGAAGAAGCCAAAAAGGAATGGGATCCATTGGAACTCGTCTATCCCAAAGAAGTACCTGTCTTTGAAAAATATGATGAATATGTCCCTGATGAGCTGATCAAAAAAGGCTTTGCTTATGGGGTACTGGATATAGAAGGAATGAAGGCGCGCATCATGAGTTGGGCTTCGCTGATTCGATCTAAAGACCGGTAGTAGATACCGGTCTTTTAACTAGAAAAAAACTCACCGAAGTGAGTTATTCATGGCGGTATTTGTATAGAAAGCATCCTGCAAAGATGAAGGAAGCACCGCAAAACAGAATGATGGTCCGAAAAAGGTAAGAACTGAAAAAGACAATTGGGAGAGAGTTGAAAAAAAGCGTATTCAATAGTTCCGCCATATAACTAAGAAAATCGCTGGTGGATAGAAAAAATAAAAAGAGACCACTTATCAATAAACTGATTTCAACTTTATATTTCATGATGCATCCCTCCTTTAGGATAGCTTCATTATAGCAACACTCTTTTAAGAAAAACTGGCAGAAAGAATAAAGAATTTCTAAAGGTGCCACTTTTGGAGATAGCTTGAATGATCTGACGATGATCCAGCAGGCAGGTATCGGGATCGCGATGGACAATGCAGTCAGTGAATTGAAGCAGGCCGCCGATCTAGTCACCTGCTTCTGTGATGAAGAAGGGATTGCTTATGCCTTAGTCCATGATCTCATGTGATCATGAGGTGAGGAAAGTTAAAATAGCCTTGAGGGGCTATTTTTTTTGTTATGCCTAAAATGAATGGCAAAACATGACATGTAGGTATTAGACATTGGTGCGTCAAGATCTTAAAATAAAATCAAAGAAAGGAAGTGGCATGATGCAATATACACGATTAGGATCTTCAGGACTTCAAGTATCGAGATTGGCTTTAGGCTGTATGGAATTAGGTAATGTGCAAAAACAGCCCTGGCATTTGAATGAGGAAGAAGGTCTTGCTTATATTCAAGGTGCATTGGCTAGAGGCATTAACTTTTTTGATACCGCTGATGTCTATGGTCAGGGGGAAAGTGAACGCATTTTAGGAAAAGCGTTGGCGAAATACGCGAACCGCAATGAAGTGGTCGTTGCGACGAAAGTCTATTATCCCCTGGATCAGAGCTTAAATGGTGGCGGCTTATCACGCAAACATATCATGGCTGCTCTGGATGCCTCACTGGAAAGACTGCAGATGGATTATGTGGATTTATATATCATTCATCGTTGGGATTACCAGACACCGATTGAAGAAACAATGGCCTGTCTCAATGATTTAGTCAAGAGTGGCAAAGTACGTTACATTGGGGCTTCTGCGATGTACGCCTGGCAGTTTCAAAAGGCCCAGTATATCGCTAAGCATAACGGCTGGACCCCATTTATTTCCATGCAGAATCACTATAACTTGCTGTATCGTGAGGATGAAAGAGAAATGATCCCGCTCTGTCAGGATCTTGGCGTCGCGTTAACACCATATTCTCCTTTAGCAGGCGGTCGGCTTGCTCGTGACTGGTATGGCGATACGAAGCGCAGCCAGTTAGATCAGAGTGCAAAGGATAAATATGATGCCAATGAACCGGTTGACCACGAAATTGTCAACCGCGTGGGTGAATTAGCTAAGCAAAAAGGCGTAACCAGAGCACAGATTGCTTTAAGTTATCTGCTTGGTCATCCTCAGGTAGCTGCACCCATCATCGGAGGATCGCGTTTAACGCATCTGGATGATGCAATCGATGCTTTGGATATTGTTCTCACACCGGATGAAAGAGCCTATTTAGAAGAAGCTTATCAGCCGCATCGAATCGTTGGAGCTTTATAAGATGGAATTACGTGTATTGAAATATTTTTTAGTGGTGGCACAGGAAGAAAATATTACACGTGCCAGTCAGCTTTTATACATCTCGCAGCCAACACTGTCGCGGCAGTTGATGCAGCTGGAAGAAGAATTAGGCGAAAAGTTGTTCATCAGGCATAGCCGTCATGTACAGCTGACAGAAGCGGGGATGCTGTTGAAAAAACATGCCCAGGATATGATCCGAATTGAAGAAATGATCACCCGTGATTTTTCCAAGGAAGCCGATCAGGTGACCGGCAGCATTGCCATTGGCTGCTGCGAGGCCGAAGGCATGCATGAGTTGGCTGGTATCCTCCATGAATTTAAGTGTCAGTATCCATTGATTCACTTTGAACTGATGACCATGAGCTCCGATTCCATCCAACATGGCATTGAAAATGGCACCCTTGATTTTGGTCTTCTCTTGGAGCCCATCGATCTGACCAAATATGCCTTTAGTCGTCTTCATACAAAGGAGCATTGGGGGATCCTGGTTAAAGAAGACGATCCTTTGGCTCAATTAGATACGATCGTACCGACTGAATTAGAAGGATATGCTTTGATCGTACCCGATCGCCAACGCATTCAAAACGAATTGGCTAAATGGATCGACTGGGAAGAACGTCAAGTCGATATCGTTGCCAGTTATAACATTGGTTACAATATGATTCATTTGGTTCAGGAAGGAATGGGAATAGCGGTTTGCCTGGAGGCAATGGGGCGCATGCAGGGAACACGCTTTATTCCATTTCAGGGCATTCCCGCAACCACTTCAGTGATTGCCTATAAACGTAATCAGCCCCATGGCAAAGCCGTCAGTCGCTTTCTGACATTTATCCAAAGGAGGCAAGATCATGAATAGAGAAGAAATCATTTTACGCTATCAACTTTCCGAAGATTTATTGGATGCCTATCTGGCACTTGGCTTTCAAGAAAATAACCGTGAGGATCTGGAATTGTGGATGACCTTGAAACAGATCGGATTTGATCAAAATGAAATGAAGACATATATGTTATTATCCAAACAGGCTGAGCGCACTCAGGGATGTCGTTTGAAGATGTTACAGAAACAAAGAGTCAAACTGCTGGATGAGATTCATCGTGGACAGGCATGTTTGGATAAGGTCGATTATTTAAAGCATATGCTGCAAAAAGAAAGGCAGTTGGGGTGAGTCTATGGGAAAAATTATGATCATCGTCAGTTCTTTGATCTTGCAGCTATTAGGAAATGAGGTGGGAAATATGCAGGATATTCGTCAGATTCGTATTCTTTGTCAGGAAACGGAAATCATTTATACCCTGAATGATAGTCAGGCTGCCACGGAGCTCTACAATCAGCTGCCGCTTGAAGTGCCAGTGGAGAATTTCAGTCACAATGAGAAGATCTTCTATCCTTTAGAGAGCTTAGATACCAGCGACGCCCCTTTAGCCAGCGGTGGCTCGGGCATCCTTGCCTATTATGCTCCCTGGCAGGATGTTGTTCTGTTTTACGATGATTTTCAGGCTAACAGCGCGCTTTTTGCGCTGGGAACATGTACAGCAGGCGAAACCGAAATTGCAGCCTTGCATGGTACGATCAGAATCGAAAAGGTGGTGGAATAAATGAAGGTCGTTGTTTTAGAAGGCAGTCCTAATCGGCATGGATCCTCAAATCTTCCAGCTGAAGAGTGGATGCGGGGCGCTCGAGAGGCCGGTCATCAAGTTGAAGTGATCGATGCAGCCAAAGCCAATATCCACCCGTGTCTAGGCTGCATTCATTGCGGTTATGAAGGTCCCTGTGTCCAAAAGGACGAGATGGAGACCATCCGCCAGCAAATCTTATCTGCGGATATGATGGTTTGGGTGACACCATTATATTATTATGGAATGTGCAGTCAATTGAAGATCTTGATCGATCGTTTCTGTGCTTTCAATGCCTCTTTGCAACGAAAACAGATGAAGGTGAGCCTTATCACGGCCGACTGGAATCAAGACGATTGGACCTTTGAAGCATTGATGGCTCACTACAGGACACTGGTCCGCTATTTAAATTTGGAGGATCAGGGAGTCATTCTAGGTTATGGATGCGGCACGGTCTCCATGACCCGTCGTTCCATTTATCTTAAGCAAGCCTACCAGTTAGGTAAAGGGCTGGCGTAAAATGGGAATCAAGATCCTGGTGTGTATCTTGAGCTTACCTGGACTTATTTTGGGTCATACACATCCCTTAGGTAAAAGGGTGGTGTGTTTCAGTACCGTGCTGGCAAATTGGTATCCGGATGAAGCCCAAATCTTCGATTTTCCTATTATTGCGCAAATGCCTGAGCTGCCCACCGGATGTGAGATCACAGCTTTGACGATGCTGCTTCATGCAAAAGGCTATAATGTAGACAAATACGAGATGGCCATGACCTATTTGCCCCGTGTTCCTTATCGTTTATATACAGGAGACGATGGTCGTTTATATGGACCAGATCTCAATGCGTATTTTGTCGGTAATCCTAGTTCAGAAGCAGGATACGTCTGTGGTGTGACAGCCATCATCCGTGCAGGAGAGCAGTATTTAGCCGCACAAAACAGCGCCTTAACCGTGGTTGATCTAACCGGCGCCAGCCCGGAAGATCTCTATCGACGGGTGAGCCACCAGCAGCCTGTCATGGTCTGGGTCACCATTGGTATGAATCCACGATATCCAACCGAAGGCTGGTACACCGAGAGTGGTCAATATGTAGAGTGGAGCCGCAATGATCATGGGGCAGTCTTAGTTGGATATAATGAAGATAGCGTCTGGATAGCCGATCCCTTAGCCGGTCTGGTGACTTATGATCGTGCTGATTTTGAAGCCGTCTATGCCTCACGGGGAAGTCAGGCTGTGGTCTTAGAGTAAGAAAGGAATGGATGACAAATGAAGAAAAATATTGGAAAAGCTTTAGCTTTATATCCGACTCCGGTCGTTGTGATCGGGGCAATGGTCAATGAAAGACCGAACTGGGTGCTGGTTGCGCATGTAGGCATCGTGAGTCATGACAGCGTGTTAGTCAGTCTCGCTAAACCGCATTATACCAATGAAGGCATTCGAGAGAACGGCCGTTTATCTATTAATCTAGTGAATGCAAACATGCTTGACAAGGCTGATTATGTGGGCAGTGTCAGTGGACATAAAGTAGATAAATCTGATGTTTTTGCCTATACCATGAGCAAAACAGGAGTCCCAATGATCGATGAAGCGCGTTTGACGATTACTGGAAAAGTTGTTGACATTTACAGTTATCAGAATTTTGATAATTTTATTATCCAGATCGAAGAGACATTTGTCGATGAAGCTGCGTTGAATGAAGAAGGCAAGATCGATTATACGAAAGTAGCACCCGTTCTCTTTGATTTTCCTAATTATGAATATCTATCCTTAGGAGGAGTCCTCGGTCAATGTCTCTCTTTCAAGGATAAACGAAAAAGCGACTCTTAAAGAATCGCTTTTTAGCTTGGTAACTGACTCAAAGCATGCTTGACATCACCAGTCGCAAAATCCATCGCAGTGATACGCAGGATCTTTTTTCCACACTTTTGAGTCAGCTGAGGATAGAGATAAGCAATCTGCGGTGCCAGCAGCACATAGTCATAGTGATCGATCTGGCTTTCTAATTCCGTAATCGGCAAGGCATCCACCGTGATGGCTTGTTTTTTCGTATCGAACATTGCCTGCATCAGGTTGGCAAAATAGGCACTCGTGAAGCCCGAAGTACAGCTGATCAGAATGCGACGAATCTGTTTATCTTTCACAGTGATTGACTCTGCATGCGGATGCTGACCATCCAGGTAAGAAAAGAAGGCCTGCAAATTTTCTTTGGTGGTCTTAAAATCCTTTGCTTCGAAGTGCAGGTAGAATTCCGTTTCTTCCGTTTGCTTATTTTGAATCACGAGTTCAATCGTACTTAACTGAACATGAAAGATGACATGGGCATGATAGGTTTCATTACAAAAACAAATGGTCTTTTCATTCTCACATAAGCAGGCATGTTTCATCTGACTTGTCCATTTGTAGAAGATTTGGGTCATTCATTTCTCTTCCATCATCATCACACTCCTTCAACAAGCTTTAGTATAGTCCAGCCCTTTGATTTCGCCAAGTCACTTTGACATCTTTCAAATCTCATTTGCATATTTGTCCTCAATCCCCCGTTTGGATGCAAATAGGATTTGATTTCTTAAATCTGGAAATCCATTGAGAGTAAGGGGATAAAGCTCTAAACTAAAGACAGAAAGAGGAGGTCAGGTATATGAAAAAAGCAGCTATTTTGATTGCTCCCGGTTTTGAAGAAGGGGAGACCTTAACCATCGTGGATATTTTACGTCGCGCCAATCTTCAATGCGATATGATCGGTTTTAGCCAGGAAGTCGAAGGGGCTCATGGTGTTGTGGTCGACTGTGATGGCATCTTAAGTGAAGCAGTGAAGGATTACGATATGGTGATCCTGCCAGGCGGATATGGTGGGGCCGATGCCTTACGCAACAGTGAAGTGGTCATGGATATCTTGAAGTGCATGAATGAGGCAGGAAAATATGTGTCAGCAATGTGTGCAGCACCGATTGCTTTAGAGAGAGCAGGTGTACTGGAAGGTAAAAATTATACGGCTTATGTCGGTTATGACAAGAAAATCAAACAAGGACATTACTTGGCAGATAAGGTCGTGGTCGATGGCAACTTAATTACGAGTCGAGGACCGGCAACCGCTTATGCCTTTGCCTATAAACTGGTAGATGTTTTAGGCGGCGATTCCTTAGCCGTGAAGAAGAGAATGGTCTATTTCAATGCATTTGATGTGAAGGAGGATGAATCATATGGCAAAAGTGGCAGTATTGATGGCAGAAGGTTTTGAAGAGAGCGAGACAATCACCATTGTCGATATTTTAAGAAGAGCAGGGCTTGTCTGTCATACGTTTGCCTTCAGTGAAGGTTTTGTCTTAGGCATGCAGAAGATGAGGATCAAAGCTGACCGAATCTTTGGTGAAGAAATCAAAGATTATGATATGTTAGTGATTCCAGGAGGACGTCCTGGGGGAGACAATCTGCGCACCAATCCTGAAGTTATTCGTTTAGTGCGTTATTTCAATGCACAACACAAATATCTCGCCGCAATGTGTTCAGGTACCTTAGTGCTCAAGGAGGCCGATGTGATCCAAGGAAAACAGATGACCGGTTATACGGGGTACGCTGAAAAGCTGGAAGGAGCGATTTTCAAGGATGATGTCGTGGTTGTGGATGACCATCTGATTACCAGTCAAGGGCCTGCGACACCTTATCCTTTTGCCTTTAAGCTAGCTGAAGTTTTAGGTAAGGATGTGCGTGAATTAAAGGAGCGAATGTTGTATAATTTTGCTGGAGGAAAGTAAGCGAAAGGGGGCGGATGGATGATCTATCCCAAATTACCCATTGTCTTTTTGAGTACGATTGCCAGTGAAAAAGCCGATGCGACCAACAGTCAGATTGCTTCTTATATCTTAGCGCATTTAGATGAGGTTAGAGATATGGGCATAAAAGACATGGCACACCAATGCCACGTGGCAGTTAGTTCGATCTCGCGCTTTTGCAAAGAGATCGGCTTACGTGATTATGCAGAATTAAGAGAACTGCTGACAGGAACAGAACTCTATTTTGAGGAAAGTTCTTTGGATGTTTACACCAGACATGTTCAGGACTGTATCAGACAAGTGGCGACGTCCATTGATCTATCCAGTATTAAGCAACTATGTCTTTCCATCAAAGAGCACGAACGCGTGGCTATCTTTGGACTTTTAAAGGCAGGAACGGTAGCCCTTAATTTACAGGTTGATCTGTTGATGCTTGGAAAACAGGTCTATACACAAGTCGCTTATGCAAGTCAAATGGATTATTTAGATCAAACAACGCAAGCCGATCTCATCGTCATCTTTTCTTATACAGGGACCTACTTTAACGATGAAGAATTGCGTGCCAAAAAGAAAAAATTAAATGATCCGGAAATCTGGATGATTACCGGTGAAGCCAGGGATTATCCTGCCTATATTGATCATGTGATCCTGTTTGACTCCAATCACGATCAGCTTTCCCATCCCTATCAGCTGCAGTTTATTGCGGGACTCATTGCCCAGGAATATGCCAGGCTGAGTAATTGTGTTGAAGATGAAATCAAATAAAAATAGACGTTTTTACTTTGATCATACGGTTAAGCAAAGTAAAGACGTCTTTTTATTTAGAAAGAGGCATGATTTTGAGAATGGTAAATTTTTTTTAGGGATAATTGAATCATTTGAATCTAAGATCCATTGTGCGTACAGTAAGAGAAGCAATGGCATTCAGATGCGATCGTTTAAATCTTCAGTTCCGGATGCGCTTTATACATTTCACATAGTAATTGAACAAATGCTTCAATATAGGGATTCGTATTGTTTTCATGAATACATAAAACATATTCTATATATTCATCACTATCATATTTGGTCCAGGCAAATTCGTGGTTATGATCATTCAATAATCCTGGTGAGATGCATACTCCATTATTAGCAGCGACATTTAATAGCGTCGTATCATGACTGGTACTATTAAAATAATCCACTTCATAATTTTTGATGATTGATTGTTGAATGTTGAGAAGCTGTTTTGGAGATGGACCGCCGATTATTAATGTTCTACCTTCTAAATCTTTTGCAGTAATTAATGATTTAGATGCTAAAGGATCATCTTTTCTTGATACAAGATAGAAATGAGATTTGAATAAAGAATAGATCTTAATATTTGAAATTCTTTTAATACTGTCTTTAGAAGTAAAACAAATATCACCCTCATTCATTAAAAATTTTTCAAGGCAATTGCCAGGATTAAAGAGTGCTGTAATAGAAATATTGGGATGTTTTTGTTTAAAAATAGCGATGGCATCGCTGAGATAATAGATACTACTTCGGAATGGTATGGAAATACTGATATCCATATCATACTTGCGTGATAAATTCTGGCATTGGTTAATGGTGGTTTGATACTGCTTATGAAAATTTTCAAGAGCAATACAAAATTGAATTCCCGCTGGTGTCATAGAAACACTTTTACCGTTTCGAAAGAAAATATTAAAACCGATTTCTTCTTCAGCACTCTTGATTGCATATGAGATCGTCGATTGAGAGAGATACAGATTGTCAGCAGTGTTGCTGAAGTTTAAGGTCTTTCTCAAATCGAGTATGCATTCTACTTGTCTTTTGTTCATAAACTCTCCTATTTAAATATTCGATTGATCATCTGATTTATCTATTGGATATTTAGATTATAACATAGTACAATAACATTGGAAAGAGGAGGGATAAAATGAGTGAAACAATTTTAGGAAATCATTTAAAAGTATCAAAGATTGGTTTTGGGTGTATGGGGCTTTCACATGCAAATGGTAAGCCTGTAGATACAGAGAATGCTATCACCATCATCAAAAAAGCTTATGAACTTGGCTATACCTTTTTTGATACCGCTGAAACATATGGTTTTAAAGAAGATATTCATCATAATGAAAAAATAGTTGGGATGGCTTTAAAAGATGTCAGAGAAAATGTTGTGATAGCAACAAAGTTTGGTGTCTCGTTTGATTATTCGAAGAACCCGGAACATCCTGATCTCATTGTTGATTCGTCAAAAGAAGTTATTTTGAAATCATTAGAAGGATCATTAAAACGCCTGCAGACAAATTATATTGATCTATATTATCAGCATCGTTTGGATCCTAATGTTGGTCCAGAAGAAGTGGCAGAGGTAATGAAGGAATTGATACAACAAGGTAAAATAAAGCATTGGGGCATATCGATGGCTGATATCGATTATGTCAAAAGAGCACATGCAGTATGTCCAGTAACTGCTGTAGAAAATGTATATAATTTACTCGTACACGATGATACATATCTTGATGAATTAGAGAAACTTGGTATTGGTCTAGTTTCCTGTTGTCCGTTAGCAAAGGGATTTTTAAGTAATCAGTATCAGAAAGGACAGACTTTCGAAAGTGGTGACTATCGCAATGATGTGGACTGGTTTAAAGATAGTAGTTTTGATAAAAACAAGCAGTTGCTAGAGTATATCACTGAATTAGCAGCTTTAAAAAATGCGACAGCGGCACAGATATCCTTAGCTTGGATGATCAACAAAAAATCATGGATCGTGCCTATCCCTGGAAGTAGGAAGACGACGCGTATTGAAGAAAATATCAAGGCCGAAAATGTATCTTTAACAAAAGATGAGATGAATCATATTGAAAGTTTGTTGGGATAGTATGAGTCAAGAAGAAAAAATGGTACTAGAGACTTATCAATCTTTTCAGCAGGCAATGATTGATAAAGATATGGATCAGTTAAGAAAACTGACACGTGAATCAGTCATTTTTACGCACATGTCAGGCAAGAAACAAACAAGGGATGAATTCTTTGATGATATCAAAAATGGCATTCTCAACTATTATCAGTCTAATTTGTTAGAAGTAAGGATCACCTATGAAAAACCATATTTTCATTTGACAGGTATGAGTGAATTAAAAGCGAAGGTCTATGGGATAACAGGAACATGGAGATTACCCATTAATCAATATTATATGAAAATCAATGGTCGTTATCTTTTGACCGGTAAGGAGGATTTATGAAAACATTAATTGCTTATTTTTCTCATGCAGGAGAAAATTACACGCATGGCACAATAGGGTATTTAGAAGTTGGAAATACAGAAGTGGTGGCTAGAAAAATACATCAGATGATTCCAAGTGATTTGTTTTATATAGATACTGTAAAAAAGTATCCTGATAATCATATGGAGAAAATTCAAGTTGCTAGAAAAGAATTTGAGGAAAATGCTAGGCCAGCATTAACCAAAAAAGTAGAGCATATGGAAGCATATAGTCATATTATTTTAGCTTTTCCTAACTGGTGGACAACGATGCCTATGGCATTATTTACTTTTTTAGAAAGTGATGATTTTGATCAGAAAATCATTTGTTCGCTTGTTACGCATGGTGGTAGTGGATTTTCGAATGCAATACGCGATATTAAGAGATTGTGTCCGACTGCCACTGTGAAAGAAGGATTGGCCATCAATGGTGATGATGTGAATCACTGTGATGATGAAATTCGAAATTGGTTAGATCAATTAGGACTTTAGGAGGAGAAAAGAATGATATTTGATAGAAATGAAAATAAAAAAGTTGTCGTTTTATTAGGTGCCGGTAGCATGGGAACGGCGATTGTTAAAAGAGTTGGCGCAGGAAAAACAATCTTCATTGGCGATATTAATGAAGAAAATTTGAAGAATAGAGCGAATGAATTAAAATATAGTGGATATAGTGTAGAAACAATGAAAGTTGATGCTTTAAATGAAGATTCAATGAGAGCATTTGCACAAAGAGCAAGCCAATTAGGTAAAATTAAATACTTCATAGATACTGCCGGAGCGTCACCCAATCAGGCTGCACCTGAACATATTATCAATCTTGATTTGGTTGCAACTGCAAATGCTATTGATATATTTGCTGAGTACATTGACGAAGGAGGAGCAGGTTTGATTATTTCCAGTCAGACAGGATATATGATGGAATTTTCAGAAGAAGTAGAAAATCAATTAGCGACTACTCCTACAGCAGAATTAAAGAATCTTGAATTTATTCAAAATAAAGCTATGCAAAACTCGGGTGTGGCATATATCACAGCTAAACGAGCGAATCATTTAAGAGTTAGAAATGCTGCAGCGACGACTTGGGGGAATAAAAAAGCTAGAATTAATACGATCAGTCCTGGAATTATTGTTACACCGCTAGCTTATGATGAATTTAATGCAGCGGGTGATTCTTATCAGAAAATGATTGATAGTTCTCCTGTTAAAAGGGTTGGAACATCAGAAGAAATAGCAAGGGCAGCAGAATTTTTATTAAGCGATGATGCTTCATTTATAACTGGAATAGATCTGTTGATCGATGGGGGTGTGATTGCTTCAATCAAAGCGGGTATGTACCAACTCAATGTTCATTAAGATTGTCTATAGAATAAGCTATAGATTTACGAGAGCAAATCTATAGCATCAATGGGCCTTTCCCCGCAGCTTGCTGCGTAGTGCTCCATGAACTATGTTATAATGGTTTTAGTAGAAAACCATTATTCGGAACCGAGTAGGTTCCGACTACATAAGTGAATGGGGGCGATTGAATGAGTGAAAGTAGCTATTTTCATTTAT
>FCNA01000076.1 GCA_900018345.1 Clostridiales bacterium CHKCI006
ACCCGCCCCGTCGCGGGTCATTTTCTGCGTTCCCTTGTCGGGGGCTTTTAATTCCTTGCTCAATGTTCATCACCTCCAATACGCTGTTTTGCAAGGGTGCAGTATTCGGGGTTGATCTCTATACCCACATAGCGGCGGGAAAGGCTTTTTGCCGCCGCTGCGGTCGTGCCGCTGCCTAAAAACGGGTCAAGCACAATCCCGCCGACAGGACAGCCCGCCAAAATGCACGTTTCCGCAAGTTTGGGCGGGAACGCTGCAAAATGCCCGCCGCGATAGGAAGCTGTGTTGATCTGCCAAACGTTGCGGCGGCTGCGGACGGGGGAAATCATTTCGTCGGTGTATGCGCCTTTCCTGCGGGGACGGTTGATTTTCTGCGGCTGGTTTTGCCCCGGAACGGTAGCGGCATATTTGTTGCCTTTCCCAACTCCGCTTTTCAGCCGTACCGCCGTTGTGGGGGCTATCGGCTCGGCTACTGCTTGCCAATCGTAGTAATATTTCTTCGACTTGGTAAGCAGAAACACATATTCATAGCAGCGCGTCGGTCTGTCCCGCGTGCTTTCCGGCATGGCGTTTCCCTTGTGCCAAATGATAGAACTGCGCAAATACCAACCGTCGCCCCGCAAGGCAAGGGCTACAAGCCACGGAATACCGATTAGGTCTTTCGGCTTGCAGCCGGGGGCGCGGTGGTTTACCGCCACTTGCTGCCCGTTCCTGCCTTTGGGATATTTCGGGTCTTGGTGGTCGGCTTTGCTGCCTGTGCCGCAATAAGTGTCCGCGATATTCAGCCAACAAGTACCCTCCGGCGTAAGCACCCGCTTTACCTCATGGAAAACCGCTGTAATGCGGGAAACATATTCCTCCGGCGTTGCTTCCCGTCCGATCTGCCCGTCTGTGCCGTAATCGCGCAAAGCATAGTAGGGCGGGGACGTTACGCAACAATCCATACAGTTATCCGGCAAGGTTTGAAGCACCTGCAAGCTGTCGCCGCAATAGATTTTATCCGTTTCTATCTTCATGCTGACACCTCGCCGGGCTTGGTCGTCATCACGCGGTAGAGTTCCGTATCTTTTGGGAAACGGTCAATAAAGGGCAAAATCACGTTGCCATAGAAGATAAGTCCCTCGCCCGCTTCGGAATGGGTTACATAGGTCATTTGCTGCTGTGAAATGTTAAGCTGCTTGGCAAGGATTTCCCGGTCGCCCTGGGCTTGGTTGAGCATATACACAAAATCACTGTTTTCAAAGATGTTCTCCACCTCGCGGGACGACAACAAATCTTTCACGTTTTGGGTGATACCTGTCGGAATACCGCCCCACTTCCTAAAACGCTTCCAAATCTCGACGCTGTATGCTGCGGTCTGTTCCTCTTTGAGCAGCAAATGAAACTCGTCGATGTAATACCGCGTCGCCTTGCCCTCGCTGCGGTTTACCGTTACTCTGTTCCATACTTGGTCTTGGACGATAAGCATACCGACTTTTTTAAGCTGCGTACCGAGTTCCTTAATATCAAAGCAGACAAGGCGGTTATGAATGTCAACGTTTGTCCTGTGGTTAAAAATGTTCAAGCTGCCGTTTACATAGAGTTCCAATGCCGCCGCGATACGCTGCGCTTCCTTTTCCGGCTGCTTCTTGATTTCGTCGTAGAGGTCGCCCAAAATCGGCATATTTTTAGGCTTCGGGTCGGCAAGGTAGTTGCGGTACACGCTGATAACAGCGCGGTCAATCAAGGTCTTTTCAACAGCTTCCAGCCCGTTTTTACCTCCCATAATCAACTCACAAAAGGAAAGGATAAAATCGCTCTTTAAGGCTATGGGCGTGTCGCCCTCGCTGTAATTGAGGTTAATATCCATAGGGTTAATGTACTGCGTGCTGTTCTGCGAAACCTTGATAACCTGTCCTTTCAAACGTCCGACAAGGGGATAATATTCGGCTTCGGGGTCGCAAATGATAATGTCGTCGGACGTGATAAGAAAAGCGTTTGTGATTTCGCGTTTTGCAGAAAAACTTTTGCCGCTGCCCGGTGTGCCGAGTATCAAGCCGTTGGGGTTTTTCAGCTTCTTTCGGTCGCACAAAATCATGTTGTTGGAAAGGGCGTTTAAGCCGTAATACAATGCTTCGCCGCTTTGGAACAGCTCTTGCACCGTAAAGGGAACGAAAACGGCGGTGCTGCTGGTCGTCAAGCCGCGCTGGATATGGATAATGTTTTCCCCCAACGGGATAGAGGACATAAGCCCCTGTTCCTGCCGGTAGTCAAGGCGGGTCAAAATGCAGTTGTATTTCTGTGCGATTGCCGCCGCCCCAAATACTTCGTTATCCAATTTCTGCTTGGTATCTGCAAGGTTTAAGACAAGCAGCGTGAGCAGAAACATTCTTTCGTTGCGGCTCTGCAAATCGCGGAGTAGGTTTTTTGCTTCCCCGCCGTAGGTGGCAAGGTCAGACGGAATAATATCCATGTCGTAGCCGCTGCGGATTGCTTTCTTTTGTTCCTCAATCTTCATGCGGTCAAGGTCGGTGATCTTGCGCTTAATCGTCTTGATTGCTTCGTTGTGGTCGATACTCTGAATGTGCAGATTAACGATAATCCCGTTTTCCGCGTCCATGAAGTCGGCAAGCATACGGTCGGAGAGTTCCGGCGCGACGATCTGCAAAAAGGAAACCGCACCAAACTTGCCGCCCATTTGAAACATTCGCCCGTCGCCAAATCGGAAAGAGGACGGGGCGATAAAGTCCTTGACGGAAAGCCCACTTGCGGGTAGCCATTCCCACGCAAAGTTAAAGCGTTCCCCGTCCGGGTGAAAAATCCCATGCAGCACTTCAAGACGCTGTTTCCCGTCCAATACCCGCGCCGCCGCGCCGATCACCTTAAAATGGTTGAGGGTGTCCGTTTCAATGCGGGCAAGACGCGCCCGCGCCGATCTAATGTCCTTTGCTTCAACGGTAAAGGTGAGAAACTTGGTTTTGATAAGCCCGTTGTTTCCGCGTTCAAGCTGCGTCCTAAGCATTTCGGTGTATTCTGCTCTGATACTGTCGAAGTCGTCATTCTGCGGTGCAATCGTGATACTGTTCTTAAAATCGTCCTTGTTCGCATGGCGGCTGATTAGGGAAAGCTGCACGCTGATAGAAGCGTCGAACGAGTTATACATATCGCAAAGGGCTTCAAAAATGGCGGTTTTGTCGTCCGGCTGCGCAAGCTGATAATTTATATCCTCAAACTCAATGCACTTGGAATACCGCCCGTTTGCAAGGCGGCAAATCCCGTCCTTATACATTCGCTCAAACGGTATGCTGTCCTGCGCCGTATGGGGCTTCCCGTCGCCCTTTGCCTGTCGGATAAGGGTATCTATCTGTTTTCTTTCCTGTCGGGAAAGTTTACGCTTTTCGTTTTGGGTGTTTTTCTTTTCCTTTGACAATCGCCCGTACCTCCTTATCTAATTGCTCTTGCCGCGCAAGGGCGGCATAAAAATTGTTGGTCTGATAAGGTCGCTCTTTGGGGCGAAGAAACTTCACTTCCACAAATTGCCGAATAATCACTTCCAGCGGTTGCCCGTTTTTCTCGTACATGGCAAGCAAAAACATAGGCAGCATGGCAAGCACCATGCACAATGCCGCTGCGCTCGTTCCAACGCTGCCTTTTACCAAAAAGAACAGCGGCAGTCCGATTGCTACCGCCGCGCTGAAACAAATTAGCTGTCGTTTGGTAAGGTTGAACATTACCTTGCTTTTGATTTTTGTTAAGTCCTTTGGGACGGTTACATACGCCATTTCAAACCTCCTTTCTGCCCGGAATGTAATCTTCAAAGCGGGGAACAGCATAGAAAAGCCGCTTGTTGTTTACCCACCGTTGCAAATGGCGGGTAACAGGCGGGGCGGTTGGACGCTCGTAAATCATCACATACGGGTCAAAGCCCATAGCCCGCAAGGTGTTCACGCGGTATAAATCCTGTTCGTGAGTGCTGCCGTAGTTGGTAAGAACATACACGCGCCGCTGGCGGCTGCTCTTAATAGCTGTCAAATCCAAAAAACGTTGGAAATACCCGGTCAAGTCCTCGTCGGGATTATCCCATGCAAAATGTACCGCTTTTATCCGTACCCGATTTAACAGGCTGACATTATCCCTGTTCACAAGGCGAATATCCAGCCCTTGCGAAAAATCCACCCATGCGCGGCTTCGTATAAGCTGCTCAATGAGATTTTCATGGTCGGGACAGGCAAGCAGATTAGCGTCCATGATTTTTATTTCCGGCTGCCATTTCCAAAACTCGGACAAATCCGCAACCTTAACGCTTTTGCGTCCCTCTTTACCGCTGACAATGCAAAACCCGCAATTTCTCGGACAACCCCGGCTTAAAAAGCCGTAAGCAATCCCGAAAAACTGCGGGTAGATTGAATAATCCGGGTAACTGTGTTCCACTTCCGGCGGCAAGCGGTTTTTCGTGTCGTAGCCCGTACCGCCGAAAATGACCTGTTCCGCGTTGGTAACGGTTATCGTGTCTTTGGAATAGGTGTCCGTAAAGACGCGGCTTTTATATACAAGGTCGTACCGCTCCTTTGTGTTCCACCATTCCACCGTATGCCCCTTTGCTTTATGATACGCGGATAGCTTCATCAAGCAGAGGTTGGGGAAATTATGGCTGTCAACGTCGATTAAGCCGATTTTCAAATCATAACTCACCCCCTTAATGTGCCGAAAAGACGCTCTTTGCAAGGCTCCCTGTTTTGAAAAGGGTAAAGCACAAGAGGACGGTATAGCCCATGCAAGCCCAGATCGCGCCGGATATGTCGTCGGTCGCTGCGATTGTCTGTATCAACACCGCATAAATGCCGACACACACCAAAATCAAAAACGCTTGAAAACCAAGCGCAAGCAAAGATTTTAAGTAATTCTGTCCCATGCTGCCCCATTCGTGATTTACCATTGTTGCCATCGGGATAGGGGCAACGCTCGTTACAAGATATATTTCAATCATGCGCCCATACACCACAAGCATAATGCAGATTGACAGGGCTTTCATGGTAAGCCCTACAAAGAGGGATTGAAACCATAACCCCAAAAGACCGCCCACGCTCATAGCGTCGAGTTTTGCTTCAATGTCGGTAATGACAGTGGTAACGTCTATGCTTGTATCGGATATGATAACCCCCGCGCTCTGATTGACGACGCTCTGCGTAACGTCAAAAACTCCCATGACGATATTCCAAGTATTTGTTACCAGCAGCACCGCAACAAAGGTTTTGAAAATCCATTTGAAAAAAATCCAAGTGTCGAGATCGTGCAGATTGTTTTTTTCAATTACAAGCTGGATTAGTTCATAACACATGACAAAGGTAATGATAACGCCCGCAATCGGTACAATGACGTTTTCCGAAAGGCTGCGTATCATGTTGAATATGCCCGCGTTCCACCCGGCGGGGGTCGTGCCGACTTGCGTTGCAATTTCTCCAACCTCTGTATTTACGCTGTCAAACAAGCCGGAGAGGTTCGATAAAATCCCGTCTGTCAAAATGCCGCGAAACCAATCTTCAATCATCTGCCATATCAAAAGTTAATCCCTCCTTTCCCGCGCCCTCCCGTTTCCGAGAGGGCGCGGCGGGTGGTATTTGTTTTAGGCATTATCCAAAAAGTTTGGAAAGAAGCGGAACAAGGGTGCCGCCGATCAACGCGACGCCACCGCCCGCCATAAGCTGCTTCATGCCCTGGCTCTTTGCGCCCGGATTGTCGTTGCCGTAACCCTCCATGAGGTTGATAGCCCCCCAAATGCCAAGACCTGCGCCAAGCGCGATAACCAAAGTCTGCAATACACCAACTGCGCTGTTAAAGAAATCCATATAAACCTCGCTTTCTGCCGCTTTGCGGCTCAAAAAATGTTGTTGAAAATGAAAATGCCGCCGTTATTCCTCGGCGGCTGCGTCCTCGTCGGACAAATCTATTTCGTATATGTCAAAGGCTTCATCGGGCTTTACTATTGCCGGGCGGGTAGACATATACCGTTCCACATCAAAAGCGTTTTTCTTGTCGAAGTCGGAAAGGTATTTGTAGTTCGGGTGTTTCGTTATATCGTATTTGTCGCTTAAAAAGGGACGTACACCGCGTAGCTGCAAAATACATTTCCCACCGTCCATAACTGCTATTTCGTCCTGTGTCATCAACTCCTTTCCTAATTTTTGATAAGTAAGTCCATGAGAAACCTGCGTGCCGCGATTTTCGGAAGTGTTGAAACTGTCAATTGTTTCCCGTCCCAAGTTATCCGAAATATCCTTTGCATTTTTCCCACGTCCTCCCAAAAACAAGGTGCTGTCGGCATTATCAAGTATGATTTCTGCCGCGTCCTTGTAAATGGCTTTTAGCTGGCTCTGCGATTGCAGAATGATAGAAGCGGACATTTCCCGGCTGCGGATTGTGGCAATCAGTTTATCAAATCGGGGTATCTGTCCGATGTTCGCAAACTCGTCAAGCAAAAAGCGGACGTGAACAGGCAATTTGCCGTTATATTCGTCGTCCGCTTTGTCGCAAAGCAAATTGAAAAGCTGCGATTGCAGCATAGCGATAACAAAATTAAACGTGCTGTCCGTATCGCTCATTATGAGGAAAAGTGCGCTCTTTCTGTCGCCTAACGTGTCAAGTTCTAATTCGTCGTAGGACATGAGATCGCGCAATTCCTTAATATCAAAAGGCGCAAGCCTCGCACCGCAAGAAATGAGGATTGATTTTGCTGTTTTGCCCGCCGCCAATTTATATTTTCGGTACTGCTTCACCGCGAAATGGTCGGGGTCGCGTTCTTCCAAGTCGGCAAACAGCAGATCGACGGGGCTTTGATATTCCTCGTCGTCCTCGCGGGCTTCGCTGGCGTTGATAAGTTCCAACAGGGTAATAAAGTTCATTTCCTCGGCGGGGGCTTCATACCAGATGTAGCCAACCAATGCGCAATACAATAACCTTTCCGCTTTTACCCAAAAATCCTCCGCACTTTTTTCTCCCTCGCCTTTGGTATTCGCTATCAACGTGTTTACCAGCTTCAAAATATCTTTCTCGCTGCGGATATACACAAAGGGGTTGTAGTGCATAGATTTTTTGAAGTTAATCGTATTCAGTACCTTAATGCGGTAGCCCGCCCGTTGCAGCAGCTTCCCGCACTCAATCAAAACCGTACCTTTCGGGTCTGTCAAGACGTAAGAGGAATGAAGCTGCATTAAATTCGGCTTGACGAAAAACCTTGTTTTTCCGCTGCCGCTGCCGCCGATCACGACGACGTTCTTATTTCTTGCGTACTTCGGCTGCTTCGGGCGGCTGTTCATGGTAAGGCGTTCCGTCTGTGTCAAAATGATGTTGTTTTGAAACTCCGGGTCTATGTAGGGCTTAATATCTTCGGCGTTTCCCCATCGGGCAGAGCCGTACTCCGCGCCCTTGCGGTATTTCTTCGCGTTTTTCCCTTTGACATAGACAATCAAGCGGATAATCACCGCGCCGACAATGCCGACAAGCAAATCCAGCGGGTAAATGCTCGGCAAGGCACTTTCAAAGGCTGCGGAAAATCCCTGCGTGATATTCAGTATCTTTGCGGAAATATCCGCGCCGGGGGCAAGCCGCACCGCCTGTCCGACTTTATCAAAGAGATAGACAAAGAACACATAGGGGATATTCGGAAGTATTAGCTTTTTGTAGTTAATCTGCTTCATATCTCGCGCCCCCTGTCCATTTTCTTTACCTTGTCGCGGGCGGCGTTAAGCTGCTTTGCCTTGTCCTTTGCAGCGGCAAGGGCTTTGCGGATAGAGGGCTTTTTCTCCCTGTTCAGCTTCTTTGCGGAAAACTCTTGAAACGCTGCGGTCATAACGTCTGCGTCCCGGCCTTTGAAAAACACAAGGTAGCGGGTCTGCTCGCCCTTAACCTTTTTCAGCGAAAAATCTATGTTGTATTTCTTCGCCGTACTCTCAAAGGCTTTAATATTGCTGTCGGTGATCTCGATGTTGGAAACACCCGCGTTCTGCTTCATAAGCTGCCGCATGGTCTGTTTCCCATGCGCGGGCTTGCTTTTCTGCTCCAAAAACTTTTGGATTGCTTTCTGCAACGCCTGTTCGGTAAGCCGCGCCGCGCCTTTTCCCACTTTGACGTATAGGGCAATCGTTTTTTGGGTTACTTCCTCCTGCAAGGTATCAACTCCTTTCCCGGTAAAATGCGGCTATGCTCATTCGCCGCCGTATAAGTCGTGATTGACAAGGGCGGTATAGTAGCTGTCAATGGTACTCGGCGCGTTGAACAGCACCGCTTTTAGATACTGCTTGATGTTGCGCACTTTGGTTGTGTTCTCCCTCATGCAATCCAAAACAAACTCAATATGGCTGCTGTTCAGCTTCAAAAATTTGGATTTCACCAGTTCGGCGGGGTAGTCGTCCCCGGCAATACGGATTGTCTTTCGCGCTGTGCAGACGGTTTCCAGCATGAGGTCAACAATCTCATTTAGGCGGTCTTTGTCCATTTTGGGGTCTTGAATGAGAATGTCATACTCGATATTGTCCTTGATAATCTCCCTGTAAATCTCTACTGCGCTATTGCTTTTCGCTTCCGTTCTTTTCCTTTCCGGCGGCGAAGCCGCTTCGCCCTGCTCAAAGGGCAAGGGATTTAGGGAATGGAATGGAAAGGAATGGGTACTTGATAAATCAGTAATTGATTTTTCTTTACTTGATATATCTTTATTTAATTGCGTTGGATTTTCCAACGTAGGTTTTTCCTGCGTAGGTTTTTCCAACGTTGGATTTTCCAATGTTGGATTTTCCAACGCAGGTAAATCCAATATAGGCGGCTGTCCGACGCTGGTAGCTGCTTCCGGCTCTCGCGGCTGCGGCTGCTCGTATATGACGTAATCCGCGCCCCGCAAGCGTCCCTTTTCGTCGCGTTCCCGGCTGCGCACGATATATCCGGCTTTTTCGAGTTCCTTTACCGCTTCGCGGATTGCGTCGATCTTCTCCCGGTTGATATGGGATAAGCCCGCAAGGGTATAATCCCAATCCTCCGGCAAGGACAGCATTTGCGAAAGCAAGCCTTTTGCTTTTAAGGACAATTCCTTGTTTCGCAAGTGGTGGTTGCTCATAACGGTATATCCCGTATTTCGCTCCACTCTGAAAACTGCCATTTTTCCTCACTTCCTCTCTTGGTCTGCGTGGACAATTAGAAAGCCGTTTTCGGCTGTTTTGGTATTGCAATATGCCCTTTGCCGTTTTCGCGTCTGCAAAGCCGCATGACACAAGGGCTTTTGCCCGTCTATTTGTCCATGCTGGCGGGCGTTTTCCGCGTCCTTTTGCCGGGGCAATAGGGACACTCTTTGAAAACGCAAAACTCATATTTCCACCCGGGGCGGTAGAAACGGCAAGTGCCGCAATCTTCATCATCTCCGGCACAACCGGATTGATAGCGGTCAAATCCCGGCTTCTGCTGCATGAGCAGTTCAAATGCCCGCTGCTTGCCTTTTATGAAATACATTCCGGCTGTACCTCCTTTCCTGCGGGCATAAAAAAACGGCGTTACTTTCTCCCCAAAAGGGGTTAAGGTAACGCCGCTTGTGTGCGTATTCAGTTTTTAACACATTCCCTGTCTATCCGCTGTCCGCAAAACCATTGATTTTATTAGCTTTTTGCCGCTATCGCTATCACACCTCATTATTTAACCGGGCCGGTTTCCAGAGCATGATTGCTGATGTGGAGGCCGGGAAGGTCAAGCAGGTCATTGTAAAAGATATGTCCCGCCTCGGCCGTGATTACCTGCAGGTGGGGATGTACACGGAGATTTTCTTCCCGGAGCATGATGTTCACTTTATCGCAGTTAATGATGGAGTGGACAGCAACCAGGAGGATAATGAGTTTACTCCCTTCCGCAATATCATCAATGAGTGGTACGCAAAGGACACAAGCAAGAAAATCCGCGCCGTGAAGCGGTCAAAGGGAATGGCCGGCGAGCATATCGGCTCCCATCCTCCCTACGGCTATATGAAAAATCCTGAAAACAAGAAGGAATGGATCATAGACGAAGAAGCCGCTGAAGTCGTGCGGGAAATCTTCCGGCTGTGTGTCGGGGGCTACGGTCCTACGCAAATTGCCAATATCCTGACGGAACGTAAAATCCTCTGCCCGACGTATTACGCATTGGAAAAGGGTGAAAAGCCGCGTACAGTCCTCCCAGCTCATAAGTATGCCTGGAATAGCCCTGTAGTCGCAATGATACTGGAAAGGGTTGATTACCTGGGGCACACCGTGAATTTTAAGACGCATAATAAGTCTTACAAGTGCCATAAGAAAATCAAACATACCCCCGACCAGTGGAAAGTCTTTGAAGGTACCCATGAGGCGATCATCGACAAGGAAACTTTTGAAATCGTCCAGAAAATCCGGGCAGGCAAACGGCGTCCTACCAGGATGGGCGAAATGCCGATGTTCTCCGGATTGCTTTATTGTGCAGATTGTGGCAGCAAACTTTCTTTTAGCCGCAGAGCAGAGGACCCGCCGGAAAAGCACAACTTTATCTGTGCGAATTATCGGAGCAACACTTCCAAATGCACTATGCACTATATCCGAAATGTGGTTGTGGAGCGGATTGTCCTTGAAAATCTGAAAGAGGTGATCCAGTATGTTTCCAACTATGAAGATGAATTTGTACGGATGATAATGGATTCCGATATGCGGCAGCGAAACCGTGAGCTGTCACAGAAGAAAAAGCGTCTGGCAGAGGCTCAGAAGCGGATGAAATCCAGAGCGAGCTCCAACAGGAAGAAAAGAAAAGCGTGGATGTAAAACGCTTCCTTGCCATTGTAAAGAAATACACGGACCTGACCGAACTGACGCCTGAAATCCTCCGGGAGTTTATTGACAAGATTATTGTTCATGCCCCCGATAAGAGCAGCGGCAGACGGTTACAGGAAATCGAGATTATCTATAACCATATCGGAGAATTTGACCGTTCAAAGGTCACTCTTTGGAAAGGAAATGCGGTATAGCACTTACAATGCCATACCGCAATATCCAAAATCTAAAAAACATCCTTATGAAAGCCTTGAAAAATCAAGGCTTTTTTCGCTCCTAACTGTCCACAGCAGACCTCCTTTTCCGTTCGCTTTCTGTTTTCTGCCGCCTGTGAACTCTGGCGGCGCAGTCTGGGCAGTATTTTGCCCGGTTGGATTTGGGGACGAACACGCCGCCGCAGACCGCACAGCGTTTCAAGGCCTTATCCCGGAAAATCTCCGCTTCCAGCGTTCCGTCCAGCGGCAAGACCGCCCAGCGGAACCACTTACAGCAGACCGAGAAAGAAACCGTCTGCGGGCAGGTGCAGGTGTCCCCATCGTCAAGGACAATGCAGTTGCCATCCTCACAGCAACAGCACTCCCGGCGTATCAGGCTGGCCGCCTGTTTTCTCTGCGCCGGTGCCATGCGGTAAAGGGAACCGTCCGGCCTGCGTTCCAGCGGCGGCAAGTCTTTATAGGGGTTATCTCTCATGCGTTCCCTCCATTTTGCTTTCCGTTGCCGTTCTCCCCGAAAAGGTTTCCTGCCCCATTCCTGCGGCGTGTTCCAGCGTTGGCACGCTCCCCGCAACTTCGGGACATTTTGTCCCGAAGTCCGGCTCCTTGCGGTGCTTCCCCAGCCGGGGTATCCCTTTTCGGACGGTCATTCTGTTTTCAAGGTGCTGTCCATCGATGAACTACCCTAAGTCTACACGAAAAAAATGCAATCCCCGGAATATTGCGAGAATTGCATTTTGATGAAGTTTACACTTTGGAAATTGCATTTTTGCAATCATTCTGTATAATGGAAGTATGCGGAGGAGGTGCGTGTTTATGGCTTTACCCGGAACACCCGGACAGCGAATTTCCGATTTATGCAACGGGAATCACATCACACAAAAGGAACTTGCGGAGAAGATAGGCGTTTCCGCTTCCCAGTTGAGCCGCATTGTCAGCGGTGAAACGAGAACGGTCAGCAGTGATATTCTCATGGGAGTGGCAAAGGAATTTAAGGTATCGACGGACTACATACTGGGCTTGTCCACCGTGAGCGTCCGCAAAAGCTATGATATTTCTGAATTGGGCTTATCCGAGGGAGCCGTGAGGGGGCTTGTGACGGGCACAGTCGATGTGCAAATCCTCAATCGCTTACTGGAACACAGGAACTTTCCAAAGCTGATAGATTTGATACGGATTTATTTTCAAGACACGGCGGCAAAGGGGATAACAGCACGAAACCAGCTTATCGAGATGGCAACGGCTTCCCTGTCCGACCTGATGAAAGAACACCCGGAACACCGGGCAGAAGCAAGACAGGATTTACAAGTTTTGAACGCCCAGAAGATGGGGGAGCATGAAGCGGAGATTGAGAAAATCAAGAGCGTGTTCCTTGCTATCCTGCGGGATATTAAGAAAGACATAGACAACGGAGAACAGCCGGGGGAAGCTGTGACCGCCGCCATGTTCCAGACCATGCGGGACGCATTGGCGAAGCAGAAGCAAACACCACTTTCCATTGACGATGTAACGGCGATGGTTGCCGGACAGATCGGACAGCTTGCACCGATGGACGAGGAAACCTCCGACTTGTTTCAGAAGTTGGCGAAGAAGCTGATAGAGCAAATGGAGAAGAAGTAATAGACTATTCAACAATCAGAAAAGGTGTTACAAGTGAATTAGTTTTCACTAATCATTTGATAAATAGAAAGGAAGTCGTATTATGAGTATTCGATATAGTATAGCTAAAAGTGCATTACGGGTATTAGGATTCAAAAAAATGTTTCAGTTGCCATTGAACAGACTCATAATAAAAGCAGAACATCTTAATAAAAATCGAAATTTTCAAATACCGAAAAATCGCAAGTATATTTATAACGATATTCCTATAATGAATGGGAAGTATCATTGTCTGTCTATTCAGAAACACCAACAACGGACAGAAAAAGCAATATTATTTTTCTTTGGTGGCGGAATGATTATTGGTCCAGATGGGGGTGACGTTAAATGCGCCGGGGAATATGGGGCGGACTGTAATATGGATGTATGGTTTCCTTATTATCCTCTTTGTACTCGAAATAGTATTTTAGAAACTTATAAGATGGTGTTTGATACTTACCGAAAAATGGTTGCGGTTTATGGCGCAGAGAATATTACGCTACTCGGTTTTTCGTCTGGAGCAGCTTTAGCTATTGGTGTTTGCCTATACAACAACACTTTAGATCACCCCTTGCCTATGCCGCATAGAATTGTGGCGTGTTCACCGGGGTGCTGTCCTGATAGCAATGTGCAACTGAATAAAATGAAAGAATTAAATGCAAAGGATATTATGGTAGATGTTGCTTTTATGGAAAATGTAAGAACACTTATGCAACATGGCGAAAGTGTTCCAGATTATATGCTATCAGGTACACTCGGTAATTTTAAAGGCTTACCAGATATTCATTTTTGGTATGGTAGCGACGAAGTGCTATATGCTTGTGCTGAAAATTTCGTAAAAGCTTGTAAAGCGGAAAATGTAACCTATACATTAAATGTGGGAAAGGGAATGTGTCACTGCTACCCGATGGTATCTTTATTTCCAGAAGGGAAATCAGCGCATAAAGAAATATGCCAGAAAATTTGTGAAAATAAAAATATTAAATTGTAAGTATTATAGGAGCATTAGCAAATGATTTTAGCAATCGAAACTATAATTTTATGTATTATCTTTTTTCTGCTTTGTTTTGGTGGAACAGGCACTGATGATAAAAATTTGAAAAGCTATTCATCTTATCCAGATAAGGTGCAAAATCAAATAAAGGAAATTATAGAGTATCAGGGACGCTTTAAAGAAAGCAATAAAATAATAGTATTTATATCGAATTTTCTACTATTCCTGCCTCTATTTTTCATATTAGGATTGTTTATTAGAGAAAATAACTTTTATCATAATTTCATTTACCTAAATATAATTGGACAAAGCCTGAATATATTTGATTTGCTAATCATTGACCTTTTATGGTGGAGGAATACGAAACGTATTCGCTTTACAAAAATACCTGAAAAAGAATTGTATCAAAATCCGCAGAAACATATACAGTCGTTTATTCGAGGATTTATCTTGTATCTGATAATCGCCATAATAGACGGATATATATTGACGCTATTTTAAGGATAAAGATAGCAAAGCCAGCCGAGCCAGTCAACGGTCAAGATAAACGGCGCATTTCATGCGACGCCGTTGACAGTCACGCCCGTCTTTGCTAAAGGGTAATCAATGCGGGAAAGCCCTAAAATGGCTTCCCGCCCATTTCAATTTTTAGAAAAGAAACGCTCCAAAATCAGAAAGAGAGCGGCCAAGCACTTTGAGAGATTGGCCGCCTTGTCCACCCATTCAGCGGGGCGGCGGACGGCGGTCAAGACCGGGTGCAAACCCGTTCATTTCAGTCTTGATGGTTGCCCGCTGTCCTGCTATTTTTCCGGGAGTGTGGCCACAACTTCGGGACACTTTGTCCACAAGTCAGAGCGTATAACACACTACACTTTGCTTCGCAAAGTCGTGTGCCAAATGGGGGCGTTGCCCCCTTTGGAAACCCCCACAAAAAAAGGCGGTACGCAACCCCTCCACGGGGCGCATACCGCCTTTTCTTGTTATCCAGCCCTCCGGCTGTATCGGTTGAGCAAAAGTCAGCGTGGGATTGGTGTGGTATCTTTATCTAAGTGATACCCCGGTTTCCCAATTTGAAATGGTCTGTCGAGTGACAAAAATTTTCCCTGCCAATTCCTCTTGAGAAAGATTCAGATCCTGTCGGAATTTTTTTATTTGTTTTCCAACTTCCACGGTTATGCTCCTCCTGTCTCCATCTTATACCATGAGATGTCTGCATGCTATCAAATGCCTTTGACACGCCCGGCAAAGCCTGCAAAAATTGTTTGACATGTAATAAAAACAAGCATTTTATGCATACTTTATAGAATTATATCTCCATGAGACATCATTTACAACGAAAATAGGGTGTTCTTATTTCTTTTTGACTATGCGCTTCATCAATGTATTCATATTCACTGGTAGCTAAATTTCTATGCATGCTTCAATTGGCCGCACCATTACCCATCTCTTTTTAAAAGAAAAAAGGAAGGCAGTGGCTAGCTACCTTCCCTCTTACAGTTGGATAATCTATGTTAAAGCCGTTCATCAATTGCCCGGCTACTGGTGGCAATGATTCTCTCTCCCAATTTTTATACGTTGATTATAAGCATTCTTTCAAAATTTCAAAAATCTCTTCATGGCTCAGTTTCTTGCAGCAACCAGCTGTTAAGATCGTTGAATCTGCTACTTTTTTAAGCATATCGACATCAGTAATGCCCATTTGGCTCAAAGTTGTAGGTAAGCCAATTTCTGAGATGAATTTTTCTAAGGCTTCAATTCCGGCCAGTGCGACTTCATCATCACTCATTCCTGTTGGATCGATCTTCCATACTTCCACAGCATAGCGTTTGAATTTCTCTAAGCCGTTTTGATAAATATGACGATACAAACGTGGATGAATCACCGCTAAGCCTTGCCCATGGTTACAATCCGTATAAGCACCTAACTGATGTTCGATCATATGTGCCTGGAAATCCGTCACTTTACCTAATTTCAGAATTCCGTTTTCTGCCATCGCTGAATCCCACATCAGTTCACTACGTGCTTCTACATCCTGCGGATCGGCAATCGCTTTCCAGATATTGTGAATCGTATTGCGCATGATGGCTTCATTGACTTCATCAGAAACATTGTTTTCGGCTGGTTGACCAAAATACGTTTCCATCGCATGACTGAATGTATCAAAAGCACCAGAAATGACCTGAGACATCGACACAGTCAATGTATAGGTTGGATCAAGCACAGCAAATGAACTCAAAGCACCACCCATACCGTTTTTCTGATGTGTTTCTTCATTGGTGATGACCGCACCAGAGTTCATTTCTGAACCAGTTCCTGAGGCCGTTGTCACAGCACCCATTGGTATAAACTGTGTTGGAAAAACATGTTTCACAAATTCAGCTTCCCAAAGATCTTCTTCCATCTTGGCCTGTGCTGAAACGACCTTACAGCAGTCGATCACTGAGCCACCGCCGACAGCCAGGATAAAATCAACCTGACGTTCACGCGCGATGCGAGCACCTTCCTGAACCTTGGCATAAGTTGGGTTGGCCATGATTCCTGTAAATTCTACGACATTCTTGCCAGCGGCCTGTAAAAGGTTCATGACTTCATCATAGATACCGTTCTTCTTGATGGAGCCACCTCCATAAGCCAACATGACATTGGGTCCGACTTTAGGCATCTCTGCTTCTAAAGCCTGTTTCAAAGCCCCTTTACCAAAGTATACCTTTGGCATTGGATTCATTACAAATTCCTTCATCATACTCACCTCATTGACGTTGATAATTGAGCCATAATCCGTTATCACAGATGACTTCTGTCTGGATGAGTCGGTATTCGTCCATACCGATCGCTTCATCTGTATCAAAGGAAGTCGCAATACCCGTTGTTCCTTCTAAAACTGGTGTGATGACTAAACTGATCTCATCGATCAATCCTGCCTTGGCAAAACTTCCGTTAATGATTCCCCCACCTTGAAGCGTGATCCGATGAATACCTGCCAGACGATCACATTTATCCAGGGCTAGCGCCAGATCGATGTTTTGTGCACCAGCCAGGATATAAGAAATACCTAAACTTCTTAAATAGTCCAAATAGGCTAGACTAGCCGCTTCACTTAAGATCATCAGTACCTGACGGCCACTCAGACGAGGACGAGCCAATGCCTCACGTGTCCATGGCAAAGTACCTAAGGCATCGATTACCACTACCCACTGACCCTTATGATTAGATACAATATAATCTTCTTTTGCTCCCTGGTTCACTGGAGCTAATTGAAGCGGTGTATCACCTGTAAAAATCCCGACAGCCGTTGTCCTGCCGTAGAACACTGCGTCTGCCTTGTAGGACTGACTTTTTTTCTGATAATACGCTGAGAGTTCAGCAGTTGTAGGGACGCCGAAAAACGAGCCGTCGATCCTGCCATCGATGGATTGCAACATATGACAAATCACATATGGCTTTGGCATTTTATCATCTTCCTTTCCTTATTTTTGACTACAATTTTATTTTAATCCGGCAAGCTGAGATTGTACAATATCGATATCGCATATGGCTATAACTTAAACACATAGTCCATCGAAACATGCTAAAACTTACCTACATTTTTTTCGATAAAACGAATCGCATCCATGATCCAGCCTTCGGCACTTGTCCCTATCCCTAACCCAAAACCATGTCCGAGCCTTTCGTAAGCATGAAACTCGGTCGGGATCTGAAGTGCACGCAGACGTTCTAATCTTCTAGCCATGGTACGCCAGGAAGCAATGCCGTCCTGTTTGCCTACGACTGCAAAAGTCGCTGGGTCATGGGCACTGTAA
Organism: Clostridiales bacterium CHKCI006; assembly: GCA_900018345.1. Taxonomy (GTDB): domain Bacteria; phylum Bacillota_I; class Bacilli_A; order Erysipelotrichales; family Coprobacillaceae; genus Fimiplasma; species Fimiplasma intestinipullorum. The sequence continues at coordinate 17,429 of FCNA01000076.1, forward strand.
TCCGTATGTCCCGTGTACTCCATGATAACAGCATCTGCGCGAGGACATGCTTTTTGACCAAAGCTTTCGGTCCCATAGGAGCCTAGATAAGCAGCCATTCTGGCACCGGCAGAACCGCCCCATATAGTATAATGACAATTTTCCAGACCAAAGCGAGCAGGATCTTCAAAAATAGTGGCCAGTGCCAGAGCCAGATCTTCGACTGCCATCCTAGCCCCACCTGAACGATACTGCAAAGCAAAAGCCGGATAACCCAGTTCACTCAAGACAAGCGCATGGGGCAAACTTTCATGAATGCTGCCCACATAGCTAAATCCCCCGCCGGCACTGATCACCGAAAAAGGATTGGCAGTGCTAGAAGGGAAATAAAAGAGCCCTACACGCTTTCCTAACGGATAATAGACCTCTGCTTTCTGTCGGCGCAGTTCACGAACCTTTTCAATGACGGCCAATGTGGTTTCTAAACGAAGATGCGAATGGAAGGGCAAAAGATGATCCACACTAGCCAGGGTATAGCGTTCCGGTGCATACCAGTCGTCCGGAAACAGAAAGCGGGCGAAGTCTTTGATCAGCGGATCGGCCAGCACTTCTTTGATTGGTGTTGAGGCCTGATAAGGGCTCAACGCAGCATATTTCTCGATAATACGTCGATCTTCACTCATGTTTTCACCTCCAAAAAAGGTAAATGTGAAGTGCATTTACCTTTTCATCCATTTATTTTGTTTGCGTAAACCAGGCCAGCAGCTTCGCCAAATTCTCATCCCAGTAATTCCAGTCATGTCCGCCAGGACCTTCATGGTAATGATGCGCAATGCCAAGTTCCTCTAACAGTGCGTGATAATTTCGAGCATCATTGATGCAGGCCACATCTTCCTCACCGCAGCAAATAAAGAAATTGGGAATCGTTTGACCGGCTTTGGCCATCTTGGAGATCTGCTGCTGATAATCGAGTTCACTGCCTTTAATGGCATCGATATCTTTATAGATTTCCTGATAATAACGACGATTGAAAAGCGGCATAGGTTCTTCAAAAGTACTATTGATCACTCTTTCCTGGATCAGAGCTGCTGAAAGCATACCGATCGATCCGAAGGTTTCTGGATGCATCAGTCCATTGACGACAGCACCATAGCCGCCCATGGATAAACCGGCAATCCCAGTGTCCTCACGCTTTTCAGAAAGCGGGAAAAGACGACGGGTGATTTCCACTAATTCAGAACCTACAAATGTACCAAAATCACTGACACCGCTGCGGCCATGCGGCCATCTAAATAGAAATGATTTTCACCAGCCGGCATGATGATGGCCACCTTATATTGATCAGCATAAGCGGCAATGCGTGAATTCATCAAATAATCCGTTTCGCTGCCAAAAGCACCATGTAAGAGATACAGTGTGCGATAGGGTCTAGGGGTTGGTTTTTCGTTTGCCAAATTGGCATAGTCACATTTATCCGCCGGAATCAAACAAGTCAGCGGAACTTTACGCATCAATGATTCAGAAAAAACTTCTGCGTGTAAAACAGCCATCAAAATCCTCCTTTATGATCGAATAAAATGGGTATGAACGGGTGGGACCACATCCGGTAGACCCATCTCATTTTTCCCAAATTGAATACTTTTAATCAGGAAAGCCATATTGCGGCCTAAAACGCGCATGGTGGCCACACCTTCTTCATCTTTCATGACATCTTCAGGTGTATAACCATGAACCATGTTCCAGTATCGGCTGGAAACAACAGGCATTTCTGAAATCATAAAATACTTATTCAGCACATCAAAGCTGGCAGAATTACCACCGCGGCGCGCACTGACCACACTGGCGCCCACTTTCATGCGTTTATCGAATAAAGTGCTATAGAATAAACGGTCTAAAAAGGCCATCATCCCACCATTGGGACTGCCAAAGTAGACAGGTGAACCGATGACTAAACCATCAGCAGCTTCAAACAAAGGTGTCATCTGATTGACTTCATCATCGAAGACACATTTGCCTGTCTGTTTGCAGCGACGGCATCCGATACAGCCACGAAGATTCTTCTGACCCACCTGAACGATCTTCGTTTCAATTCCCTGGGCATTGAGCTCTTCAGCCACAATACTTAACGCGGTATAAGTGCAGCCCCGTGGATTGGGGCTGCCATTAATCAATAAGACATTCATTTTAACGTTTGAGACCAGCGATCATTTCGATGGTAGCTGGGTCATAATGAGAGAAGAAGGAACTTTCTTTCTTGTCCATCGCAGCAATCTTAGCCATATCTTCATCACTTAAAGTAAAATCAAAGATATCGATATTTTCCAGCATTCTCTCTTTGCGCACTGATTTTGCCAAAGGAACAATATTGCGCTGTAATAACCATCTTAAGATGACCTGAGCGATCGTTTTGTGGTATTTATCTCCAATGGCCTGTAATTCAGGATTAGAGAACATGTTGTTACGACCTTCCGCAAATGGTGCCCAGGCTTCGATCTGAACGCCATATTTTTCATTGTAAGTCACATCGTCCACTCTCTGATGGAATGGATTGACTTCGATCTGGTTGACTGCAGGAACCACATCATTAAAGAGAGCCATATCCACTAAACGATCAGGATAAAAGTTAGAGACACCGACGGCTCTGATCTTCCCTTCCTTATATAAATCAGCTAATGCCTGATATGCGCCATAATAATCACCGAATGGCTGATGTAATAAAACCAGATCTAAATAATCTAACTGCATCTTCTTTAAAGACTCTTCCACAGATGCTTTGGCTTTTTCATAACCATAGCTGGTGATCCAACTTTCGTCGTAATGAATAACTCACTGCGATCGACAGGTGATTTTTGGAGAGCCTCACCTACCGCTGCTTCGTTGCCGTAAGACTGCGCTGTGTCAATCAGACGATAACCGGCATCGATAGCGTCTAAAACAACGCGTACACATTCATCATGATCATGGATCTGGTAAACCCCAAATCCGGCTTTAGGCATCTGGATGCCATTGTTTAATGTTACGTATTCCATTGTCGTTCTCCTCTCTCTTATTTTAACTTTGCACCGTCACTGAAGGCCTGACCAACGACCTCTCCTAAAACACGGTAAGTGTTATGAACCGGTTCATACGAAATAGGGGCTAGTTTATCGACATCGATCTTGCCATCTTCACCTAAGATGCTTTCATCAGCACTAATATTGACGATTTCTCCGATCACATTGCCGTCTTCAGTAAACTTTGTCAGCTTACATTCTAAAGTCATTGGCAGCTCGTTGATGATTGGCGCATTAACCAGTTCGCTTTTCGTTGTTGTAAAGCCAGCCTTCGCCATTTTATCTGGCGTGTTATTCATCGACACGATCCCCACGTAGTCAGAAGCAACGACTGTCTCTTTCGTTGCAAAGCTAATCGTAAAGGCTTTGTTTAACTGAATATTTTTGGTTGTCTTATGACCGGCGCTCAAGCAAAGCTCAACCGCATTGCCATCATAGAGACCGCCCCAGGCAGCATTCATTGCATCTGCCTTACCGTTTTCATCATAAGTCGCGATGATCAAAACGGGTAAAGGATAAAACCAGGATTTTACACCGAAATTTTTTCTTGCCATTGTCGTTTCTCCCTTTCTGTTAGTCGTGGATCTTTAAGCCCATCAAACGTGTTTCATTAGCTGGGTCTTCTGGATTATGGGTTCCTTTGCCTGTATCTAAAGCACGGATGCTGGCCATTTCTTCATCTGTCAGTTCAAAATCGAAGATATCGATATTGCCGGCCATACGTCCTGGGTTCGTTGATTTAGGTAAAGAGATGACCCCCTCCTGATAGATCCATCTTAAGATGATCTGGCCAGGATTTTTATTGTAACGCTCGGCTAAAGAAACGATCGTTTCATTACCTAACAGATCTTTGTTGCCATGTCCTAATGGATACCAGGCTTCTAAGCGAATGTTATTTTCATCCATGACCTGACGTAATGCTTTTTGCTGTGTGAATGGGTTAAACTCAACCTGGTTCACTGCTGGCATCACGCTCATGCCATCTTTGAACTTATTCCATAAGTTCACGGTAATATTAGAGATACCGATAGCACGTAATTTACCTTCCTGATAAGCTTCTTCTAAGGCTTTCCAGGCACCTAAATAATCACCGTATGGCTGATGTAATAAATACAGATCGATGTAGTCTGTACCTAATGCTTTTAAAGAATTTTCGATTCCTTTTTTCGCATTTTCATAGCCATAGTCCTGTAACCATAACTTAGAAGTGATAAAGATTTCTTTACGATCGATCCCGATGTCTTTAACGGCTTTTCCGACGTCACTTTCGTTCATGTAACCAGCGGCTGTATCGATATGACGATACCCCGCTTTTAAAGCAGCTAAAGTAGCTTCATAAGTTGGGCCATCATTAGGAATTAAGAATACCCCAAAACCAACTGCAGGAATCTGTACACCATTGTTTAAAGTAAATGTTTGCATTTTGCATGTCTCCTTTTCTCTTTCTACTTTCATTGTAAACAAATCGTTGCCAAGAGTACAATATTTGTTTCACATAACACGATAACCTGTAAGCATACTAATCATGAATCTTATACTTGTTGAGCCACTTGGCGGTCATATAGCTCTGGTGATCGATGATCTCACTATAGCCGATATCCAGCGCATCAATGGCAGCCATATCGGCCTCATCCAGCCTGAAATCAAAGATAGCCATGTTCTCCTTCATCCTTTGCGGATCGACTGTTTTAGGGATGGCGATGACATCATGCTGCATGTGCCACCGCAGCACGATCTGAGCGACCGTGCGATCATATTTCGCCGCAATCTTGATCAATTCCGGATGATGGAAAATATCACGCTGCCCTTCATTGAGCGGTCCCCAGGCCTCCAGCTGACATGGATACATCGCTAATACATCATTTAGCTCTTTTTGGGCAAAGAGCGGGTGAAATTCCACCTGATCGAGCATAGGCTGGATCCGACTGTTCATACACAGATCGACTAAGCGTTCCGCTGAAAAATTGCAGACGCCGATGACCTTGATGCGGCCCTCATCATAGAGTTCTTCCATCGCCCGCCATGATCCATAATAATCATTATAAGGCTGATGGATAAGATAAATGTCGATATAGGACACGCCCAGATTCGCACAGGATCTTTCGAATGCTTCCCGCGTTTTTGCGTAGCCCGCGTCCTGGATCCAGACCTTTGTGGTCAAGAAGATCTCCTCTCTAGGGATCCCGCTTTCTAAAATGGCCTCTCCGATCTCTTTCTCGTTAGCGTAACTGGCTGCTGTATCAAACAGCCGATAGCCGCATTGCAGCGCTTCCAGGATACAGTGTTTGGTATCCTCAGGAGGAATCTGAAAGGTTCCATAACCTAACTTTGGCAGCGTTACACCATTGGTCAAGCTTTTATATTCCATTCAATCCCTCCCTTCGTTAATTTCATTTTATAAAACCGCATGAAAAAAGTACAATATCAATAAAGTATTATGCTATAATTAGGGTGCATACTGAAAAGGAGGTTTAAGACATGCTTGAACTCTATCAGCTCGAACAACTCGTCACTATCGCCAATGAAGGGACCATCTCCAAGGCTGCGGAAAAGCTGATGATCTCCCAGCCCGGACTGACCCGCTCCATTCAGCGTCTGGAAGAAGATTTGGAACTGAAATTATTTGATCGCCAAAAAAATAAGATCACACTCAACGACAACGGGAAAATGGCCGTCCAATATGCGCGGGATATTTTAGAAAGAACCGACCGTATGGTCAAGGAGCTCCGCAAGTTTGACCGACTCAATCAAACGATCCACATCGGCAGTCAGGCACCCGCACCAGCCTGGGGGATCTCCTACCTGCTCAAAGAAAAGTATCCGGAGATGGATATAGACTATACAGTTGACTCGGATGAAACCAAACTGCTGGATGGTCTAGTCAATCATGATTTTACCTACATCGTTTTGACCCATCCCTTAAAACTCAAAGATATGACCTGCACATCGCTCTTTAAAGAAAATCTCTATCTTTCCGTTCCGCCAGCCCATCCTTTAGCTCCCTTTAAGGAAATTGCTTTTGCGGATCTCAACGGACAAAGCGTCTTACTTTTAAGTCACATCGGCTTTTGGAATGCCATCTGTCAAAAGATGATTCCGCAGTCGCATCTGCTCTTCCAGGATGACACCTCCATTTTTAACGAGCTGACGCGTATGTCTGCCCTGCCTAACTTCCGCAGCAATGTCACGCTGGTTAGAGAAGGGGAACAGAATCGGGTTGCTGTGCCGATTACAGATCCGGAAGCCCATGTCCAATATTATGGGATCTGTTCTCGTGAAAACCAGAAACGTTTCGCTTTTCTCAAACAGGCACTGGATGAGCTCGATTGGACCAAAACCAGAGAATATCATGAACTCGTTTAGTCGAAGGAGGGAAAATAAATGTCCACCTATCAATGGCCATATCCAAATGAACTCAATACCATCGAACATGTTAGCTGTGATGTCCTGGTGTTAGGCGGTGGTCTATCCGGTTGTTTTGCAGCCATTGCCGCCAGAAAACAGGGACTGGACGTCGCCATCGTTGAAAAAGGCGCGATTGAGAAAAGCGGTTCGGCCGGGACCGGCTTTGACCACTGGGAATCGGCCTGCACCAATCCCTGTTCCAAGGTCACACCTGAAGAAATTGCCTATGCCTATATCGATGAACAATCCCATTTCAGCAATGGCATCTTCCATTACATCACCTGTCGTGAAGGCTATGATCGCCTGCTGGATATCGAGCGCATGGGCGGCAAGATCCGCGACACCGAAGATGACTTTCAAGGAGCCCGCTTTCGTGATGAAGACACCAAACTGATGTTTGCCTATGACTATCAGAATCGTTTCACCCTGCGTGTCTGGGGCACAACCTTCAAACCGGCCCTCTATCGAGAGCTCAAACGCTTAGGTGTCAAGATCTATGAACACGTGGAAGCCACCGCCCTCTTAAAAGAGAACAAGCATGGTGCTGGTGCTATCGGCATGCAGATCCATACCGGTAAACTCTATGTTTTTCAAGCCAAAGCGACGGTGCTGGCCATGTCCAGACCAGCTCGCGTCTGGCTCTTCAATGCCGATCAGCCTGGTTTATGTGAATTTCGTCCTTTCCAGAGCATTGGCAGTGGTCATGCCATGGGCTGGCGCAGCGGGCTGGAACTGACCATGATGGAGAAATCCGTCCGCGCTGAATTCTCGGCTGCAGGACGCAGCTTTCCTCCTTATGGCACCGGCAATAATCATAATACCTGGTATGCTGCCACGATGGTCGATGCCCGTGGGGTCGAAATTCCTTATGTGGATCGGGATGGCAATGAGCTCACTGACTATTATGCCCGCTACTATCCAAGTCAGGGACAGAAATTCTTTTTGAAAGGCGGGGTCATCGATGAGCCAAAATACGCTTATCGTGGACCGGAAACACTGCCTTTTGACGAACTGATCAAACGGGGCTATCAGTTGCCTTTCTACGCCGATCTCAGTCGCATGCCTGAACTTGAACGCAAGGTCATCTGGGGCATGATGGTCGGTCAGGAAGCCAAGACCAACATTCCGATCTACCATTATTATCAGACACGCGGCTTTGATCCCACCCAACACCGGCTGCAAAGCTATGGCAATGGTTGGCAGTCAGCCAGCTTTCTTGATCAGGAAAGACAGTTTTTCGGCGCACCCGGCGGCTTGATGCACGACTGGGATCTCAAGACCAATATCGATGGTATCTATGCCTGTGGTGATGCCCTCTTTGGTTCCGACTGTGCCGGCTCTGCCTGTGCGACCGGTCACTATGCCGGACGTAAGGCCGCCAGCTATGCCAAGACCGTCCTGATGCCCGGTCTATCCAGTGAAGCAATCGACAAAGAAAAACAGCGGCTCTATGCCCCGCTTGAACATGAAAATGGGCTAAACTGGAAGGAACTCAACATGGCCATTTCTAAAGCTATGCAGAACTACTGCGGAGCCAGCAAATGCGATGCCTTGCTTTTGGAAGGCAAACGCCTGCTCAAGGAATATGAAAAGATCATTGTTCCTCAGCTATCCTGTGTCAATCCGCATGAACTGATGCGCACCCATGAAGTGCTGGATATCCTGACTGTCTCACAGCTTGTTATCGAAGCCTGTCTAGCCCGCCGCACGAGTGTCAAGGCACTGAATTTTGAACGTACCGATGTCCATAGCGATGCACCCCAACAACATATCGTCATCTCACAACAAGATGGCATGATCCATACCCGTGAGGTCGATCTTGACTATTACGGTGATTTGAAGGAAAACTACGAAAAACATAATGCGGATGATCGAGGTGAATCAAATGGAATTTAAAGTCAAGCCGATTCCTTCCAGCAGTCAGCCGATTACCTATGAGGCTGATCTTTGCATTGGCTGTAACCGCTGTGTTCAGGTCTGTCAATGCGACGTTCTCTTTCCTGGCGAAAAAACACCCATCGTCATGTACCCGGGAGAATGCTACTACTGTGGCGCCTGTGTCATGGTCTGTCCGGTCAAAGGGGCTATCAAACTCACGCATCCTTTAATGAATCAGGCACGTTTTATCCCCATCGACGATGATCATCAGTCTTAAAACACACGATATGGGAAACCTTTGGAGAGTTTGGAAAATCCGAACTCTCTTTTTGTATTTTTTGCACAAATTGCGCTTTGACAAACACTTTTGATAGGATATATAATAAATATATAAGTATAATTTAGCTTTTATCGAAAGGAGTTGTATCAATGCAGAAATATAAACCAACGATCAAAAAATATTTCTACTGTTTTATTCTCGGTCCCTGCTTTATGATCATTGAAGCGACCGGGGAATTTTTACTGCCTTTTTTCAATGCCAACATTATTGACAACGGGGCAGCCAACGGGAATATACCCTACATCATCCAAAATGGCCTGATCATGCTGCTGATTGCAGCCATCATGCTGGTGGCCGGTGTCGCCGGGGCCTATTTTGCCATCAAAGGATCCAGCCATCTCGCCGCCGATATCAGAAGTCAGACCTTCCATCAGATCCAGAAGTTCTCTTTTGCGAATATTGATGATTTTTCCACCGGATCCCTGATTACCAGGATCACCAATGACATCACCCAGATCCAGAACTTTGCCCAAATGCTGCTGCGCGGTGTCTTCCGCAGCCCGGTCATGCTGATCGGCGCCATTGCCATGTCTTTTGCGCTGGATCCGGAACTGGCTTTCGTCATCTGTGTGGTGATCCCAATTTTAGGACTGACGATTGCCTGGATCATTCATACGGCTTCTCCACGCTATCATACCATGCAGCGTCAATTAGATGATCTCAACAATCAGATCAATGAGACCATTACGAATGAACGGGTCGTGAAATCCTTTGTGCGAGAAGATTTTGAAAAAGAAAAATTCACCAAAGTCAATGCTGATCTGCGTGAAAAATCCATTCGTGCTTTGAAGATGATGATCATGCTTCAGCCATTATCCATGCTGGCGATCAATCTGACGACCCTGGCCGTTGTCTGGATTGCCGGTCAGAAGATCATGATCGGTGGGATGGAGCTGGGCACGCTGACGGCTTTTATTACCTACCTGACCCAGGTCTTGACCGCCTTAAACTTCCTGGCCAATATCTTTTTGACCGGAACACGTGCCGCGACCTCTGATCGCCGTATCAGTGAGGTCTTAAAGGCAACCATCGATTTGAATGATGAGCTGGCCCAGCATAAAGATCGAGAAGTGGAAAAAGGCACCATCTCCTTTAAGCATGTCTACTTCAAATATTTTAAAAAGAACCGTGAATGGGAGACTGCTGAAAAAGTAGTCCACAAATAGTCCACAAAAAAATCAGTTTTCGTTATTTCTTGAAAAATCGGAAACTGATTTTTTATTTTGTCTATTTTTTCGATTATATGATCGTATTTCTTAGTTA
>FCNA01000009.1 GCA_900018345.1 Clostridiales bacterium CHKCI006
CCCGAAGCCGGTGGCCGAACCGAAAGGAAGGAGCTGTCGAAGGTGGGTTTGATGATTGGGGTGAAGTCGTAACAAGGTATCCCTACGGGAACGTGGGGATGGATCACCTCCTTTCTAGGGAGAAGAAGAGTAAGTTGAGTAAGGGGTATGTTTTAGTTTTCAGTGTTCGAGAGGACACTGGAAGAGAACATTGAAAACTGAATATCAGTGAAACGATAGAGAGAAGAGAAAAGAGAGATCTTTTCCGAAAGTCGAAAAGAAGAAAGTAGACGA
>FCNA01000055.1 GCA_900018345.1 Clostridiales bacterium CHKCI006
ACCCTCAACGGTATCTTCTTTCATGATCTGAAGCTAAAGGATCCTGAAGTTTATATGAACGCTGTTGGTAATGATCTGGGTGAGACTATCGGTAATATCATCGCTGAAAGCTATCAGCTGATGGTCACGATCAACCCTGACGCTTTACTGATCTTAGGTGATACCAATAGCTGTTTATCCGCCATCAGTGCCAAGAGATTACATATCCCGATCTTCCATATGGAAGCCGGTAACCGCTGTAAGGATGAATGTCTGCCTGAAGAAACCAATAGAAGGATCGTCGATATCATCAGTGATGTCAATCTGGCTTACAGCGAACATGCGCGTAAGTATCTTCATGAATGTGGCTTACCTAAGGAACGGGTCTATGTCACCGGTTCACCGATGGCTGAAGTATTAGAAAATAACTATGAGGAGATCTTAAATAGTGATATCCTTCATCAACTTGATCTGCAGCCAAAGAAATATATCCTTCTCAGTGCTCATCGTGAAGAGAATATCGATACTGAAAAGAACTTCATTTCCTTGTTCACAGCTATCAATGAAATGGCTAATAAATATGATATGCCTGTCCTCTACTCCTGCCATCCTCGAAGCAGGAAACGTTTAGAAGCGACAGGATTCAAGCTGGATGAACGTGTCATCATGCACGAGCCTTTAGGTTTCCATGATTACAACTGTCTGCAGATGAATGCTTTTGCGGTGGTAAGTGATAGCGGGACGCTCCCTGAAGAAAGTTCCTTCTTTACCTCTAAAGGAAGACCCTTCCCTGCTGTGTGTATCCGTACGAGCACTGAAAGACCGGAAGCACTGGATAAGGGATGCTTTATATTAGCAGGTATCGATGATCATTCCTTATTACAGGCAGTCGATACAGCTGTGATGATGAATCAAAATGGAGATGAAGGGATCCCTGTCCCTGATTATGTCGATCAGAATGTATCCACAAAGGTCGTGAAGATCATCCAGTCCTATACTGGCGTTGTCAATAAGATGGT
>FCNA01000017.1 GCA_900018345.1 Clostridiales bacterium CHKCI006
GCTGTCTGTTTTTAACATTTACATCATCCTTTTTCTGTTATGTATAATTATATCAAAAAAAGATTACCATATAAATCATTTTACAGTAATCTCTTTATACTCTCTTTATACTTTTTCAGCAGTCTCGAAGCAAACGCACTTCATTTCCTGGCTTAAACACCTTGTTTTTGGATCTCTTCGATCACCTGTCGGTCAGCCGGAACCCATTGGATATCGTCATGGTCAGCCTGTGGCTCGATCCAGCGGTAATCCAAATGTTCCAGAAGTGTCAGATGATCATCTAATAAGTGGCATAGATAGCAGTCCATCTCTAAGATGAAGTCCGGATATAGATAATGGGCATGATAGAAGAACCGTTCAATTGCAATGTTTGCGTGCAATTCTTCTTGGAGTTCACGCTTTAAAGCCTCTCTGGCCGTTTCACCAGGCTCAAGCTTACCACCGGGAAACTCATAGAGTCCCTTAAATGGACCATATCCTCTTTTGGCGATCATGATCTTTCCGTCGCGTTGAATGATAGCGGCGGCAACGTGGATGGTTTTCATGCGATTTCACTCCTCTACTACCCCATGTGGGTTTTCTTCACATAAAACCCCCGTCCAAAACAAGAAGGGGGTTTCGCATTAGTCTAATAGATAAATTCTTTTTGTGTAAGTGTACATCAGATTCGCAATATATTCTGAAGGTTCTTTACAGTTACCCATTAACCAATGTTTAATGATGCCATTAATACCATAAGACGTAAAGATACGTACGTAATTAAGATCTTCTTGTGAGATCTTAGGGTAATTAAAGTTCGGCAGTTTCTTTTGCGTGATGGCTGATGCAATGGTTTGATCAATAAAGCCATTGGTATCACTGGAATATAGGCAGTAAAAAATCTCCTTGTTTTTTTCTATGTAAGCGAGTATATCCTGATAGAAAAGCAGGATGTCATGTCTATATCCCCAGTAACGGCTCATTTGGTGGGTAAGTTCTTCAATATATTTTTTCTGTAAGTAGTGCAGGAGTTCGGGTACAGATTTAAAATAAGAATAGAAAGTACTGCGGTTAATACCGGCTTCTTTGCAGAGCATGGAGATGGAAACTTCTCCTAGCTCATTTTCTTTCAGAAGAGTACACATGGCTTTCTCTAATTTTTTAAAAGTTTTTCCAATACGAACATCAATGATTTCATCATTCATACATAATAACCTCTTTTATACAAAGTCTTAACATTTGAAGAAGAACTCTACCATATAGAATTATATAATTATTTTGATTTTCATTCAATGAATATGAGAAGATAAAATGCATATTTGACATTTTTATGAATTGATTTGACAGCTTAGATCAAGTATGAGATAGTATAGATCAAAGAGGGAGGAAAAACATGAACCAACTACAAATGAAATACAATTTAGCCCATATCCTTTACTGGATCGTGTACTGTGCAGAATGTGGCTTTACCGCTATTTTCCTGCAGTCGAAGGGCATGACCAATACAGAAATTGGTTTAGTCACAGGAAGTGGCTGTGTCATCACGATTTTTTTATCGCCATTTGTCACTTCTATTATCAACAACCATCCTAAAATAACTGTCAAAAAAATGTTTACGATGATCATTGCGTTCTTATCCCTGGTGTTTTTAAGTGTGGCCTTTATCCAGATGCCGGTTATTTTAGTGATGGCCTGTTATATTTGCATTCTCTCGACCTTTGTCTCGACGGTGCCGTTTCTTTCGATGATTGCCATGGATTATCTTCATGAAGGGCGTGAGATCAACTTTGGTTTGGCCCGTGGCATGGGATCGGTCTTTTATGCGGTGGCAGCGGTTGTCTTAGGGGAATGGATCAATCTCTTTTCAGCCAATGTTTTGGCCATTGTCTTTATGGTAGGCGGTATCCTGTTTCTTCTGGTACTCTATCGTCTGCCTGATAGCCAGCTCGATCCGTCCACAAAGACGAATGCGAAAAACGGCAGCTTTTTCAGTTTTATTCGTAAATACCAGATCCTCTTTTTCATTCTTTTAGGCTTTGCTTTTGCCTTTGCGGCTTCCTCATCGATTTCCACTTATCTCATCAATATTATTGAAAACCTGGGTGGGGATACTTCTATTTATGGGGTGACGATCTTCTTAATGGCCGCCAGCGAAATGCCAGCCATGGCGGTTGTTCCGCGTTTGATCCGTCGTTATCATCCGATGAACCTGGTCATGTTTGCGGGTGGGTGTTATATCATTCGAAACTTTTTGATTTGTCTGGCACCGAGCCTGCCTTTTGTGTTTATCGGTATGCTGTTTCAAAGTGTGACGTATGGTATCTTGACTTCCCTTCTGACATACTATGTTTCGGATGTGACCGATAAAAAAGATGAAGCGATGGGACAGACCTTTATTGGGGTCATGACGTCTGGATTTGGGGCCACGATCGGTAACTTTTTTGGTGGATTCATTCAGGATGCCCTTGGCTTGCCGGCCATGTTAGGGATGGCTTGCGTGTTGACGGCTTTGGGTTCTGGCATCATGGTTGTGACAGCGATGTACGCGAAAAAGAAATTACCGCCTAGACGAATATTGAGTTAAGAAAAGGACGAAGGTCATTCGACACTTCGCCTTTTTTAGTTTTCCTGCATATCCGCAAACTGAGAGTTATATAATTTTTCATAGTAACCATGCTGAGCCATCAGCGATTCATGCGTTCCTTGTTCGACAATGTTACCATGGTCGATGACCAGGATCAGATCAGCACTTCGAATCGTGGATAAGCGGTGCGCGATGACAAAGCTGGTGCGGTTTTTTAAGACATTGGTCATGGCTTCCTGCAGCATCTTTTCCAGACGAGTATCCACGCTGGAAGTGGCCTCGTCCAGGATCAGAATCTGTGGATCCTTCAGAATCGCACGGGCGATGGTCAGCAGCTGTTTTTCACCCTGAGAGATGTTGTTGCCCTCTTCGTTGATGACCATATTGTAGCCATCGGGCAAAGTGCGGATAAAATGGTCAACATTGGCCATTTTGCTGGCTTCAATGATCTCATCATTGCGGGCATCCAAACGGCCATAACGAATATTGTCGTAGATGGTACCCGAGAATAACCAGGTATCCTGCAGGACCATACCAAAGAGACGGCGGAGATCTTCACGGCGCATATCGCGAATATCGACCCCATCGATCTTGATCGATCCACCTAGCACATCGTAGAAGCGCATCAGCAGGTTGATCAGGGTCGTTTTACCGGCACCGGTCGGACCGACGATCGCAACCATTTGGCCACTTTTAATCTCGGCATTAAGATCCTGAATCAGAATATTATCCGGATAGTAACCAAAGCGCACATGTTCGAAGGTCACATTGCCTTTTGGTTCTTCGATCACTTCCGGCACGGCTTTTTCAGGCACTTCTTCCTCTTCATTCAAGACTTCAAAGATACGTCCCAAAGCTGCGAAGGCAGATTGGATCTGAGCGGACATATTGGAGATCTGTGATAATGGATCATTGACCTGCCAGATGTAACGAATAAAGGCCTGGAGGTTACCGACAGAAATGATATTTGAGATGGCTAACGTTGCACCAAAAACAGCGATTGAGCCAATGCATAGATAAGTACAAAGGGAAATAAGCGGCGAGATTAATGAAGACATAAATTGCGCACGAAAAGCATTCTGGCATAAACGGCTGTTTGATTCACTGAATTTCTCCTCCGCTTCTTTTTGGCGATTGTAAAGCATGATCTCATTGAATCCAGTGTACATCTCGGTGATCGTTCCATTGAGCTGTCCTAGTGCATTTTGCTGGGCACGGAAGCTTCTTTGCGATTTACCGACAATGATCTTGGTGATGATCAGACTGGCAGGAATCAAAAGCAGGGTCAGACCGGTCATTGCCAGATTGATCCGAGTCATCATGATGATGGCAAGGATCAAAGAGAGGATCCCGCTGATGATCTGGGTCAGGGTCTGCTGCAGCGCATTGGACAAGGTGTCGACATCATTGGTAATGCGGCTGAGCACATCCCCGTATTTATGCGTATCAAAATAGCGAACCGGCAAATGCTGTATCTTTTTTTGCAGCGCCTTGCGCAGATCGTGGGTCGTATTCTGAATGGCATTGGTCAGCATGAAAGACATGACGACCTGCGAGATGGTCTTGATGGCATAAAGGATCGCCAGGATCAGAATTGTCTGCAGGATGGCGGTAAAATGAACACTGGTCAGGGTCCCGTTCATGATGCCCTGAACATCGGATACCAGCTGGGTGGTGATCCTTCCTTCAAACATAGGCGAGATGGAAAGGGTGGCACTGGTGACAAAGACCATGGCAATCGCAATGATCAGTCCCCATTTATAAGGGGCAATAAAACCCCACATCTGTTTCACATTGGATTTGGTTGACTTTTTAGGCATAGTGCAATTCCTCCTCACTTAATTGCGAAGCAGCAATTTCATAATAGATCGGACAATTCTTTAACAACTCCTGGTGTTTGCCGTGACCGACCACATGTCCTTCATTTAGGACAATGATCTGATCGGCATCCATGATGGTGGAAATACGCTGGGCGACGACCATCACGACGGCATTTTGCGTCACAGGCTTCAAGGCTTTGCGCAAAGTAGCATCAGTCTTAAAGTCCAAGGCTGAAAAGGAATCATCAAAGATATAAATTTCTGGTTTCTTGACGAGTGCTCGGGCAATGGATAAACGCTGTTTCTGTCCGCCGGACATGTTCGTCGAACCTTCGGTAATCATTTCATCAAAACCATGCGGTTTATCCATAATGAAATCATAGGCCTGAGCGATCTTGCAGGCTTCCTCAAGTTCCGCTAAAGAAGCGTCCTTTTTCCCATAGCGAAGATTATCGGCAATGGATCCGGTAAATAAGAAGGCTTTTTGAGAGATAAAGCCGATCTTCGAGCGCAGCGTTGCCAGATCATATTGACGGACATCCATGCCATCCACACGAACACTGCCCTCGCTGACATCATAGAAGCGTGGGATCAGGTTGATCAGGGTACTCTTACCTGAGCCGGTACTTCCGATAAAAGCAATCGTTTCGCCTTTTCTGGCTGTAAAGCTAATATCTTTGAGAACGGCTTCTTCACCATCCGGATAGGCAAAGGTCACATGATCGAAAACGACTTCTCCCTGCTTCGATGGTTCGGGGATGACAGGTGCTTTTGGATCATGGATCAACGGCTCACATTCCAGCACGGCTTCGATACGTCTAGCCGAAACGGCAGCCCGTGGATACATCATAAACACGCTGCAAAACAGCATGACTGAGAACATGGCATGGAACAGGTAATCTAGAAAGGCCACAAGCTGACCGACCTGTAGATTGCCGGCATTGATCATGTTGGTGGCTACCCAATAGATGGCTAGAGCGGCAATGTTCATCAGCAAGAAGAAGATCGGCGATGTCAGCATCATCAGCTTAAATAATTTCTTGGAATAGTTCATGAAATCGCTGTTGGCTTTTTCAAAGCGCTTGGTTTCTTCGGCGTCATTATTGAACGCACGGATCACACGAATCCCCGTCAGATTCTCACGGGAGATCCGGTTCAACAGGTCAAGTGAGGCCTGCTGATTCTCAGACAGCGGTTTACTGATCCTGGCAACGAGGACCACACCTAAAATAATTAATGGAATGGTGGCCAAAACAATCAGAGATAAAATAAAGGATGATCGCATGGTCATCACAAAGCTGACGATGATCATCACTGGCGTCATGAGTGCCGTTCTCAGAATCACGTTCACAAACATCTGGATCTGATAAGCGTCATTGTTTGTACGGGTGATCATGGATGAGATTCCGAACTGGTTAAATTCACTATGCGAAAACTGTTGTGCTTTATGGAAGATATCCGTGCGCATATCACGGGTAATATTGGTGGAAATCTTCGCACAACAGTAACCTAATAAGACGGTTCCGCTCACTCCGATGACGGAGATGAGGGCAATCAATCCACCCATACGATATAAATAGCCCGTATCCTGATTCTGAATACCAACATCAATCATATCCGCCACAATAGTTGGAATGCCAAGCTCGACAAGCGCAAAGCCAAACACAGAGATGACATTCAGGATAAAGAGCTTTTTATACCGTTTTAAATAATGGCAAATAAGCTTCATACTACGACTTCCTTTCTTTTATATTTTGACAAATTGTCAACGCACTGATATGATAAGCTATACAGTAGCTGTATAGTCAAGGGGTGAGCATGAAATGAAAGAGGAGAAATATTTTACGGCAGGTGAGTTTGCCAAACTGCATAATTTAAATAAAAGAACGTTACAGTATTACGATGATATCGCCCTGTTTAAACCACAGTATAAGGATGAGAAAGGGTATCGCTATTATGCTCGTTCTCAGAGTGCGATGCTGGAGATGATCCTTGGGTTTCGTGAACTGGGCATGCCTATCGAACATATCAAAGAGAAACTGCATAAGGGAACAGTCGACAACTTTATCTCATTGTTTACGGAATATCAGGCAAATATAGATGCTTACATCGAACGGCTCAATACGATGAAGCGCAGCTTAAAAGCCAGACAGAAGCTATTGGAACGTTCGAAAAATAATCTCAATAATATCGAAATTGTATATGAAGAAACGATTTCGCTCTTTACCTGTCCTTACGACAGTCATTTGAATTATGATGATAACTTTCATTTATTAGCGAAAACTTATCATGAAAAAACCGGCGATCGCGTTTTTCGCTGGCCGATGGGCGCCATGCTGAGACTGGAGGATGCTATCGCTGAAAACTATTATCACTATGCCCATCTGTTTATCGAAAACGATGATGATAAAAACTATACCCTTGTGCGTCAGGCTAGTCCTTTTTTAGTCGGTTACAGTGTCGGGTATGAAGAAAACCTGCAGGATACGTATCGTCGATTGTTTAGCTATGCCAAAGATCATCATTTAAAATTAGGCCCTTTCTGTTATGAGATCGGACTGAATGATGAAGTGTATATCTCAGAGATGGTGGATTCGATCAATCAGATCATGATCCCGATTCTGTAATGTAAAAGGGGCTGTAACAAAATGACTTTGTGAAAGAGTTGATTTGTTTCAGCTCTTTTCATTTTCAGCTTTTAGATAATAAAAAAACATCTTTTATCTTCCACTGGTCTCAAGATGCATTCTTTAGGTTGATTTTTCTTCTGTTTTTCCTGTTTTTGGGCGCAATACCCCTCTACCGGTTATCATTTGTTTTTTTCATGTGTATCCATTGTTAATTGTGAAGCCATTTCTCCCGTTCTTCCTTCTCTTTTTTCAGGCGATATTGATGATATTTCTTTAAATTATAGCCTAGACACACGATGAGAAATTCCATCTTTACATTTTTCAGTCCTCTTCTTTTAAACCGGGCAAATCCCATGTCCTGTTTAATGACTCCAAATGCTCCTTCCACCTGGATGCTCCTCTGTTTTTTCAATTCTTTCCCATATTCTGTGGATAATTTCTTATCTACCTCTCCATAGAACTCATTGAGCACCACATCCCGGGACAATATCTTTCGCTTCTGTTCCGCATGTTTGCAGCACTCTGCATGATGTATATGAATCGAATATCATGCTTACATAGAGATTCCAGATTTCTTACATCGCAGTCACTGACCATCCGAGCAAAAAGAACAACTTTAAGAAGCAAGACGTTATCATATCCCTTTCTACCACGACGCTCTTCTCTTTTCAGATATTTTTTAAAATTGACTCCTTTCAGCGCCTTTAAGAAAGAAACAACCTCATCATCGGGATCAATTTTTGCACCCAAATCTAGTGGTAAAGATAACTGAATTGTGTTATAATTAGTTTCGTAATTAGATCCTGTTGTGGTTATCATGATCTAATTATATCATAAAAGGCAGTGCATATCAGTATCACACTGACAACACTGCCTTTTTTCATGGGCTGTATCACTCTTGTTACAGTCCCTTTTGTCTTTTGTGGTGACGAATCATGATCATCAAGCTACCGAATAATGATAGTGCTCCTATCACAAGATAAGGTGTGAGTGATACGGTATCGCTTGTCTTTGGAGAAGTGGTTTGCGTACTCGAACTGATAGATGACTCAGATTCATTTGTAACGTATTCACTCACCGGCGCCTTCTTTTTCACAAGCGCATAGGTGGAAAAGCAATCTGTGCTAAAAGTCATTTCACCTTTTGCCAGAGATACGTCTAAAAAGGTATAAACACCATTGTGTTCGCGAATAAGCAGACAATCGTTTTGGTAATTGGCTGGGATAGGTAAGGTGATCTGCACAGGATGAATGGTTTGGTCAATGTTCACTGTTTCTTCCCTATTAACCTGTTTTGCCAGGGAAATATCCCAGGCATCGATTACTTCATAGCCATTATCGTTGCAATACTGTTTCAGTTGTTCAAGTTTCGTTTCATCGGTTTGCTGGCGGGCTGTTAAGGTAATCGTCTGTGGTTGCGTCAAATCAAGCTGACTGATTCCTGTAAGCATCCCCTGTGCTTCACTTACTCCTTCAAGCTTCACTTGAATGGTATCCTGATATGCTACAGATAGGCAATAATCCAGATTTTGAAGATCAATGGCATTGAGGTCTAGCGTTCCTTCATTGATGGTCTGACGATAGATATCTGCAAGTAGATCTTGATGTGCAATGATTTCTTCTTTTTGATTGTTATCGACTAAATTTTGAAGCAGTCTGGATGGGTCAACAGGTTCCTGTGAAGGCTTTTTTTCGCCGATGGTAATACTGCCTGAAAGACTGCTGACTTTTCTTGTTTGACCATTTTCAATCACATAAAAATCCTGATATAGGGTTGGATCAGATGGAATATCGGATTCGTTAACAGGACTGACGACAAAGTTAAAGGTAATGGTCTCTCCTAAATAGCGTTCATCAAACTCATATAGGTAATGTACAGGATCATCCGGATCATCATGAACAGTGACTCCCTCGAGATCATCTAAGAGAAAAGCGCCGTATTTTTCCTGCATATCCGGTGTAAGGATATAATACCCATAGCAATAATGTGTTGGATAACCTTCATCGAAACAAAGTAATTGGATATCTGAATCATAGCGTGTGTTCGGTTCAATCGTAGTATCCAATCCTGATCCTACAATGGCATAATTGTCATTTTCGAAAATATAGAGCGTGGTCGTCACGGTCACATCACGATATTTGGCCGTTAATTCTGTTTTCCCAACATGATTAAAAGTGATTTCCTTACTGACATTATCAATTGTAACATTGTCGTTACTTGCTGACCACATCACATTTTCCGGATCATCAATCTCATCACCGTAACTGACCAATGAGTTGCCGTTATCGACTAACAGGGTTAGACCGTGTGTCATTCCGACAACAAAGCAATTGGATGCTTCTGAAGGATGATCCAGCCCAGGTACAGGGATCTGATGAAATTCACCATCCAATAAGTAGTCGTCATGATTAAAGCAGATACACCAGCTTCTGTTTTCATTTACCTCAATCGAACCAAATAGATGATACCCCATGATACGGACGGTAATCGTTCCGTATCCTTGACCGATCACTTGGAAAGTGTTGTCATCTGTTGGTTGAAGCAGATCCTGTGGATATTCGGTGATCTGCCAATCAGCTGCCACATTGTCGGTCATATAAGACTGTACGTTGACAGTCAGCTCATCCCCTAAACGCAACGTGTTTGAAGAGGGGGATAGGACCAGTTTGTAGTAGGAAAAATCAACCTGGTCTGTATATTGAATGGTTACATACTGATCAGTATCTGGATGAGGTGTACCGTTGACGGTCGTTGTGGCATAAAGACGAAAAGAATCTTGAGGATGACTTAGATCTTCTGAACTGTGATAGACATCTTTAAGGATCACGACCTGGTTATTTTCATCTAGTCGATAGAGAGCAAGGCTCTCTTCGCTATTGATGATGGTATAACGAAGTGTAAAATCTTCACCATGCATAATTTCAATAGTCGACCCGTTCCCAAAGAGAGAAAAGGATGTAGAGCCAATATCAAAATACCCATTGGGCTCGTTGGCATGAGCAGTAGGCAGAATCGACATGCTGATGGCAAGCATGAGACCTAAACAAATGTATAGCCATTTTTTCATGAATTAAACCTCCTTTTATGAATGACTTATCCGCAATTATCATATCATAAATCACATTTCAGACTATGGGGCATGCAGAATCGACGAATATAATGTTATAAATGGATATCTTCTAGTGATTAGGATCGCCAAAAGATTATTATGTGAAGAAAAATGTTCAAATAGAGCCGCTGATCTGACCAAGCAAGTTTTCCATTGAAACTGCATCAAAGATAGAAAAAAAGTCTTAAAATTTGCAAAAGAAGATGTCAAAAGTGTCTGACATAAAAAAAGATGTACTTTAGCTTGACTTTAGCGCAAGAATCAGTATGATATACGCGTAAAAACAAATACGGGAGGACAAAAAATGAACAACATCGAATGGTTTAAAAGTGCGAAGTTTGGCATGATGATTCACTGGGGACTGTACTCATTATTAGCGGGAGAGTATGAGGGACAGAAATCCAGTAACTATGCAGAATGGATTCAGTCTAAATTTCAGATTCCTAATGCAGAATATGAGAAGTTGGCACAGGCTTTCAATCCAGTCTTCTTTGATGCAGAAAAGATCGTTAGATTTGCTAAATCCTGTGGGATGACGTATCTTGTCGTAACGACCAAGCATCACGATGGATTTGCGATGTTCCATTCTAAAGTAGATACGTACAATGTTTATGATGCGACACCTTTCCACCGAGATGTGGTTAAGGAATTGGCAGATGCCTGTGCAAAGGAAGGCTTAAAGTTTGGTATTTATTATTCCCAGGATCTGGATTGGCATGATCCCAATGGTGGCGGATATCTTTCTAACCATATTGAGACAGCGGGAACGACATGGGACAATAGTTGGGATTTCACGGGACCAAAAGATTTTCAAATCTGTTTTGAAAACAAGATCATTCCTCAGATTGAGGAGATCATGACCAATTATGGTCCGATTGCCACCGCCTGGTTCGATATGCCAATGACTTTGACGGAAGAGCAGAGTCAGCAGATCTATGAAACTGTTAAACGTCTGCAGCCAGACTGTCTGATCAATTCACGTTTAGGAAATGGTAAATATGATTATGTTTCTTTGGGAGACAATGAGATTCCGGATTCTTTAGAAGTAGCAGGAAATGTGGATTACAATGCAGTAGATGGGCTTAAGCCATCTCCAAACGGTTTGTATGAGACAGCGGCAACCATGAATAAGAGCTGGGGCTTTTCTTATCATGATCATGATTTTAAAACGGGCAAACAGCTTTACGATATCAAGAAGCATTTGAATGCTTTAGGCATCAATTATTTATTAAATATTGGGCCGGATGGGCTAGGTCGAATACCGATGGAATCGATCCAGGCACTAAAAGAATTACAGGAATTAGAAAAAAAGGATCGTTAAGGTGACTTCGGTCACCTTTTTAGATACAAAAAAAGAGCGAAATTGAATTCGCTCTAGTGACGCTGAGATTGACGAATACCTAAGATAGCGGCTAGGCTTAAAGCGACTAATCCTACTAAAAGATATGGTGAGGCATTGAAAGTATCTGCTGTTTTTGGTGCCACAGTGTTCTCCAAGCTAGCTTCTTCTGTTGTATTATCTGGAGTAACACCATCTATTTCTGGCTCATTATCTGGTATTTCTGTTTCTGGATCGTTTTTATCCTGTTCATTAGGTGACTGGGTCTCATCAGGGTTTGTTGTAGCGTTTTTTTCTACTAAGGCATAAGTGGAAAAACGGTCTGTTTCAAATACGATCTGGCCATCAACGATGGTTACTGGTAATTCTGTGATCGTTCCCTCATGGTTTCGTAGGACAACTAAGTTTTCAGGATTGGTGACTCCTTCAGGCATAGGCATGGTGATGCGCACGGGATGAGCTGTTTGTGTAATCGTTTGGGCATCATCAATGTCAATCTTACAGGTGAGGGTGATCTCATATGCCGCGAGGATTTTCTGTTCTTGCTTGCTGGCATGGTCAGTGATGATTTGGTATTCAGCGTGATCCTCAGTTTGTGGCTCGGCTGTTAAAGATAATTTTGTCAGCATATTGACTTTTTCTAATGGAACACCCGTGATCAAGCCTTCGACTTTTGTAATGCCGTTATGGTCGATCGTAATGTTATCATTGTAAGCTGCTTGTAAGCATTCATCTAATTTAAGAATATCGTCATAAGTTAATTCTAAAACGGGTGCTGAACCATCTTTACCTGGCAAGATTTGCTGATATAAATGACTCAACACACTTTTCTGGTTTTCCATATAAGCTGGATTATCAAGGTTCTGGTAGATCTCATCTAGTTTTTTCTTTTGATTCTCTACCGAATTGTCCAGAACAGTAACACTTGCCGGATAAGATTTTCCGGTTTGCTTTTCTCCATTTGCAATGATTTCCATTTCTACGCGATAGGCTTCCTGCTCAAAGCAGTCACAATATTCTGTTGCCAGGCTCATTCTATTTTGAAATTCATTACTATCAATTTCACCTTTTTGAAGAAGTTCTTTAGCTTCAGCTTCAATGGTAGCCATTTTAGGAACGCAGATCTCCTGGTGATGTGAATTGCTTATATCTATGGTAATGATTTGATAAGAAATCGTCTGACCTTTGAGTTTTTCATCGAAGGTGTAGGCGCCATCCACATATTGAACACCATCGATGTTTGTTAAGTATTTGACTCCATATTTGGCTTGCATATCATCGCTTAGCAAATAATTAGTCCAGTCATTATCATATGTAGTTTCCAGGTCTTCAAATACCGTCACTTTATGCATGAACTGAGTTGGTTGGTTAACAATTGCTTCGGTGTGATCGTCCATGATTTCCAACTGAATGCCTGCGTTACGAATAAAGAGTTTTGTTTTTAATTCGAAACCATTATATGAAGCGGTTAAGTAGGTCATACCTTCTTGATTGAAAGTAATCGTTTTGGCTTCATGGTCAATGGTAACATTGTCATTATCGACAGACCACTGAACATTTTCTGGGTCTTTGATCATGTGATCGACGCCTGGATACCCTTCGGCAGAAATAATCTCACTCAGGGTTAATCCATATGTTCGACCAATCATAAAAGTGTTGCTGGCAGATTGTTCCTCATCGTAGAATACAGTGTATGTGTTGCTTGGACCATTGTCTTGAACATAATTGAAAACGATGTTGTATTTATACTTGACAGCACCGATCATAATGTCCATAGAAAATCTTTTTCCGGCTACTTCAACGACAACATTTCCTTCTCCTGTTCCGATGGCTTCATAAGTGTGACCATCTTTATGTTTAAGCAACTCGGTAGGGTAATCGACAATGGTAAAGTCATTCACTGGTTGCGTATAGAAATAATTGTGGATCTTGAAGGTGATATCATCTCCATAACCCAAGCCAGGTGTAATATTCTTCCCGTTAGCGGTGATGTAGTAATAGTCATCAGGTAACTTGGTAGGATCTGATTCAAAGTGAATATTAATGTATGGATCAGTTTCTGGTTTGGGATCAAAACCGTTTTCTGGTAATGCAGCATAGAGCTTATAGTCAGATGGATGTGTGCTGTCTTCTCGAGAATGATAATATTCAGTTTGAATGATGACCTCATCATTCTCCATCCGATAAATCTGGGCATGATCAAGTCTATTTAATGAATAGGAGCAGGGAAAGTCTTCTCCTTGCATTACGACAACAGTATCTCCGGAAGCAAAATAGTGACCTCCGACGTTAAACAAGATTTCTTCGGCATTGACATTTGTTTTGGATATGCCTAGTATTCCTATTGTCAATAAAAGACTCATCAATGCGTATCGCCATTTCTTCATTGTATGTAACCTCCTTTTCTTTCGGGTGTGATGACCCGTACTTCTTTATCATAGAGGTTATTTAAAGAAAAGCAACGTGGTATACAAAAGTAGTCAAGATCATGTCTTTTTTATCCTATTTCCCAGGAAAAGAAAAACGTCACCTGTCATAGTGACGTTAGTTAGGTCGTTCAAATCCCCAATAGGCATCCAGCCAGACACGATCATTTTGAATAATGTGTTCAATGATGGTGGCATTCATTTCCATAAAGTGGATCGCATGTTCAAGTTCACCACCACTTTGCTTAAACATGAAATAAGCTCCACCGCCAAGACAACTTAAAGCATATTCTTCCCAGTCATGGAAGTAATCGAGTGCCATGTCGGCCAGTTCCGAGGCGAAGGCATCAAATTTCTCTTCATTGATGATACCGCAGGCTAAAGCGGCACGCAGCATGCCGACACGCTCATTAATATCCCACGCCCACATACCATTGTTTTTGAGATATGGGTAGAAAAGACGGGCAAAATCTTTACACTGATCAAAGAATGCCCGCGCTTCAGGAGGCAGTTTGTTTTTGTCAAAACTTGGCTCATTGTTCCAAAAGGTCACAAAGTTTTTATAATCAACACCGCTGGTAAACATACGGTTTCCTGCTTCCAAAAGACTCTTTTCACTATCAAAACCGTACATTTTACGCAGATGGAAACGAGTCATTTCTTTTTTGGCCTCATCCTTGCAGTAATAATGCTTTTCAAAGCCCATATGCTGGTCGATGCCATTGATCATCCGGGTGGATGAGACGGCACCTAAACAGAAGATAAAGCGTTCTTTGTTCAAATGAATAACTTTGGATGAATCAAAGTGTGTTTCATAAGCCATTTTGACTTTTTCCATCGCCTGATCGATTCGGTTTTCAATCTGGACCATATCAATTTTCGGTTCGTTTTCTTTTTTTAAAATTGCCATTGATCATCACCTCATTTCTAACATCTTATCATAGAAAAAGTGATGAAACAATGATATTTTTATGCGAGCAAATCATCGAGTGCATCTGTGAGTGCTTCGTAGCTTAGTACGCCGATCGCGCGGCCATAAAGATTGCCTTCCTGGTCAATGACATAGGTGGTTGGGAAGGAGTTGACGCCATAAGTTTGAATGGCATTGAATTGTGTATCGAAATAGACCGGAAAGGTGTAGTTGTTCTCAGCAATATAGGCGTTGGCAGTTTCTTTTGTATCATACATGGCATCTAAAACATTGATCATCACAAATTCGACTTCTCCCTGATAGGCTTCATAGGCCTTTTGCATATCAGGCATTTCCATCTTACATGGATTACACTGACTGGACCAGAAATTCATGACAATGATCTTCCCTTTGAAATCATCGAGCTGAACGATATTCCCATTGGAATCTTCAAAGCTGACATTGGGTGCAGGGGTTCTGGTCTCTGTCGTATCTTCTTGCTGAGTGAGAGGACTGGTTAGCTGGAAATGGTCGCTTAGATAGGGATAAAGAATGGCACCGATACCCAGCACGAGGACAAAAGCGACTGCTGCCAGGATTACTTTCTTTTTTGAATTCATGGATAGTTCCTTTCTTTAACTAAAGTTAATGATTTGAAAATATTGATTGAATAAGCCGCTGATCATGGTTAGACCAACCAGGATCAATAAAGCACCGGCCCACTTATTGAGCAGATGATAATGACCTTTGATCCAGTTGAAAGCTTGGGTCAGTTCCTTAAAGAGAATGGCGGAAAGTAAGAAGGGGACACCTAAGCCCAGTGAATAAGTAATCAGTAAACCCAGACCCATCCACGTGGAACCGGTACTTGAAGCTAACATGAGGGCCGAACCAAGAAAGGCGCCGACACATGGGGTCCAGCCAATGGAAAAAACGATACCGAAGAAAACGGCTGAAAAGAAACCTTGGGACATAGTAGTAGAGCGCAAGTGAAAACCACGGAAGAAAGACAGTCGTCCGATACCTAGGAAATAGAGTCCAAAGCCAATCATCACGAGGCCACAAATGATGTGGACATAGCGCTGATAGCGTGTCAAAAAAGCACCGATCGTGCCACTGGCTAGTCCTAACAGACTAAACATGAGTGTGAAGCCTAAAATAAAACCGAGCGCGTTTTTGACGATGGACTGCTTTTGATCCTTACCTGCGAGATAGCCTAAATAAATAGGAATCATCGGTAAAAGACAAGGGGACAGGAAGGTCATGATGCCTTCCAGAAAAGTAATGAAAAAGATCATATGAGACACTCCTTATGCTGCTTCAATTCTACCATGATTGTACTTGCTTTGTACAGAAAAAGGCACATGATCCACATGTGCCTAACCGGTATAAGGTTTACATAGGATTTCATGAATTTTCGTGTCCAAAATACAATGCGTGTAAGAAGGGGTCAGTACCACTGCGCTATCCTGTCCTGATCCGGAACCTCCGATGGCGACGACGGGCTTACCATAAGGAATCCGTCCCGCATCTAAAGCCATGGTACTAATCTCCACTGCTACTTTCACTCCCTGTGAGAACATTCTTAACGTATGAGCCATGATCTCGATTGGTCCCTGGCCTTTGAAGCGATTGGAAAAAGCTCTTTCTGCTCCGCTTAATGCATGGGCAGCGGTCACGATAACCACGCCCTGATTTTCCAGATATGCTCTCATTTCGTCTGTTAATTCATTTTTTCCAGGTTCCCGCATGCCATATACATGACTGACTGCAATGACGGGCCGTTCAATCTGCATTTCTTTCATGAGATCTAATAGTCCTTGGACACTTTGGCCGGTGTTGGTGGCAATCACGAGACTCGTCTGAAGTTCGTTGGCTTTTTCTAAAGCTAATTTTAGGGTTGTCTGGGTGTTTTCGGGTCCTTTATTCGCAAATGTATGCATTTTCTCTTCCTCCTCGATATTATCTTAACACATTTGATTTAGAAAATATAAAAAAATTAATCTAAATATTGCATTTTTTAGATATAGACGCTACAATATGATTGTAAATAGAATATCCAAGAGGAGTTTTATTTTCTTCAGAGACCAGTGAGAGCTGGTCTCCTTTCCTTTTATGAGCATTTCGAATGAAAAAAAACGATTTCTCCACCACAATTTGCATTCTTTCGGATAATATGATATGATAAAAAAAGAGGTGATTTCATGTACTTCGATACGCATTGTCATTTGAATAGCGAACAGCTTTATGAAAAGCGCGCAGATTATGTTAGACATGCCATGGATTGCGGTGTTGATCACATGGTGGTCGTGGGATATAATCTCAAAGCCAGTGAACTGGCGGTCGCTATCAGTCATGAATTTGAAAACGTGTATGCGGCCGTGGGCATTGGTCCGGAGGATTGCCTGGACACGGATGCAGAAGAGCTTGCTAAGCTCGAAGCTTTACTCACAAAGCCGAAGGTCGTGGCCCTCGGTGAGATCGGACTGGATTATCACTGGGATACAGTACCACCTCAAAAACAGAAAGCGATCTTTCGAGCCCAGCTCGAGCTCGCCAAAAAGTATCAACAAATCGTGGTCATTCATTGCCGTGATGCGATGCAGGATACTTATGAGATCCTTGCAGGAGCTGGTGTCAAAGGCATCATGCATTGTTATGGCGGGAGTGTCGAAATGGCACAACGCTTCATCAAGCTTGGTTTTAAGATCTCACTGGCGGGACCGGTGACCTTTAAAAATGCGCGAATCCCTAAGGAAGTCGCTGCCAAGCTGGATCTCAAGGATTTATTAATTGAAACAGACGCTCCTTATTTAGCCCCAACGCCTTTAAGAGGAAAGATCAACGAACCGGCCAATGTAGTTTATACAGCATCAGAAATTGCCCGGCTTAGAGGAGTTAGTGTTGAAGAAGTAGCGAGACAAACGACGGAAAATGCGATGAAAGTATTTCGAATTTAAGGAGGTCAGGTCGTGAAAGGAATCAAAAACCTATTCAAGAATACCGATAACAGAATTAAATTTTTACTTGTTTTAGTTTGTGCATATATGATGGTCATGGCTGGTTTCCAGGATGTGGGTGCGGTCAGTGAACTGGCAGGGTACGAACCTGCCATCAGTGTGGTCGTTCAGGATGGAACCGAAGAAGCCAAAACCTATTTATTAAAAAAGGGTACGGTTGAGCAGGCACTCTCAGACCTTGAGATTACTTTGAACGAGGAAGATACCCTCAATTTAGCTTTGACAGATCAGGTGACTGAGGGAACGACACTGGAAATTACCCGTGTGACTTATGAAGAAGTTAAAGAAACCGAAGACATTCCTTTTGAAACAGAATATGTTACCACTTCTGACAGCCAGGTGTTTGGCAATAAGGTCGTACAGGAAGGGGTCAATGGTACCAAGGAAAATACGTATCAGGTACGTATGGTCAATGGTGTGGAAGAGAGTCGTACTTTAGTGAGCGAGACGGTTATTCAGGAACCTGTCAATAAGCAGATCGCACGCTCCAATGTGGCAGCACAGGCTTCTTTTACAGGCATCCTGACTCGATATGGTGCGGATTGTGCCGGCTGCAGCGGACGTACGGCTGCTGGTCTGGTGGTTACAGCTAATGGTGTCAAGAATTCAGGGAAGGTCACGCTGACATATAATGGCGGCGAATATTATGTATTGGCAGCCGATCGTTCGATTCCATTTGGAACGATCATTGAGGTGTCTAACCATAATTTCAGCTTGCCAGATCCATTCTATGGTATCGTATTAGATCGTGGAGGGGCCATCACCGGTTCACATATCGATGTTTACTGCGGCGGTGAAAGCAATAGCTTCTTTAGCGGCGGAACCTCATACAATACCCAGTTTAGAATTCTTTCAGTAGGAAATGGCAGAACCGGTATCTATTAACCGGCTTTGCTTTTTCATTCATTAAAGCTGACAGGCAGCATCTATCTTATTTTAAAATGTCTGCTCATGAACAAGGAGGAGAAAATATGGAAGAGAAGAAAACAACCATTGTGAAGAAAACGGTGAAGTCAGGGATTTCTTTTGGGAGCGCATTGGCGATGGTCATCAGCTATACCACCTGGCAATCCGTCGGGTGGGCTATCTTTCATGGCTTACTTAGCTGGGTCTATGTCATCTACTTTATTTTGCGTTATTAAACAGAACAGAGATGGTTTCTTTTGGGGCAGAACGTGTCTTTTTACGAGAGGGCTGCCTTTTTTTGTGAGCGTTTTTATTGTATTTGATAGTTAAAAATGCTCCCCATCTCTATGGAATATGGTATAATAGGGCATGCGAATGGGGGAATGTCTATGGCGTATCGAAAATATATCATATGTCTTGTCGGGGTAATTGCGATTTGTTTAGCATGTGTGTTTCTGCCGGATTACCGCAGCGTAGAAGCAAACCTCGATATGTTTTTTACGGAGCTTAAAGAAGGCGATAAGTCGGCCTTATCCTATGTGGCGCATGCTTATAATACGCGCGTGCGCTTTACGGGGGATCTGAAGGAAGATATGGAAAGTGCTTTTCAAAGTGAGCTTGTTCAGCAGAGGTTTCAGATCCTGCTTCAGGATGCTGAGTTCGAGGTCGAGAAACTCACAAGTGAACAAAAAAGAGCGCTGAATCAGAACCAGACCTGTACCATTACGGTCAATGCCAAAGTGCGATTATGGGACGACACTTTACCCTACGTGACGGTGACGCATATTCTGGAGAACAATCCGGGGTATTTATCGAGTGTGCTTCGTGAGCCGCAGAGTTTAAATGAGCTATACGCAGAGGTGCGGGAAGAAGTGCCGTTGGCCGAGGTCACTTTCGAAATGCAGGTTGTAACCAATCGAGATGGCGGCTATGCTTTCACCTGTGAGGATTTTTTTGATACACTGCATATTTCCGACAGTTTGAGCGTGATTGATAAAGGAGGCTTAAATATTGCCATCTATCCTAATTTTGTCGACACGATTTTAGATTATCAGCTTGGTACGAATCAGACGATGGCTTATGAAGCATTCCAACATTATAATAACATGATCGACGAACAAAGCTTTGACATTTCTCTTATCTATCATGAGGTTAAAGATCTTTTGAATGAACAGGACAGTTATTATCAGCCAATCGAAACGGCCATCAACTGGTATAATGAGCAAGATGATGCCACCAAACAATCCATCAATGAGATTTATGTGAATAATGGCAAGTTAGACTATCTCTATTATGGCAATTACAATCAGTATACTTACGCACTTGCGAATGCAATGCTGATGTACAAAGTCAAGGATCCTTTAGTCGAAAATGAGACGTATCATACATATAGCGGATCTGAATTGACGATTGATGAGGGCGTAGCCCATTTATTTGATCCTTTGATCAGTGCTTATCAAACTGCAAACCCTGCTTCTTAAACAGGACACTTGTCCTGTTTTTTTGTATTCCTTTCAAGCATGCTTTATTATATCAGATAAGTATTGGATAATTTTAGAAAGGATGTTTATAATGATTGTAGAAAGTAAAGGGGTGGGAGTATGGAGTATCGGAAATTGCCTCATGGAAACGAACAAATCAGTGTTATTGGTATGGGCACATCGGTCCTGGGTGAATCTAATCAGGAAGAGATGGTCGCGACGATCCAGATGGCCCTGGATGCCGGTGTGAATTATTTCGATCTGGCCAGTGGTCATGCCACGACATTTGAAGCCTTTGGTAAGGCCTTAAAAGGACAACGTGAAAAAGCCTATCTTCAGATTCATTTTGGAGCCAATTATATGACGGGAGAATATGGTTGGACGACGAATCTGCAGACCATCAAGCAATCCGTGGAATGGATGCTGGAAAAACTGGGAACCGATTATATTGATTTTGGATTTATTCATTGCCTGGATGAAGCCAGTGACCTTAAAGCCTATCAGCAAGCCGGTGTGCTGGATTACGTGCTGGAGCTGAAACAAAAGGGAATCATTCGGCATATCGGTTTATCCAGTCATTCCCCTGAGCTTGTCAATAAGGTGCTGGATCTAGGCATTTTGGATATGCTGATGTTTAGTATCAACCCGGCTTATGATTATAAGCATGGACAGTATGCCATCGGAGAAACAGATGAACGCATGGCGCTCTATCAGCGTTGTGAAAAGGAAGGAGTCGCCATTTCAGTCATGAAATGTTTCAGCGGCGGTCAGCTGCTCGACGCGGCGAAGTCACCTTTTGGCAAGGCATTGACACCCGTACAGTGCATGCAGTATGCTTTGGATAAACCGGCTGTCGTGACGGTTCTAGCCGGAGTTAAAAACCGGAAGGAGCTCAAGGGCATCTTAGCTTACGATGGCGCCAGCGATCAAGCGAAGGATTATAGTATCTTAGCAAGCTTTAAACAGGTCAATCACCTGGGCCACTGTGTGTATTGTAAACATTGTCATCCTTGTCCAATGGGCCTGGACATTGCTTTGATCAATAAGTATTATGATCTTGCTTTACTTGGGGACGATATGGCCAAAGATCATTATCTTCATCTAGAAAAGAAGGCTGGCGATTGTATTACTTGTGGTCATTGCAATCAGCGTTGCCCATTTAAAGTTGACCAAATGGCTAGAATGCAGGAAATTCGTGACTATTTTGGATGCTAGGATCACAGATAAAATAGGCATTGTCAGATAAAAAAGGGTACGCTAGAATGAGGATGCTTGTCAGAGGACTGGCAATCTCAGATCGATTGTTGAAGTGGGATAAGTCTGAGAGGGCGATATCCCATTTTCCATATAGAAGTGGGGTAGGCCATTAGGCGTGACCCCACTTCTTTTCTATGGAGAAATCTTGATGAAAATACTATTTCGTTACATTTTCCCGGAGATGGCAATCTGATTGCTTTAAGCAGAGGAATAGTGATCAAAACATCGCTATCTTTGCGATCCCCATCATTTGGGGCAGTGAAGCCATCTAGATAGCGCCGTTTGTGGCAGAAATGCTGACCTTACTACTGGCTGCGTCGTTATACTTGTTCACAACTAAGCAATCCATTGCCTAAAGTAAAAAAACTGCTTTCAAAGCAGGTTTTAGTCTATCCATCCAAAGTGCTGACAAGCTTTGTAGATTCCGTCATCTGCTGCGTCGGCAGTCACGTAGGTCGCTTTGGCTTTGAGTGCATCGATGGCATTGCCCATGGCGATGGAGGTCCATTCATCACAAAACATACTTAAGTCATTCTTCTCATCACCAAAAACAACGACATCCTGATAAGAACCACCAAAATGATCCACGATGGCCTTGATCCCTACTGATTTGTCCCCAGGTTCTACAAATAAATATTCTTTGTGGAAGCGACACCAGGGCAATTCCTTTAAGGTCGCTAGCTTTTCTTCCTCAGGTGTATAGCATGCGACATAGACCTTATAGATGGTATCATAATCACGTGGATCCAGGCCGTCGACAACCACCGTTTCCATGTAGACATCATGCGTGAAATCTTCAAAGCGATGATCGGGAGCCAGACGTCTTTTGGTATTATCAGGAGAAAAAGCCCAGATATATCCTTTGTTTTTGCATTCATCAATCAGCCGGAGGCATTTGTCGTAATCAAGAGGCTGGATGCCAAGCAGCTGACCATCAATGGTAATGCCGTTGCCCCCATCACTGACCATGTTTTTAAAGCCTAATTTCTGCATGGTTTCGACAGCCATGGCATAGCTGCGACCGGTAGCAATCGCGACAAAATGGCCGGCTTCTTCCAGTGACTGAATGGCTTTTTTAGCGGAATCAGGTATATATTGTTGGCCGGGGGTCCCCACAGCCAAAGTGCCATCAATATCAAAAAAGAAAAATTTGCGTGTGCTCATTTATTTCACCTCCGCTTCATTTTAACGTATGCGGTAGATATTTCCACTCATTTACAAATCCTGAAAAGAAAAGATCCTGTCGGATCTTTTCTTAGCGAGAGAGGATGAGCTGCATCCCTGTTCCCGTATGCATTTTTTGAAAACCGAGTTTTTGATAGAAGTCTTCTTTGCCATAGGAAGCATTTAAAAGAATCTTACAGTCCTGATCTTTATCCAGCTGCCTGCGGACATATTCTAAAAGTTGGAGAACGAGCGTTTTTCCGATCCCCTGCTTTTGATAGGCAGGATCGACAGCGACATCGACAATGACATAACAGATGCCATCCCCAATCAGGCGGGCCAGACCCACAGGGCGATCATCATCATAAGCCATGAGGGCATAGACTGTTTTTTGTAAAGCCTCCGCGTAACGTGCTTCATCTAATGCACGCCAACCGACTGCCAGACGTACCTGATTGATATGATCGGGTTGAAGATTCTGATCGATATATGTGATCATAAAGCGTCCTGTTCTGATAGGAGTTAAAAAGATAGCTGGGCTATCTTTTAGTCAATGTAGTAAACATAGTCGCTCTTGCGCGGTTTGGCGACAGGCTCTTTGCCATCTGGATATCCGATGATGCAGTTTCCGATTCCTTCGTAATCCCCTTCGATGCCCCATTCTTTAAGTAAGGCTTTGCCTTCTTCACTTTCGAAGACTTCTTTGGCTCGATGGATCCAGCAGCTGCCAAGCCCCAGATCATGTGCAGCCAACATCATATTCCCCATGACTAGACTGCCATCATACAGATAGGTGCCTCTTTCTTTGTCGGCAAGAACAACCAGCACAACCGGTGCTCCATAGAAAGGATCGTTTGTTCCGTTCATGATGGCGGCATTTAATTTTGAAAGCTTATTTCGAACGGTTGGATTTGTGACGGCCACAATAATAGGCGATTGTTTGCCCATTCCGGTGGGTGCATAGGTACCGGCTTCACAGATTTTTTCAATGAGTTCCTTAGGTACGGGTGTGTCTTTAAACTGCCGAATACTTCTTCTTGTTTTGATGTTTTCTAGTGTTTCGCTCATATGAGCACCTCCTTTTTTCTATTATACCGCATTTTTAGTCTCGTTTTCAAATAGAGAAGCCCCATTGGTGGCAATGACACGTTGATACCAGTAAAAGCTCTTTTTAGGATAACGTCGATAGGTTCCCTGTCCCTCATCGTCCAGATCCACATAGATAAAGCCGTAGCGTTTAGACATCTGAGATGATCCAGCTGAAACACAGTCGATACAGCCCCAGCTCGTGTATCCCATGACCGGAATGCAGTCAATCTGGATGGCATCATGAAGACAGATCAGATGCTCTTTCAGATAGGCAATGCGTTCATCATCTTCAATGGTTCCATCGGCTTGAAGGACGTCTTTAGCTCCCAGTCCATTTTCGACGATAAACAAGGGCAGATGATAACGTGCGTAAAGCTGATTAAGACTGATGCGCAGACCAAGCGGGTCGATAGCACTGCCCCATTCGCTTTTTTTCAAATATGGATTGCGAGGTCCATTGATAAAGGTGTAAATATCTCCGTCTTCTTCTTCGAGCGGGTGACTGGTCGCTGTGGCCGAGGAATAATAAGAGAAAGAGACAAAATCAACGGTCCCATGGGCCAGAATTTCTGCGTCTTTTTCATCCATCTGGATGTGGATCTTTCTTTGTTCAAGCTGTTTGATCAGTGCAGGGGAATAAGCTCCGAATACTTGGATATCCGTTGATTCCAGGCTTTCCTCTGTCTTTTTCATCGCATCCAGGACATCCTGTGGATCGGGCGTCATCGGATAGAAGGGATGATAGGCGGTCATACAGCCGACCTGAGCGTCTGGATCGATCTGATGAACATATTGGACGGTCAAGGCACTGGCTAAGAGCTGGTGATGGGTCGCCTGATAAATGGCGGTTTCAAAATCTTCGGGTGCAAAGTGATCCTCAACCAGTGCCCCGGCATCGAAAGGATGATGCTTGATTCCATCGAGTTCGTTAAAGGTCAGCCAGTATTTCACATACGGATGAAAATGATCGACGACGGTATGCATGAAGCGTATAAAGAGATCCAGGACCTCACGGTTTTGCCAGCCATGGTAGTCTGTGGCGATATAGAGCGGCGCGTCGTAATGACTGATCGTGACAAGCGGTTCGATCCCATACGCTTTTAATGTACGAAAGACGTCCTCGTAGAACGCCAGTCCAGCCGGATTCGATTGACCATGGGCTTCAGGAAAGATCCTGGACCAGGCAATGGAAAGACGAAAGACATTGAATCCCATCTGGGCTAAAAGGGCAATATCTTCCTTGTAATGATGATAAAAATCGATGCCATGCCTTTTGGCATAACGGCTCATATCCGTCGAATGGATCGCTTCTTCGATCTCGGCTGAGGAAACCTCAGTGAGACTGCGTTTTCTCGTTGGTTGGGCCTGCGTGGCATTGCTTGGGACAAGGCGCCCAATAACATCATCGACGGACAGGCATTTGCCGTCTTCTAAGTACGCGCCTTCAATTTGATTGGCTGAGGTGGCACCACCCCATAAGAAATGTGTTGGAAATGGCATGATTCATTCCTCCTTCATCTATAGGATACCTGAAAAAAACAGATTTGTTTTCGTATCTTTCTCCAAATCAATTCGGTATAATAAATTATAAACTTAAACAAATTTTCAGTACAAAAAAATAGGGAAGTCTATTATATGTGTTTATAATATAAAGGACTTCCTTTTTTATGAAAATTTGAATTAAGTTTCATTGTACTAAAACG
>FCNA01000021.1 GCA_900018345.1 Clostridiales bacterium CHKCI006
AAAAACTGTGTCTTATCATAAGTTAATCGCATATTCTTTTCCTCCTAGTTCCATTATAACGGATTTCGATGGCAAAAAAAATGAAAAAACGTATGGGTATGGCTTTTAGACGTGAGGTTTGTTATAATAGGAAGGAAAGATGTCGAAAGACTTTTTTTATTTCATGGATTGAAAGGGAGTCATACGCATGAAAAAAAGAAAAAGAAAAACTGAAAAGAACAATTCCTTCCTTTTTCAGGTCGTCGCCTGTGTCGTCGTCTTTGTTCTGTTATATATCGGTATCCCGCGCATCTACGGATTAATGAAAGAGTCCAGCTTTCGTGAGACCATGAGCAGTCTGGAAAGCAATATTCCGGTCAGTACCGATCTAAGCGAACTGGTCAATCGGACCGCAGTCGAAAATCATTGTTACATTCAGATTACGAATCAGGACGGAACGCTGAACTACCAGTCACCGGTCATCGCCATGAATCAAAGCCAGCTCTACGAAACGAATTCGACCACTTCCGGTGGTACCGCTGTGCAAGTCAGTGTTCAATTCTCACAGGATGATGTCCTCTTCCTGAATCGTGTCCTGCTCATTAGTTTGCCCCTCATTGGTTTGATCCTGATTGGCATCCTGGCACTCATTCAGTATCTGCGGCGCTCTTCCAGCCAGGATGATTTTACCAGCCTGCGGCAAGCCAGCGAAGACATGCTGGCCTTAAAACCACGGGCCCGGCTCAAACTGGCAGGTGCCAGCGGCAACAAAAAGCGCTTTGTGGATAATATAAATGCCCTCTATCAGCAGCTCATCTTCAGTTTAGAGACCAACTCCAACCAGTCTAAAGAAAACAGGGATACAGAAGAAAAAACGCTCCACGCCTTGAAGGCTGCCAGCCAAAAACTCAAGGTTCCCGTGGATGATTTGATCACTCTTGTCAACAATATGATTCAAAACAAAGGTCAGTACCGCAATCATCAGGTTTATCTGATCGAAGCAAAGGTCAAGCTCGAAGATCTCAAAGAGACACTGACACAAACGCTGGAAAATGGCCTGACTGAAAGCGAGGCCATTACGATTCAAGTGGATTTAAAAGATTACTTTGCCCGTTTGGCCAGTCAATACAAAACCCATAGTTTGCACAAGAAAGTGCATATTCAATGTCAGATCGAAGATCATCTGCCGATGGAAGTCAATGACTTGCTTTTCCGCAAGGCCTTTGATCACATGATGCATTTCATCCTCGCTCAAGTCGAGGAACAGTCCACCATCATCATTCAGAATGATCACTATGAAATTACCATTGCTTATCAAGGCGCCTGCCTGACCAACAAGAGCATCCAGACCGTTTTAGATCAGGATGAAGACCTGAAACAATTCCATCAGTTACTGCAAACGCTGCAATTCTATTGTGATTTTGAACGAACCCCTAAAAAAGACGGAATGCAATTTATCTTCCATTTTTAAAGACCCTGGCCAGGGTCTTTTTTAGATTTGGCCTTTTATTTTGGCCTTGAGGTAGGCAAAATACTCTCGGGTATAAAACACCGGGCTGGTCAGATGTGGCGCTGAGGTTCCAAATCCATATGCCTCCAGTCCAAGCTGACGAGCCATTCTGACCGAACGACAAAGGTGAAAGGAATTCGTGACGATCCCCACTCGCCACCCAGATAAATCAAAACGGGAAATGGCGAAACTGAGATTCTCATAGGTGGAAGTGGACTGATCTTCCTGTAGGATCCGCTCACTAGAAATGCCATGGGCAACCAGATAATCATGCATGGCCTGCGCTTCACTGATCCACTCATCCGGCCCCTGTCCCCCGCAAACGATAAAGAAGGCCTGGGGATGATCCTGCCCGACGCGTAACGCTTCATCCAGGCGTCGCTTTAACGAAAGGGATAAACGATCCCCAAATAAGCCTGCACCTAAAATAATTAGTGCATCCAGCGATTCAGGTTTCTTTTCATGGGCGCTCAAAACAAGTCGCCGTTCCACCCAGACAAAAGAGATGAGAAAAAGGATCAGTACAATACGAACCAACCACAACAGAAAGTCTGGTAAAACCAGCCATCCCATCACATGAAGCAATCCATAGAGAAAAAGAAGCAGACCCGCAAAAGCAAAGAAACGGGCAAAGCTGACACGTCTACGCATGATCTTTAACACAAGATAATATCCGATACTCACTAAACCGCCAATCATCACGAGTATTTCAAACAACGTCATTCCCCCTTAGCTAAATAACCGCCACTAAAGGCGGTTATGATCAAATACTATTCACTAATTCTTTGACGAGATCCAGACTCACCAGATCATAGCAGTCTGCGAACTCCCCTGTCGCATAGGCATAGGTGACTTTTTCATTGATGTGGGTCGTTGGATCCTTGCGCCATGCCTTGCAGGAAGAATGCACCTGGAAAATGCCTGTGTCGTCCATCAGTTTTCTGGCATTCGTAGCATTCACGCCGCTGCCAGCCAAAATCTCGATCTGATCCCCGAACCGGCTTTGCAGCTGGGCGATCAGCGCACTGCCTTCAGGTGCTTTGGCCGCTAGCCCGCTTGTCAAAACACGATCCGCCCCTAATGCAATCAGCTGTTCCATGGTTGTAAAAGGATCTTTGCAGCAGTCAAAGGCACGATGGAAAACGGCTTCTTTGCCATACTGATGAATCAACGTGATCATCGCCTGGTTTCGATCGACATCCAGACTGCCGTCTTCATTTAAGAAGCCAAAAGCAATCCCGTCTGCGCCGGCTTCCAGCAGCTCCTTTGCCTCTGCCATCATGACCTCTGCCTCTTTCTCACTATAGCAGAAGCCTGCACCGCGCGGACGCACCATGGCAATGACCGGGATACTCACTGCCGCTTTGGTCAGCTTTAAGGTTCCGGTACTTGGTGTTAAGCCGCCTAAATGCAGCGCACTATTCAATTCAATGCGGTCAGCGCCGCCTAAATGAGCCTGCAGGGCATCCTCATAGCTCCCGCAGCATACTTCAATGATTCTTTTCATTCTGATTCCCCCATTTCTATTCAATGATCCTCAATTGTCTTCTTCCTCTATCTGTTCGAGCCACAGACGGCTGCTTGCTTCACTAGGCATACGCCAGTCTGCCCTTGGACTCAGGGACACACTGCCGACCTTGATACCATCCGGTACACAGTTGCGCTTGAACTGCTGGGCAAAGAAACGGCGATAGAAGATCTTCATGGTTTCTCTGATCTCTGTCTTCTTGTCTTCCCCGAATGCCAGTTTGGCTAAAAGGTCGATCTTTTCAGGTGTGAAATGATGACGTAAGAAGTAATAAAGGAAGAAATCATGATAAATATACTGTCCAATGGTCTTTTCTGTTTTCTGTACGATCTGGCCGCTCTCATCCGGTGGTAATAATTCTGGTGAGACCGGTGTATCCATAATGTCCAATAAGGTCTGTTTCAATTTCTCTGAAGCAAATTCATGCGCATAGGTATTCACCAGATAACGCACTAAGGTCTTAGGAATCGAAGCATTCACGGCATACATGGACATATGATCCCCGTTATAAGTACAGAAACCCAAAGCCATCTCAGAAAGATCGCCTGTTCCAATGACGATCCCGCCTTCCTGATTGGCCAGATCCATTAAGATCTGCGTTCTCTCACGTGCCTGCACATTCTCATAAGTGACATCGTGATCGTTGATATCATGACCGATATCCTTCATATGTACCTTGCAGGCTTCAACGATACTGATTTCCTTTAAGGTCGCGCCCATCTCCCGAATCATGCTCAACGCATTCTGATAAGTTCGATCCGTGGTCCCAAAACCAGGCATGGTGACCGCGATAATGCCCTTTGGATCAAGCTGGTTTTGCTGGAAGGCCTGATAGGTGATCAGCAGCGCCAAGGTGGAATCCAAACCGCCGGAAATCCCGATCACGGCTTTTCGACAATGGATCTTTTTTAAGCGCATCGCCAAGGCTTTCGACTGGATCCGCATGATCTCCAGACAGCGTTCACGACTCGAACGCGGTACAAATGGAGTTGGTGAGATGGCATAAGTTGGCTGGACAGAAACAGGCGTAGAAGCAATTCTGACAATCAGCGCCTCCTGTGTACTGCCCTCTTCACTCATTGTTTGAAATTTCTCACGTTCCTTATTGGCTTTCTCCAGATCGATCTCTGAGCTGACGATGGTCTTGTCGATAGTGGAGACACGCAGCTTAGACCCATCGGCAATCATCAGATGGCCGCAGCACAGCATATCACTCGTGCTTTCGTATTCTCCCTGACTGGCATACACATAACCAAAGGCACATTTACTGGCCTGCATCCGCACCAGCATCTCGCGGTAGGCTTTCTTGCCGATCAGTTCGTCACTGGCAGACAGATTGACCACCACATTTGCTCCGCGCAGAAAATGATTGGTTGAAACCGGTGTGCTGACCCAGAGATCCTCACAGATCTCGGCCGCAACCTTAGCTCCCGTCGTTATATCCTCGATCATCAGACGGTTGGAAAAAGGAATCTTTTCTCCCTGCCATTCATGCATCTCATTTTTGATCTCACGGGCTGAACTGAACCAACGCCGTTCATAGAACTCATTATAGCCTGGCAGGAAGGTTTTCGCCTGAAAGCCCAGCACTTTCCCCTGAAAAATAAAGGCAGCCGTATTATATAATTTCCCTTCATGACGCATGGGCAGTCCTACCGCCACTAACATATTGCCGGGTAATTGCTCACATAAGGTTTTCAGCCCCTGTTCACAGGCCTGCTGCAGCAATGTCTCATAAAAAAGATCCTGACAGCTATAACCGCATAAGGATAATTCTCCAAAGACTAATAGCTGTGTTTGACCTTCTAGACGTTTTGCAACCTCGATCATTTTTTCAACATTATGCTTCACATCCGCGATCTCCGTCTGAATGCAGGCGGCACTGACGCGATAAAATCCATGATTCAACATCTTGATCTTCACTCCTTCTCTATGTTTATTCTATACGAAAGAAAGACAAGATGCAAATAAAAAAGAGACTCCTCAAAGGAGCCTCTGATTTAGCTTAACCGAAATATCTCTTTAATAAACCAGCAAAAGCTTTACCATGTCTAGCTTCATCTCTAGCCATTTCATGAACAGTGTCATGGATGGCATCTAAGTTCGCTTCTTTAGCACGTTTTGCTAAGTCTACTTTACCAGCGGTTGCACCATTTTCAGCAGCAACACGTAATTCCAGGTTTTTCTTCGTAGAATCGGTTACCACTTCACCTAATAATTCAGCGAATTTCGCAGCATGTTCAGCTTCTTCCCAAGCCGCTTTTTCATAGTATAAACCGATTTCTGGGTAACCTTCACGATGTGCAACACGAGCCATTGCTAAGTACATACCAACTTCTGAGCATTCACCTTCAAAGTTAGAACGTAAATCTGCGATGATGTCTTCAGAAACACCTTTCGCAACACCAACAACGTGTTCTGCTGCCCAAGTCATCTCAGTATCTTCCTGTTTGATGAATTTTTCTTTACCTACTTTACAAACTGGGCATACTTCAGGTGCTTCGTCACCTTCGTAAACATAACCGCAAACACTACATACAAATTTTGCCATTTTGATTTCCTCCTTTTACAATTATAGTTTAATGCATTTTCCATTTTTTGAAAAGGTATTTGCACCTTTTTTTTACAAATTATTGCATCTACAGCCTGACGTGGCAAAAAAAATCCGCTAAGCATGGAGATTTTTTAAAAAAATCCTTTATCTATCGAAATTTTCTGATATAATAGTGGACGGTATTTCGTCATTTTTGTTTGAAGGAGAGTTGATTTATGGATAGTATGATTACACAATGTTTGAATAAGACTGAAATCACAGCACCATGCAATCAAAATAGCCATTTTGATTCATTATCAAAAGAAAAACAGGAACAGCTCATCGAATGGTGCAAAGCAAATTTCAATGCAATTAAGACATTTAATGATGGCGTCACCTCATTTGATCTGAAAAAAGCCTTCTCTTGTGATCCTAAAGGATTTTATATTACCAATGGACAGTTGAAGGGCGCCATGGAAAAAGCCGGTTTCTCATTAAAAGCAACCCGCGATGGGGTCAATGCGAAATTCAATATTTCCAAAACTTCACCGTTCTTTAAAAAAGAAACTGTGTAAACAGTTTTTTTCTTTATCATGTAAAGGAGTGACATTATGAGTGCCATCTGGTACGAATTAAAACATGTTTGTAAAGCGACCGGTGCTCGCTACGGCATTCTGCATACACCACATGGGGATGTCGAAACACCGATGTTCATGCCAGTCGGAACAGCCGCTACCGTCAAAGGCATCAGCCCTGAAGAACTGAAGGCGATGAATGCCGGTGTTGTTCTCAGCAACACCTATCACCTCTGGCTGCGTCCTGGCGAAGATATCGTCGCCAAGGCCGGGGGCTTGCATCGGTTCATGAACTATGATGGACCGATGCTGACAGACAGCGGCGGTTTTCAGGTCTTTTCGCTGGGCAAGACACGTCAGATCAAAGAAGAGGGAGTTTACTTTAAAAGTATTCTTGACGGCAAATCCCTCTTTCTGTCACCTGAAAAAGCCATTCATATCCAAAATAAATTGGGCGCAGACATCATTATGAGCTTGGACGAATGTGCTCCTTACCCTTGCACCCACGAATATATGGAAGACAGCGTCGAAAGAACGCTGCGTTGGGCTAAACGCGGTAAAGAAGCCCATCAGAATACGGAGAACCAGGCCTTATTTGGCATCGTCCAGGGCGGGGCCTATACGGATCTGAGAGAACACTGTGCCAAAGAGCTCGTCAAGATGGATTTCCCGGGATACTCGATTGGCGGAACCAGTGTGGGCGAACCGAAAGATGTCATGTATCAAATGATCGATGATGCCATTCGTTTCCTGCCTGAAGATAAACCCCGTTATCTGATGGGGGTCGGCAATCCGATCGATCTGATTGAAGGAGCGATCCGCGGTGTGGACATGTTTGACTGTGTGCTGCCAACCCGCGTGGCCCGTCACGGTGCCCTGATGACAAGCTATGGGCGCGTCAACATCAATAATGAAAAATATAAAGAGGACTTTACGCCTCTGGATCCAAACTGTGACTGCTATACCTGCACCCATTATACCAAGGCTTATCTGCGCCATCTGCATAAAGCGGATGAACTGTTTGGTAAGCGTCTTCTGTCCATCCACAATGTCCGTTTCCTCTTGAAGCTCGCCGAAGATATTCGAGATGCGATCCGTCATGACAGACTGGACAAATTTAAGGAAGAATTCTTAGATCGCTATGGACGCGATGTCTACGAAAGGGCGTTTTAATATGATGAAATTAAGTGATTTTGATTTTGATCTGCCTGAAGAACTGATTGCCCAGACCCCTTTAGATAAACGGGATCATTCCCGTTTGATGATCGTCGATCGCGCAAATCAAAAGATCGAGGATAAACATTTCTATGATAT
The DNA here is from genome assembly GCA_900018345.1 of Clostridiales bacterium CHKCI006. Classification (GTDB taxonomy): domain Bacteria; phylum Bacillota_I; class Bacilli_A; order Erysipelotrichales; family Coprobacillaceae; genus Fimiplasma; species Fimiplasma intestinipullorum. The sequence continues at coordinate 7,440 of FCNA01000021.1, forward strand.
CCTCGATTATCTCAAACCAACGGACATTCTGGTACGTAATAATACCAAGGTCATCCCGGCGCGCTTATACGGAACCAAAGAAGAAACCAACGGTCATGTTGAAGTGCTGCTGCTCAAAGATCTGGGTCATTCCAGGTGGGAGTGTCTGGTGGGGAATGCCAAGATCGTGAAGGTAGGAACGATCATTACTTTTGGTAATGGTGAACTGAAGGCGAAGTGTCTTGAAGTCAGAGATGAAGGGATTCGTATCTTTGAGATGATCCATGAAGGTATTTTCTATGAAGTCCTTGATCACCTGGGAACCATGCCGCTTCCGCCTTATATCAAGGCAAAGTTAAAAGATCCTGATCGTTATAATACGGTCTATGCCAAAGTGGAAGGCTCTGCCGCTGCGCCAACGGCCGGCTTGCATTTTACCGATGAGATCCTTGCCAAGATCAAAGCAAAAGGCATTCAGATCGTGGATGTGACGCTGCATGTCGGACTGGGAACCTTCCGTCCGGTCAAAACAGACAATGTTTTGGAACATCACATGCATAGCGAATTTTATATGATCTCCAAGGAAGCCGCCGATACGCTCAATCAGGCGAAGGCGAATGGTCAGCGCATCATTGCGGTGGGAACGACTTCAACCCGTGTTTTAGAATCCTGCTATACCAAATATCACTGTTTCAAAGAGACGGCAGAGGACACGGATATCTTTATCTATCCGGGCTACACCTACAAAGCCATCGATGGCCTGATCACAAATTTCCATCTGCCTAAGTCGACTTTGATCATGCTGGTGAGCGCATTGGCAGGAAAAGAGCTGATCATGAAAGCTTATCATCATGCCGTTGAAGAACGTTATCGCTTCTTCTCGTTTGGCGATTCCATGTTGATCCTATGATAAACAAGCTCCCACAAAATATTTATAACGCACAGCTCAAAGAACTCTATGCCATCCATCAAAGCGGACGCAAACCGCGCCTGCTTCTGCATGCCTGCTGTGGTCCCTGTGCATCCAGTGTGCTGGTACAGCTCTATGACTATTTTGATATCACGATCTTTTACACGAATTCCAATATCTATCCGGCCAGTGAATATACACGCCGTTTAGCGGAGCTCAAAGCTTTCCTGCCTCACTTCAATCAAGACTACCATGCCAATGTCAAACTGATTGAGGATGTCTATGACCCACAGGCGGCACTTAAGATCTTAGCACCGCATGCTCACGACAAAGAAGGCGGCCAGCGCTGCCATCTCTGCTATGAGATGCGGATCCGCAAAGCCATGGCATATGCCAGTGCGCATCATTTTGAATACTGCACCACCGTGCTGACTTTGAGCCGTTTAAAAAATTCACGGGTGATCAACGAGATTGCCCTGAAAGTCAGTCAGGATTATCCGGAAGTACATTATTTCTTTTCAGACTTTAAAAAAAATAAAGGGATCGATCTATCCATTGATCTGACCACCCTCTATGATATGTACCGCCAGGATTATTGCGGCTGTGTTTACAGTTATCACAAAAACAGCGAATCAACCAAATGATTCGCTGTTTTTATGTGTCCTGTGCTTCCTTGCTTTCCAGCCAATGACGAAAACGTCGATAGCTGGTATTTCCCTTACAGAAGTCCAGGATGCCTAATGAATCATCGATCCGAATGCGATGATCCTCCATAATTTTTTCCATCTCGCCTAAAAACGGCAAGGCTTTCTGGCAGACCATGGAGACATTCTGACGATCCTTTAAGTCAAAGTCAATACGGATATGATAGAAGATGCGGTCCCCCTTACCGGCAGAACGGCGATACCCTAAACGCACCCCGTTCAAGTCGTCATACGAAATGGTTTCCAGATGTGTTTCCTGCCCCTCATCCAAGACATACTGGATATGATCATGACCGATTCGACAAATTTCCTTAATTCTTCTCCCTAAACTTGTCAACCGTTTTTTGATCTGCAGAGGTTCGTCGCCAATCTCAAGATATACGCCTAACATAAATACACCTTCTTTCTGTAAAAAATATTATACAATGAAGCAGTCTAAAAGACAAGTAATATGAGAAAGATTTCACAAATATTTAACTATATTTCTAAATATTTCATTACTTTTATATGATTTTCTATAATTTTTTGTCTAAATTATTTTATGCATGAAAAAAAAGAAGGTGAAAAGCATCCACCTTCTTCATTTATTTATGCCTGAACCGCTTTGTCAACTAACGCATCAATTTCCAGAATATTGAAATCGGATAAGCCTAATTCTACAATGACTGCGGAATCTTTGACAGTCTCACGAATCTTATCCATGAAAACCTTATTTTCAGGTCCGACCAGTAAGACATCGAAAGATCCAACACGGCTCGCTAAACTACTTAAGCTTCCACCCGTTGCATTCATTGCAATACCACGGCGATGTGCAGATTCGTTCATCTTCACTGCAAAGGCATTGCTTGTAATACCACTACCACAAATCATTAACACTTTACACATGCTGCGTGGCTGCTTTGGTTCTGCCTTGCTTTCTTCCTGAACCACTGGTTCTTCTTTGGTTTCCTTACCTGCATTCATCGCTTTGTCTACCAGACCATCGATTTTCAGGATGTTGAAGTCTTCAATATCAAGTAAAACAACCTCAGCTTTATCACCAACAGTTTCTTTGATCTTGTCTAAGAATGCTTTACTCTGAGGACCAACTAATAATACATCAAAAGTACCAACCAGCTTGTCAAGAGTAGAAACGGATCCGCCTGTTGCGTTCATCTCGATTCCTCTTTTTTGTGCAGATTCGTTCATCTTCACTGCAAAGGCATTACTTGTAATACCGCTCGCACATAACATCAATACTTTTTTCATTGATATCTCCTCCTTAACTTCGCCATCATAATAATACAAAAATTTCTAAATGTAAAGTGTTTTTTATAGATATTTTCGATTGTTACCGTTAACATTTCCAGTGGTAGCGTTACTATCATTTTTGAAAGAGGATTCACTTTTTGAGCACATAGAGACAATCATCATGGACCTTATTGCCATAACCTCTGATGGCCTGCGTTAAGATCCCTTCGAGCTGAAAACCTAGACGCTCCAATAGGCGGCAACTTACCTCATTATCTTTAAAGGCCCGCGCACTAATACAATCATAACGTTCAAATAACTGCCTGATCACCTCTTCCAGTGCCTCACTCATATATCCCTGATGGCTGTATGCTTCACCCAAATAATACGAGATCTCACAGGAGTTGACCCCAAAGCGCAAAGAATCCTCACCGGCATAGATGGCACCAATCAGACTACCATCAATCAGCCTTTCGATATACCAGACATTGGCTGACTGGGCATCCTGGCTCACCATTTCCTCTAACTGCTTATCGTTCAGTTCCTGCATACAGTTATAAGCTAAAACAAAAGCACTATTCCGTATCGGCTTGATTGCCTGCCAATCCTTAGCACGCGCCCGTCTTAATCGAATCCGTTTCATCACGTTCACTCCTTAGTCTGCATATTTGTTGATAAAAGATCCCTTCCTGCGGATAAAAATGATAGACGCATGGTCTATCTTTCTAAAGCATCGATCGTTTTATCTTTGACAACCACGTCATGTGCGCCACCCTCAACAATCGACGTTGCAGAAACCAGCGTTAAACGGGCTTTCTGCTGTAATTCTTCAATCGTCAAAGCACCGCAGTTACACATCGTGGATTTGATCTTACTTAAGGTCATTTGAACATTATCATGTAAGAAACCTGCATATGGTACATAAGAATCGACACCTTCTTCGAATGACAGCTTCTTGTCACCACCCAGGTCATATCGCTGCCAGTTGCGTGCACGGTTGCTGCCTTCGCCCCAGTATTCTTTCATATAGGTACCATTGACTGTAACTTTTTTCGTAGGTGATTCCTCAAAGCGAGAGAAATAACGACCCAACATCACGAAATCTGCCCCCATCGCTAAAGCCAGCGTCATATGATAGTCATAAACGATTCCACCATCTGAACAGATTGGGATGTAGATACCTGTTTCTTTAAAGTATTCGTCACGTGCTTTGGCTACTTCGATGACAGCCGTTGCCTGTCCGCGTCCAATTCCCTTGGTTTCACGGGTAATACAAATAGAACCGCCGCCAATACCGATCTTAACAAAGTCAGCACCAGCTTTAGCTAAGAAGAGGAAACCATCACGATCGACGACATTTCCTGCACCCACCTTGACGCTGTCACCATAATGTTCGCGGATCCAGGCGATCGTACGTGCCTGCCATTCTGAAAAACCTTCTGAAGAATCGATACAGAGCACATCCACCCCTGCTTCAACCAGGGCAGGAACACGCGTTTCATAGTCTCGCGTATTGATACCGGCACCCACAATATAGCGTTTGCCTTCATCCAATAATTCATTCTGATTCTCTTTGTGATCATCATAATCTTTACGGAAAACCAGATATTTTAAACACTGATTCTCATCAACGATAGGTAAGGTGTTCAGCTTGTGATCCCAGATCATGTTATTGGCTTCTTTCAAAGTGATGCCTTCCTTAGCATAGACCAGATCTTCAAATTTTGTCATGAATTCAGATACCTTTGTATCGCCAGACATTCTGGAAACACGATAGTCACGGCTGGTTACCAGACCCACTAAACGACCGTCAGCCTGACCATTTTCAGTTACCGCCATCGTCGAATGACCTGTTTTTTCTAAAAGATCCAGAACATCCTGTAAAGTCGCATCTGGAGCGATATTAGAATCGCTGACAACAAAACCTGCCTTGTAGTTTTTGACACGGGCTACCATCGCCGCTTCACTGCTGGCTGACTGAGACCCATAGATGAATGCCACGCCGCCTTCTTTCGCTAAAGCGATGGCTAAGCGTTCACCGGATACAGCCTGCATAATGGCAGATACCATTGGGATGTTCATTGTTAACGGACATTCTTCCTGTCCTTTTTTATATTTCACTAAAGGCGTTTTCAAGCTTACATTGGCAGGTACATGCTCAGCTGAAGAATAACCAGGTACAAGTAAGTATTCGCCAAATGTATGCGAAGGTTGATCAAAATAGTAAGCCATTTCTCAAGTCTCCTTTTCTTTCATTGTCTTTGTCTTGTTAATTGATTTTTCTAATTATAATCTATTCGTGTTCAAAGCGCAATAGATTTTTTCAATTTTATATGATAATTTCAATAAAATTTGAAATTCGACCTATCCGTCAAACGGCCTTTCTGACTTCTTCTATTACTTAAATGAGTTGGCTGATTTCGAAAAATCAAAAACTATTGTCCTAAACGTTCGGCAATTTTCTCTTCGATACGGTGTTGTACGAGAGCGGCAATTTCGTTTGAGCTCAGATCCTGATATTCTTCATAAGGAATCGGTTTGAGATAATGTACCTCTGGGTAGACCTTACGAATACTTTTACGGTCAAAGACCTGAAAACTGTTGATCAAAGCCACCGGTACAATGGTAGCCTTGGCATTGGAAGCACTTTTGAATGTTCCGCCTTTAAACTCCCCTAAATGATTGCCATTTTTAGAACGGGTCCCTTCCGGGAAAATAATGTAGTTAATGCCTTTTTTGAGATCTTTACTGACTTCATGAATGACCCGAATAGACTGACGCAGATTATCACGCTCCATTCCACGTGCCTGCAGCAGATCGACGAGATCCTTGACAAAGAAAGTTTGGGTCAGTTCGATCTTGACCACTGCCGTTGTAAAATGTGGATGGGTATAACAGATCAGGACCGGATCAAAAAGCCCCTGGTGATTAGGTGCCAACAGATAGCCATCTTCATCAGGCAGATTTTCAACCCCGCTCACAATCGGTTTGATCGAACCATGTTTAATGATCCAATTGCAAATGCGTTTAGCTAAACGATACCGCTCATCTAAGCTGACGTTGGGATCGTCCTTGATCTTTTTTAACTGGGAATACCAGCCTGGCAGACTGAAGATTCCTCTAATGACAAGCATGACAATTCTAAGCATATGGCTTCCTCCGATAGATTTCTAATGTAAATGTTTCTTTAGGTTCACAGTGATCCAGCTCGAAATAAGCACTGAAATCAGCCAACCAGGCATCCCCTTGATGATCGCCTGGAATACGCGATAACAGGATCTGATCCGCCCAGGGATAACACTGCTTATAGATCGAAGCCCCACCGCAAATATAAAGTTCCTCTTTGGACTGGCGATAAGCTTGCAGCACTTCTTCTAAAGAGCTGACCCAGCGCGCACCTTCAGGCAGATCTAAAGGCTGACTGGAGAGCACCAGCGTCTGGCGTTTTGGTAAAGGACGTCCGATCGCTTCATAGGTCTTTCGCCCCATCAGGATCGTATGATTCAGTGTCGTCTTTTTGAAATGGGCAAAATCCTCCGCATGATGCCAGGGCATGCCTGAGGGACTCTGACTGTCTCCAATCAGGTTATGCCGGTCACAGGCAACGATGATCGTAATCATTAGACACTGACCTTCCCTTTCAAACGCCCGTGGCTGCGATAGTTGACAATCTGGATATCTTCGATCTTGAAATCAAAGATGGACTTCACTTCCGGATTCAAAACGAGCTGACATTTTGGATACGGTTCACGCTCCAGCTGTTGTCTGATGACCTCAATGTGATCTTTATAGATGTGGGCATCACCGATCGTATGGATAAATTCCTTTGCCTGGTAACCGCAAACCTGAGCCAGCATTGCCGTAAACAGGGCATAGGAGGCAATATTAAACGGCACGCCTAAAAATGTATCTGCGCTGCGCTGATAGAGCTGACTAGATAAATACTTGCGGTCATGGGATACATAGAACTGTATAAATGCGTGACAAGGCGGTAAGGCCATCTCATCAACCTGCGCCGGATTCCAGGCACAGATGATATGCCGACGTGAAAACGGATTGTTTTTCAGACTGTCTACCAGCTTGGCCAGCTGATCAACGCCCTGATCATTAAAGTTACGCCACTGATGTCCATAGACCGGACCGAGCTCACCGTATTTAACCACAAAAGGATCATCAGCCGGGAGGGCTTTGATCTTTGCAACGAATTCCTCCATGCTCTCTCCCTGGTAATCCGCTGATTTTGTGTATGCCTCATATGGCCAATCATTCCAGATCTTCACATTACGATCGACCAGATACTTAATATTCGTATCTCCCTTGATAAACCAAAGGAGCTCTTCGGCAATTGGTCTTAAATACATTTTCTTTGTCGTCAATAAAGGAAAACCATCGTCAAGACGATAACGGGTCTGATAACCAAAGACGCTGCGCGTCCCGGTTCCCGTACGATCATCACGATCTTCACCGTTTTCCAGAATATAACGGCACATGTCTAAATATTCTTTCATTATATTCACCCCAGTCCATTATACTATATTTTTTTCTTCGTTTAAACTAGCGGACCTTTTTTTTGCCTCAGCACTGAAGGTCGTCATTTGACTGGCTAGATCCTGGCGAAGCTGCGCCAGATCCTGATGCACTAAACGATGCTCATGCACCAGCAGGTTTCCATTGACATAGACTTCCTGCACATTGGAGGCATTGGCACTGTAGACCAGCACGGCATAAGGATCGTGAACAGGAAACATATTCACGCCATCCATATCCATCAGGATAAAATCGGCTTTCTTGCCTGCTTCCAGTGAGCCGATCTGTTGGGCCAGCCCGAGCGCCTCTGCTCCGCCGTAAGTCGCTAAGCGTACCACCTGACTGGCTGGAAAAATGGATCGATCATGAAGCCAGGTCTTTTGAAAACTCGGAATTAGACGCATCTGTACAAACAGATCCAGGGTATTCCCACTGGAGGGGCCATCTGTGCCCAGCCCAACACGTACCCCGGCGGCTAGAAGCTGATCTAAAGGCGCCACGCCTTTGCCGGCTTTTGTATTGGCTCCGATACAATGGATCAGGGAAACATCATGCTGCTTCATCAGTTCAATATCATGCGGTGTTAAATGAATGCCATGGACCATGATCAACCGTGAGCTCAAGACACCGATATGATCTAAATATTCAACCGGTGTCATGGCATAGTTTTCCTCAAATGCCTGCATCTCATAATCCATTTCAGATACATGCATCATCCAGGGAATCTGATAAGCCTGGCTCAAAGCATCGACCTGCTGCAACACTTCCTTAGGATTCGTATTGGTCGCATGTGGGGCAATCATGACCCGCAGTAAAGGATGAGCAGGATAAGCGGCCATTTTTTGGGCTATCTCCAGTCCCCCAAAAGGACGGGTCGTATCACAGGTGGCAAAATCGATGATCGTTTCACCTAGCAGGGCCCGCATCCCCATCTCACTTGCTGCCTTGTAAACAGCATCTTCAAAATAGTACATATCTGCCACACAGGTCACCCCGCCAAGCAGCATTTCCGCCATGGCGTATTTCGTGCTGGCCACGACCAGTTCAGAGGTCATGCAGGCATTCTCTAATGGAAATAGGAAGCGGCGTAAGCGATCAGGACAATCATCCCCCAAAGAGCGAAAAGGGATCATCCCCAGGTGGCTATGTCCATTGACAAACCCCGGCAATAACAGGCGATGCTTGCCATGAATGATCCTGCCCTCAAAATTGGCGGGCGGGATTTGTCCGACTTCGATGATCGTGTCATCCTCAAAAATCAGATAGCCATCCTCAAAAACATCCATCTTGGCATTCATGGTCAGAATATACGCCTGGTCAATCATTGTCTTCATCTGTCAACACCCTTTCTATACATGGTATGATTTGTTGTCGGCGACAGTCAATCAAGCCGGCATCCGTGATCTTCAGTTCCGGTGAAACAGGCAAGGATAAAGTCGCAAATGACATGATCGGATGATCATGGACATACCCGGCCTGACGCATGCGCCGGGTCACTTCTTCGAGTTCGCTGGCAGTGACTGCAAGCGGACCATCGCTGATGATCCCACCTACCGGAAGATGAACCATAGCCTGACCGTGGTCATCAACAATGCCATAGCCTCCCTGACAGGCTATGACTTGATTAGCGATCTTGCACATTTTTTTGGCATCATTTCCCATTACCATCAGATTATGATGATCATGAGCCCAGCTGGTCGCTAATGCCGCAGAGGACTGGAGCGCGTTTCGTACAAAGCCGAAAGCATGCTGACCATTTTTGCCATAGCGCTCAAATACCATGACTAGATTCAAGCCGACCTTTTCATAGGCGATCTGGCCATTGATGATCGGAATGCTTTCGATCACGCGATGTGTAAAGGTAGAATGCGGTTCGATGACCATCACGTTTGCCTGCACTGCCTTCCCCTGATAACCATGTAATTGGAAGATCTCCTCCGTGAGCGGATCTAAGTGAATAGAATGATAGAGAGATAAAGAAAAGGAAGCTTCAGGAATAGGGTAGGATGCTATCGGCTTGCCATCCTTAAAGACAGCTTCGATCTGCCAGCTGGCGATATCTCGCAGCAAGACCAGATCCGCTTTCTTACCCGGGGCAATCATCCCTCGATCGTCCAAATGCATACGTCTGGCTGGAGTATAGGTCGCACAGTAGATGGCTTGGGTCTGCGGCATCCCGTATGCCATCGCCTTTTTGACCACCTCGTTGAGATGTCCTTTCGCATAGAGCTTATCGGCCATGCAATCATCTGTCACAAAGCAGAAATGGTCGTAAAGCGCATGCGTAACCAGGGTTTGGACATTCTCAGGTGTCACGGATTTATCCTGAATCTCTAAGAACATCCCCTTGGCTGCCTTCTCTAGGATTGAGGCAGGTGTCTGGTGCGTATGATCCGCATCGACGCCGGCAGCTAAATAGATGGACAGATCCTGACCTGTGAGTTTAGGACAATGTCCTTCAATCAAAAAATCAGGACGCATTTGTTTACATAATTGAATCAGACGTCTTGTCTTTGAATCTTCCTGTTTCAGATCATTAAAATTCATCACTTCACCCAGACAGCGCATATGTGGATCTTTCAACAGCTCGGACACCTCTCCCTCATCCAGGATGCCCCCTGTTGTTTCCAGATCCTCTCGTGTTGATGGAACAGAAGAAGGGATACCAAAAAAAATATCCAATGACAAAGCATTGGATATCATCTCATGAATTCCCTCCAGACCAGCCACATTGGCAATTTCGTGAGGATCCGCAACAAGCGTTGTTGTTCCCCAACGTAAGGCCTGCTTGTAAAAAGCGCCGGGCCAGGTCATTGAACTTTCAATATGCATATGAATGTCAACCAGTCCCGGAATGAGATACATACCACTGCCATCAAGCGTTTTCTGGCTGTCTAAGGCAAGTGCCTTGTCGACATCCACGATGAGACCATCCTTAACGGCGACATCTTTTTGGACGAATCGGCACAAGGCACTTTCAAAGACATATGCGTTTTGAATCAAAAGATCACAGGATCTTAACCATTTAAGGTTTGATTCCATTTCGTTGTCCACTCATCAAGCAGAGGGAGTACGAAAGTGTAATCAACTGTTTTGGCGTTGTTCTTCACAACATTGAAGGTTGTTTCTACGTTTGTACCTTCAGTAACCTGTACATTACCATTCGTAGGAACTTCACCTAAACCATCATTTTCTAATGACTGTGTTCTTGTCTGTGTTTCTGCACTCAAGCGATAGTTGATCCATTCATAAGCTAAATCCAGGTTCTTACAGTTTTTCGTAATTTCAATCGTGTTGAAGCTTACATAGCTGCCGCTTTCAGGGTAAACCAGTTTGGCATCTGGACAAGCACCGATCACGGTGTTATAAGCATAGTCACCGATTACGGCCACAGCAATCTCACCACTGGAGAACATATTCGCAACATCTGCAGATTTAGAATAAGTCTTGACAATATTTGGTTTCAGCTCAGCTAACGCAGCAAAAGCGGCTTCACCATTGTCAGATTTAATATCGACACCTGCATAATCACTGGCAACATGTACCATGGCAGGACCAAATGTATTACTGATGACAGGAATCGCAATCTTACCTTTTAATTCTGGTCTCCATAAATCAGCCCATTCGGTGATTTCAAAACCAACAGCTTCTTCATCATAGATAATACCCATGGCATTGACCGTATAAGGTAAACCATATCCGCCTGAATCAATATTTAACTGTTTTGCGATATCGATCAAAGCATCATAGTTTTCAATTCTGGAAGTATCAATTTTCTGGAACAAGCCATCAGCATAGCCTTCAGCGGCTTTAGCCTGAGATAATTCCATCACATCAATCTCAGAGTTATCCGGATTGGCTTCCAGTTTCGTATAACGGTCAGAAACTAAGCCTAATTCCTTGACAACCGAACAATCGAATGCTTCTTCGAAAGGCCCGAAAACATCTCTCGCTGTTGTATCTTCAGCTAAGTTGAAGCTGGAAACATAGAGCTGAGGTTTTCCGCTGTCACTGCTGCCACAGCCAGTCATCGTGATAGCCATTGCGCATGCTAATGCACCTGCAATCCATTTTTTCTTCATTTTTTCTCCTTCTCCTTCATCTTTTTATACTAAGACAATTTTGCCTTTTGGTAAGGATACACATACTGTATCCTGTGCCTGCAAGACATGATCACTCGATCCGTTGACCACGATCACCCCTAAAGGCGTATCTAATTCATACTGATAGCTCTTACCGAGGAAAGTACGAACGATGACCTTACCGGTAATCTTGTTTTCAACGTTATCCTGTGAAGACACGATCTGAATATCCTCTGGACGAATCGTTCCTTTTGGATCTTCTTTGTCGCATCCATTGTCTACTACAAATTCACTGCCGTCACTCGCAATATAAGTATGTGCATCTTTTCGTTTTAAATCAATAAAGTTTTCAAAGCCAATAAAACGAGCAACGAATTCAGTTTTTGGCGTACGATAGATGTTTTCAGGCGTATCGTACTGCTCGATCACACCGCCGTTCATAACAGCGACTTTATCTGAAATTGAGAAACATTCTTCCTGATCATGTGTAACAAAGATCGTCGTGATGCCCAGCTTACGCTGCAGACGTTTGATCTCCACACGCATGTTGATTCTTAATTTTGCATCCAGATTACTTAACGGTTCATCCAGCAGCAACAATTTTGGTTCAACGACCAGGGCTCTCGCTAAAGCGACACGCTGTCTTTGTCCACCGGAAAGCTGTTTAGGGAAACGTTTTTCGAATCCTTTCAGATCGCAGACCTCCAAAATATTTTCAACGCGCTTCTTGATTTCTTCCTTAGAAACTTTTTGCAGTTTCAAACCAAAAGCCACATTATCAAAAACACTTAAATGTGGGAACAGTGCATAGCTCTGGAACACCAGACCGAAATTACGTTTATGCACCGGAACCTTGGTCATATCCGTGTCATCCAGAATAAACTGCCCATGCGTTGGTTCGATGAAACCCGCCACGACACGCAGCGTTGTCGTCTTACCACAACCACTTGGTCCAAGCAAGCTGACTAACTCGCCTTTTTCAATTTCCAGATTCAAACCTTCCAAAATATTGTTTTTCTTGTCATAGCTGACATTGATATCCTGCAGATTAAAAAATGCCATCGCAATCTCCTCCTATTTTGATAACGCTGCAATACCCAGCGTCTTTTCAACTACGAACATGATGCCGATCGTTGCAAGCATCATTAAGACAGAGAATGCTGGAACGGTTGGATCATAACCGGATTCCAGATAACCCATCAATGTCGCAGGAAGTGTCGTTGTCCCCGGACCAATCAGGAACATGGAAACAGGAACATTATTAAATGAATTGATAAATGCTAACAGGAACGCAGAACTGATTCCTGAAGTGATGTTAGGTAAAACAATCGTGAAGAACGTTTTGATCTTTCCGCAGCCAAGCGTCCAGGCAGCTTCTTCAATGGAAAAATCAAACTGTTCCAAGGAACTGCCGACAATTCGAATGACATATGGCAGGACGATCAAAAAGTGTCCGAATAACAGACCGATATCATAAGGAATCTGCAACTGAACCACGATGACCTGGAACAAAGCAAAACCTAAGACCGTTCCCGGTACGATGGTTGGTGATAAGAAGAAGCTCTTGATCAGCTGTTTTCCCTTGATGGAATAACGCGCCAACGCATATGCTCCCGGGATCCCCACCAGCAATGCCAGCAGAGTGGCCACTAAAGCTAAACGCAAACTGTAAAAGCAGGCACTCATAAAGGAATTAGAACTCAAAGCCTTACCGAACCATTTGAAAGTAAAGCCCTGAATAGGGAACTGAACGACATTCGCTTCACCGAAGGCCGTAATGGTCACAATGACCAGAGGCAGAAGTAAAAAGGCAAAAACCAGCACCGTCCAGACACCCAAAAAACGATTCTTACGCATTGTCTCCACCTCGCTTATCTAAACGATTGGCAATCGTATTGAGAACTTTCATTGCGATTACCGTCGTAATGATCATAATCACGGCAATGACACTGGTTCCTTCCCAGTCACCAAGTGACATTGACTTCTCATATATAAAGGTCGCCATGACCGTATTGGAATTTCCACCTAATAACTGTGGGGTCGTATAAGCACTCAATGTTCCCGTAAACACTAAGGTGCTGCCAACGATGATGCCCGGCAAGCTTAATGGCAGAATGACTTTCAGGAAGGCAACCAGACGATTGGCTCCGAGGCTTTCCGCTGCTTCCATCATATCATTCTCGATATTGTCCATGACACCAGCCAATGTTGTCAGCATCAATGGCAAAAATAAATAAACTGAACCAATCACAATCGCAAATTCAGTGTAAAGCATCTGGATCGGTTCTTCCACAATCCCGATACTTGTCAGGATCTGATTAATGATACCATTGCGTCCTAAGATTGTGATCCATGCAAAGCTGCGGATAACGGAGTTCGTCAACAGCGGGAAGATCGAAATCGTCATCAGGATCCCTTTGACTGACTGCTTGCAGCGAGACATATAATATGCCGCTGGCACAGCCAGGAAGACACAGATAATGGTTGTAATCAAGGCTACTCTCAATGTCCGGATAAAGATCCTCACATTTAACGGATCCTGGAAGAACTGAATATAACTATCCAGGGTAACTCCGGCCTCTGTAAAGATCGTCGGCAGGAAGATGGAAAGCAGCGGCATTACAAGAAAGACCGCAAGCAAAATAATGCCCGGTACTAATAACAGATATTTCATCTGGTTTTTCATTGTAACTCTCCCTCCAAAATAAAAAAGTTGCATTACCTGATCTGCAACCTAAAAAAGTCGCATAATCATAGTCTGAAAATTTACGGTTTTCAGGTAGAAACGTTTGCCCCGTATTGGCAAATATATATGATAATACTACAGTCAAATTATACCACCCCGTTTTAGGGTTGTCTACGAATTTTCGCCTGTACACGACAAAATTTGACTTTATTCTGGCTTTTTTTGACGCTGTTTTTCACATTTTGATAACAATTATTTAAACGTATGCGGTTTCATCGTAAAATCTTTTCAAAATATTTCGAAATTTTTAAAGAGCATTTAAACCAGACTGCTTCTTTTTTGCATTAATTGAAAATAAAACCATCTTTCATTTATGCTTGAGACTCCAAAACGCCCGTCGTATAATGAATTTGGAGGGGGAATCCGAATGTCGTTACATCATTTCAAACACACCATCCAGACCCATCGAGGTCTGATGCATTTATTGATCTTTTTAAAGTGGCTGCTGCTTTCCGGTCTGGCCGGACTGGTTGCCGGTTTTATCGCCTGCCTGTTCTCAATAAGTCTAGGCTTTGTCACGACCTGCTTTCAGACATATCCCTGGCTTGTCTTTGGTTTACCTGTCGGGGGACTCGCCATCGTAGCGCTGTATCATTTAGCCGGGATCCAGAAAAGCCGCGGAACAAATCTGGTCTTCAGCGCTATTCACCGTCAGGAAAAGATTCCATTGGTCATGGCCCCGCTCATCTTTCTGTCCACCGTCATCACCCATCTTTTTGGCGGATCAGCCGGACGTGAAGGGGCGGCTTTGCAGCTTGGCGGAAGTATTGCACAAAATTTGGGGAGCGCGCTCCACCTCAAACCAAAGGATCTAAATATTCTTGTCATGTGCGGTATGAGCGCCGCTTTCGCGGCACTGTTCGGCACCCCGGTCACGGCGGCCATCTTTGCCATGGAAGTGGTCAGTGTGGGGATCATGCACTATTCTGCCCTGGTCCCAACAGCCATCGCTTCCTTTACAGCTGTCGAGATCGCCCAGTGGATGGGACTTGAAGCTGAACATTTTCAGGTGGGACCTTTGCCTCCTACCACATTGGATATGGTCGCTCGGGTCGCCCTTTTGGCCTTGCTGCTAGCATGGCTCAGCATCCTTTTTTGCAACGTCATGCACGAAGTCTCACATTTTCTCGAAAAACATTTTCCGAATCCTTATGGGCGCGTCCTGGCAGGCAGTCTGGTCCTGATCGTACTGACCCTGATCTTTGGTACAGACTATAATGGCGCCGGCATGCCCGTTATCACACGCGCCATTGAACAGTCCACGACTAGACCCGAGGCTTTTTTGCTGAAGATCCTTTTCACTAGCATCACCTTAGGCTGTGGTTTCAAAGGCGGTGAAATTGTCCCCAGCTTCTATATCGGCGCCTGTTTTGGCTGTCTGGTTGCCCCTTATCTAGGCATTCCGGCTCAGTTTGGTGCCGTGATCGGTCTGATGATCCTTTTTTGCGGGGTGACCAACTGTCCGATGACTTCCATGTTTTTGGTCATCGAGCTCTTTGGCTATCATGAGCTGATCTTGATCCTGGTCGCCAATGCCATCGGCTATATGCTTTCAGGCTACCATGGCTTATATAGCGAACAGAAAATCATGTACTCTAAATTCTCGACCACATTCATTGACAATCCGACCAACCAGGCCCCGGAGGTCGAGCAAACCACCAACTTTCTAGACAATTAAAGTGGAACATGCTACAATGGGGAAGAAAATATGGAAAGGATGTCAATATGAGCAAAGTAATCAAATTAGGAAATTATAAAGGAATTCAGGCAACAGTTCATATAAGACCAGTCACACAATCTGAGATCGATCGTGAAGTGCAGCTCTTCTTAGACGAACGTGCCACCCTGAAAAGTAAACTGGGACCGGTCGTAGAAGGGGATCTGACAACGATTGATTTTGAAGGATTCAAAGACGGAGTGCCTTTTGAAGGTGGAAAAGCTGAAGGTTTCCAACTCGAGATTGGCTCCGGCCAGTTTATTCCTGGCTTTGAAGAACAAATGATCGGCATGGAACGCGGTGAGACACGCGATCTGCATCTGACTTTCCCAGCCAACTATCCGGCGCCTGAATTAGCCGGCGCACCAGTCATCTTTAAAGTGAAACTGCACGCGATCCAGACCAAAGAACAACCCGTCTTAGATGATGCCTTTATTATGAGCCTGGGTGCACCAGAAATTAAAAACGTCGATGATTTTCTGGCTGCCGTCAAAGCGAGTCTGGAAGCCAAACACGCCGATG
The DNA here is from genome assembly GCA_900018345.1 of Clostridiales bacterium CHKCI006. Taxonomy (GTDB): domain Bacteria; phylum Bacillota_I; class Bacilli_A; order Erysipelotrichales; family Coprobacillaceae; genus Fimiplasma; species Fimiplasma intestinipullorum. Next base: position 23,857 of record FCNA01000021.1, read on the forward strand.
AGCAGCAGACTGAAAAAGAAAATGCAGTTCTGGGTGCGCTGATCGACAGCAGTGAAGTTGAGATCAGCGAAGAAGATACTGCCCGTGCTATCGAGCAGCATATCACGCATATTGAAATGCAGTTAGCTTCGCAGCAGATGACACTCGAACAATATTTAACCATCATGGGAATGGATGAAGCCAGCTTGCGCCAGCAGATCATTCCGGTTGCCAAACAGCAGGCCAAGTTCGAAGCCATCATCGATGAAGTCATCAAAGTCGAAGGCTTAGAGACAAGCGATGATGAGGTCAACACGCAGATCGATCTGTTAGCCCAAAATAATCAGATCAGTCGTGAAGACGTCTTAGGCAAGATCGATCCAGCGGATCTGAAACGCGATTTCACTCGCGTCAAAGCCAGTCAGCTGATCTTGAATCATGCCCAATTTACAGAAGTTGAAAACGACGCTTAAGAGGGATCACACGATCCCTTTTTGTATACAAGAAAACACCGCCTTTTCCTAACGCGCTATAATAAGGGAAAAGGAGGAAAGAAAAATGGAAAAGGAATTAATTACACAGTACCTCAATCAGTGCCGAACCCTGAAAGGCTTAAATGCCAAGACCCTGAAAGCCTATCGGATCGATCTGAACCAGTATGCACGCTTTATGGCGGACGCTGATCTCATGGACCGCCAGCGGATCATTCAATATCTCAGTTTACTGCATGAAAAATATAAACCTAAGACCGCCAAGCGTAAGATTGCATCCCTTAAAGCCTTTTACCACTATCTCGTTTACGAGGAAATCATTGCCTTCCACCCCTTTACAAAGATCGATACCCATTTTAAAGAACCCCTCTTACTGCCCCGCACGATTGACCTGTCTGATCTCTCGCGCCTTTTAGGCTGTGTCTATCAGTCACACAATACACGGGATATCGCCATTTTGGAAATGCTGGTGACGACCGGACTGAGAGTCAGTGAGATTGCCAAGATCAAAACCAGCGAACTGGGAGAAGATACCTTGCGCATTCACGGCAAAGGCAATAAAGAGCGCATCATTTTTCTTGAAGACACCCATCTCAAAAGTGCGCTGGTCGCCTATTACCATGAATACCAAACCTATATCGAAAGAAGCGACTATTTTTTCATCAATCGCTCACACAATCCCATCTCCGAACAGTCTATTCGCCTGATGGTCAAAAAATATGCCCGGAATGCCGGTATCGATAAAAACATCACCCCCCATATGTTTCGCCACACGTTTGCGACAATGCTGCTTGAAGAAGATGTGGATATTCGCTATATCCAGCATATCCTAGGTCACAGTTCCATTGTTACCACCCAGATCTATACACATGTCGTCAATGAGAAACAAAAAAAGATCATGCGCGAAAAAAATCCCCGCAAACACATTATGACCAAAAATGACAACGAATACGCTTGACTTGAATTATTTGTTTTTTCATGCTATCCTTTATAAAAGGAGTGATTTCATGGCCATTCAAGAATCAGGCGAAATGTATTTAGAAAATATCCTCGTCCTGCAAAAGCAAAAAGGGGAAGTACGTTCAATCGATGTGGCACATTATTCCGGCTATAGCAAACCTAGCGTGAGTCGTGCCATGAATATTTTAAAAAAGGACGGATTGATCACGATCGATCAGGATGGTTTCATTCATTTTACCGATACAGGTTACCAGATTGCCCATTCAATCTATGAAAGACACGTTGTGCTGACACGTTTTTTAACTGCTATCGGTGTGGATGAGAAAATCGCAGCCGAGGATGCCTGTAAGATCGAACATGATCTGAGCTCGGAGACTTTCGAACGCCTTAAAGAACATATTGCCAAAACCATTGATCATAAAGAAGCTTAGGCTTCTTTATTTTTTGATTGACCTTTGCCGCTGGCACGTCTATAATAGGCTCGCTGAAAGGATGTTGAAAATGATTACTTATCGTCAAACCAAAACACTTGCTCCTGATGACCTGGAAAAACTGTTTTTATCCGTCAACTGGGAATCAGGCCGGCATAAAGACAAACTAAGTCAGGCTTTAGCCAACTACGGCTATGTTCTCACCGCCTGGGATCAAGACCGGCTGGTGGGACTGATAGGCGCCATGGATGATGGCATCATGACTGCCTATGTTCACTATCTCTGTGTCGATCCGGCATATCAAAAACACGGTATCGGACAAACACTGATCCGTCAACTGAAAGACCATTATCAGGATTATTTGAAGATCTGTCTGTGTGCGGTCAACACCTATGTCCCATTCTATGAACAGCAGGGCTTTGTCATCGACCAGACCGAAACAGCCATGGCCATCTCCCGCTTTGAATAGAAAAGCACTCATCTCCGGACTGCTGCTGACCTATGTCGGCGGTTTTCTGGATGGTTATACCTATCTAGGTCGGGGGCATGTCTTTGCGAATGCCCAAACCGGCAATATGGCGCTGCTGGGCATCTCTCTTTTTCGAGGGGATGGCATGCAGGTACTGCATTATCTCCTACCGATCAGCGCCTTTGCCCTGGGCAGTCTGCTTACCAAACAGCTGGAAAGAACGACTTTTTCTAAACGTTTGGTCAGCGCCATTGAAATTCTGATCTTAGCCTTTGTTGCCCTGGCCGGTTCCGGGCTGGCCGATCAGTACGCCAATATGCTGATTTCATTTGTCTGTGCCATGCAGGTCACGGCTTTTCGTCAGATCGACGGTCTGCCCTACGCCTCGACCATGTGCACCGGCAACCTGCGTTCAGCCATGGAAAAAGTGGATCTCTTTCTCTTAGAGAAAGATCTGTACCAGCTCAAACAAGCAGCAAAATATTTTCTTGTCATTGGCTGCTTTATGCTTGGCGCCGGCTGTTCCTTTGTGGCTTTGTCCTTATGGGGGCTCTCAAGCCTCTATTTAGCCTGTTTGATCCTGCTATGTCATATCGTGTTGATCTAGAGCGTTTCCAACGCTCTTTTCGTTTACACAAAAAAAGGTGGTCAAACCACCTTAATCAAAATGCCCATAACCCTCAATGCGGCTTGCCCAGTAAGAATTAGACAAGCTGGCAATATAAACACCCGTACTTGAAGAACCGGCATGAATAAACTGATTATTGCCTATGTAGATCCCGACATGTGTCAGATGCCCAGTCGTATTGAAGAAGACCAAATCACCGGGCTGTGGTGATGAGACAAGCGTACAGGCATAATACTGCAGCGTCACTGTACGTGGGATCGCGATCCCTGCCTGACGATAAGACCACTGTGCCAGACCGGAACAGTCAAAGACATTCGGACCGGTGCCGCCATAGACATAACGACAGCCATTTTTAGAGAGCGCCGCCTGTACGATACCGGAATGACCCGAATAATTCGGTGTTGACGAAGATGAGGAACCACCCGAAGATCCACTGCCTCCCGAAGAAGATGAACCACCATTGCCTGAGGAAGATGAACCACTGCCTCCCGATGATGAAGATCCATTATTCGAAGAAGACGCCTGTTGCTGTTGCTCCTGCTCCTGTTTTAAACGTTCTTCTTCTTTCTGACGTTCCTCTTCTGCCAGAATGCGTTTTTCGTTTTCTGTCAAAGACTCGTCAATGGCCCCGATCTCCACATTATAATTATTCATGACAGCGGTCTGTTCATCCAGCGTAGACTGGTAGCTGTCCGCCTGTTCACTCAACGCATTTTCTAGCTCGGTCTGCTGTGTCTGCAGGACGAAAAGACTGTCATAACTCTCCTGCACGGCAACTTCTTTTTCTTCCAGTTCCTTTTTATCGTTAGCCAGACCGGTAATCAACTCTTTATCATAGCTTGTCAATTCTTCAACAGACTGCATGCGGTTCAGCAATTCATCAAAGCTGCCTGCACTTAAGATCACGTTGATCAACTGACCGCCATTGACATAGGACTGCATGATATAGAGACGATCCGCCAATTTGGTTTCCTTGTCCTGGATATCGGTATTCAGCTGAGCGATGCTTCCCTGTAATACTTCCAGCTCGTTTTGCACAGAGGCGATCTGCTGATTTGTCGTTTCAAGCTGGGTCTGTACCGCCGCGAGATCAGACATGGTCGTATCCAGCTGTCCCTGTGTATCCGCAATCGAAGATTTAATGCTTTCGTTTTTTTCTTTTAAATAATCACTAAACTCGGAACAAACATTCAGATCACTGCGTGATAAGGATGTCGTATTTTTACATTTCTCTGTGTATTCGTCCTCCTTGCCGGCAAAATTCGTTGCCTGCACTGTTTCACTTGGATGACAGATGACCCCCAGGGCCAAACATCCGGCTAATAAAAGCCCGAACTTTTTCTTCATTTGTCTTCCTCCCCGTCTTAATCGACTCTATTATAACACAAATCTATTTTTTTTCACTCGAATCAGTAAAAAATGATATTATCACATAAAATTATGCCCAACATAACGAATAACAGTCCCATCTATATGTTTCTACAACAAACCATCCTGCACAGTGAGTCTTTTTCACTTCGCAGCAAAGCATTCATATATATAAAAAACGAAGACCTTTCGATCTTCGCTGTATCTTCATTGGCTGGGGTAGAAGGATTCGAACCTCCACAATGCTTGAGTCAGAGTCAAGTGCCTTACCGTTTGGCTATACCCCAATTTCTTCTGTATCGCTCACTGCTCGTATATAATACACTTTTTTAAAACGAAAGTCAACAGGATTTTTAAAAAAAATGATTTTTTTAAAGGGAACCCAAAGGGCTCCCCTATTCTTCTACCAGTTCTTCCAGACGCTCCACATAATCGCTCTCGCTGGAAACCTTCTTGGCAGCCGTATTTTTGAAACGATTCACGGCCGCTTTGGCACGAACGATCGGCTGCAGCGTTCCAGCTCCGGCAATACAGCCACCAGGACACGCCATTCCTTCAAGCAAATAGCCATCATATTTGCCCTTTTGGGCGTCCCTAAGCATCATATAACAATTCTTCAGGCCTTCTTCTGCATGCACCTTGACTTCCATCTCCGGATGTTTTTGGTGAATACAGTTGACGACGGCCTGTGCGACACCGCCGCTGACAGCAAATCCGCGGCCATCGGCCGTTGCCTGCTGTAAAGGACTTTCATCGGTCAGCTCATCAAAGGAAATGTCTTTGGCTTCAAACATCCCCATGACTTCTTCAAAGGTCAATACAAAATCGACATCACTGCGTACCGATTTCCGGGAAGCTTCAAGTTTTTTGGCTGAGCATGGTCCGATAAAGACCACCTTGCAGTCCGGATGATCTTTTTTGATCATACGCGCCGTCAGTACCATTGGCGTCAGTGCCATGGAAATATACGATTTAAACTCTGGAAATTCTTTTTTAGCCATTACAGACCAGGACGGACAGCAGGAAGTGCCCATGAATGGCTGTTGGGCAGGAACTTTCTCCAGGAAATCCTCCGCCTCTTCCACCGTGCATAGATCAGCACCGACAGCGACTTCTACCACATCTTCAAAGCCCAGCTTTTTCATGGCTCCACGCAACTTTTCCGGTGTTACCTTAGGACCCAACTGACCGACAAAGGCAGGTGCAATGGCAGCATACACATGGTATCCCTGTTTGATCGCCGTAATCAGTTGGAAGATCTGTCCCTTATCACTGATGGCACCAAATGGGCAGTTGACTAAACACATCCCACAGGAAACACATTTGTCATAGTCGATCTTGGCATGCCCGTTTTCATCCGAATGGATCGCATCCATACCGCAGGCCTTGGCGCATGGTCGCTCTAATTTCATGATGGCCCCATATGGACAGTTTTTCATACACAATCCACATTTGACACATTTGGACTGGTCAATGACACTGCGGCCATTGATAATCGAAATGGCATCCTTAGGACAGACTTCAACACATGGATGCGCCAAACAGCCCTGGCAGGCATCAGTGACCCGCACCTCATTATCCGGACAGGCATGACAGGCAAACTTAATAATATTGATAAGTGGAGGTTCATAATACTTCTCGGCAATAATACTTTCACTGATTCCCTGCGTCAAAGGCGCATGCTGGTCGATCGGACGTAAAGGCAGTCCCATCGCTAAGCGTAAACGCTCACCGACGATTGCACGCTCCAAAAAGATACTTTCTCTTAGCGTTGCGACTTCTCCCGGAATGATCTTGTAAGGCAATTCCTCGATTACCGAATAGTCACCGTTATAAGCCATTCGTGCAATCTCGGTAAAGATCTTTCTTCGAATGTCTGTAATTGAAGATTGAATTCCTCTCATTCGTTTTATCCTCCTTCTACTCTACTCTCCACACCTCTATTATAATACAATTTCCGCACTTTTCATCAAAAAAAGAGAAGTCCTGCCAGACTTCTCTAATCATCAAAGGAATCGGTATCCGCAAATGTTCCGTCATCCTGTTCTTCTTCATCGAAGAATTCTTCCTCTTCTTCACTATTTGGATCGCGATCATCATCATCCTGATAATCAGCGTAAATATCGTTCATATCGATGTGTACATCTTCGAATTTATGACGTTCACGCAGATCCCAGCGATTTTCACCAGTCGTAATAAAACGACCATCCAAAGTAATGTTCGTATAGAATAATGACTGGTTTTCCTGGCTTGCTGCTTCATCAAAGCCTTTGATCTCACAGACTTCTTTATAAAGCTTATTGAAATCAACAGCTTTTTTCTTATGCATCATTAAATCATATGCAACATCCAACATCGAAACCTGACTGTAATCCATCTTTTCTCCTCCTCTTACATTTTACGTGGGGCACTGACCCCGATCAAATTCAACGCATTCGCTAAAGTGATCCGGCTGGCCTCTACTAACGCCAGACGCTCCTGACTCAATGTCAGATTCGCTGGATCAACGACCTTGCATTCGTTATAGAAGCTGTGGAACAGGGCCGCTAAACGCTGAATATAAGTGGCAATCTTGTGAGGTGCCCGCAGCTTGGCGGCATCAATCACGGTATTTCTGAATTCATTGATATGTTTTAATAATTCGATTTCCTTAGGATGACCCAGATCTTCATAGTGGTCCGCTAACTGCATACCGGCTTTTTGCGCCATCTCTTCAATGGAGCACATTCTGGCATGCGCGTACTGCGCATAATAGACCGGATTGTCATTGGTCTTGCTGGTGGCAAGATCCAGATCAAAATCAAACATCGAGCTGCCGGCCTTGCTGGCAAAGAAGTAACGCGTCGCATCCACACCGATCTCTTCCATCAGGTCACGAATCGTTACCGCATTACCGGTACGCTTGGACATTTTGACTTCCTGTCCATCCCGCACTAAACGCACCATCTGCATGATGTCCACTTCCAGCTGATCTGGCTGATAACCAAAGGCCTGAATGCTGGCCTTCAAACGAGCAATGTAACCATGGTGATCGGCCCCCAGCAGATCGACCAAGTAATCATAACCGCGGGACAGCTTATTTAAATGATAGCTGATATCCGGCGTCAGATAGGTGTAGCTGCCATCACTTTTGACCAGGACACGATCCTTATCATCACCAAACGCTGTCGTTTTAAACCAAAGCGCGCCATCCTTTTCATAGGTCAGCCCTTTGGCCTTCAGTTCTTCGACCCGTTTTGCGACCTCTCCGGATTCATAAAGAGAGGTTTCTGAAAACCAGACATCAAAAGAGACACCAAAGTCCTTCAGTACACCTTTGAGTTTTTCCAGCTCATGATCGACTCCGACTTTGCGGAAATACTGATAAGCTTCTTTGGAATCGTCATTCAGATAACGATCGCCGATCTCTTCTTTGATCTTACCTGCAATGCCAATGACATCCTTACCATAATAACCGTCTTCAGGCATTGCTTTCTCAACACCAAAAGCCTGATGATAGCGGGCAATCAAAGAAAGCGCGAGATTATCGATCTGCTTACCGGCATCGTTGATATAATACTCGCTGGTCACCTCATAACCGGCAGCACGCATGATCCGGCAGATACTGTCCCCAAGACTCGCTCCGCGCGCATGTCCCAGATGCAGATCACCAGTTGGGTTCGCTGAAACAAATTCCACATTATAGCGCACTGGCTTAGCTTGCGTGGTATGACCATAATGTTCTTTTTCTTTTAAAACTTCCCCGATCACTGACGTCAGGGCATCACTTTTCATAAAGCAATTAATAAAACCGGGACCCGCAATCTCCACACGGTCAATATTGGCCTGATCCAGGTCGATTGCCTCGACGATGGCATTGGCAATCTCGCGTGGATTACGACGCAGCTGACGTGTCAATTGCATCGCAATATTGGATGAGTAGTCACCGTTTTGTGTATTTTTAGGAATCTCAATGACGATGGTCTGCGGATCCTGATGATCGACCAATCCCGCTTTTTCCACCGCCTGAGCCAGGCTCAGCTTGAGTGCTTCCTCAATTTTGTTTACTGACATAACTTGCCTCCTCACTCTTTTTGCACTATATACAATATCACAAACGCTCACTAAAAAAAAGAAAAAAAGTGTTCATCTCGTGCGTTTTTTTAACGAAGGACCAGGGTGAGATAAACTTTGCTGATAAGCGTCTTGCGATCATACAGACGATAGGCCAGCTTGAGTCGTTGATCATCCCAGGCATACTGGACAAGCTCACTTTCCAGATCCAGAATGCCATAGGCTGTCTGGTAAGCGACCGGGATCCGTTGATCCCTTCGCAGTTTCAGATGGCTCTTGTCATGATAAAGATGCACCTCGTCCTTTTCCAGGTAAAAACGCATCTGTCCATGCTCGGATGACTCGACCGTCCAGATCTCACTGTTGTTTTTTGTTTCACGGCTGCCTTCTGCTTCAAAATGACTGCTTATGCGATCATCCTCATGAACGATCACAGACTGATAGTAAAATTTCGTTTTCTTTTTCAAATGCATCACCAAAGTATATTATAGCAGAAAGCTGTCAAAAGTATAGTTTGAGGTGAGCTTTCCATGAGAAAAGTCATCAAAATCATGGGTATTATTCTAGGCAGCCTGACAAGTCTAGTCGTCCTGCTGTACGGGATTGCTTTTCTAGCCGGTAAACCCGAGATCGGGATAGCCCAATCATTAGAGATGGTCGATCGCGATGGCGAGACCTTCTATGTTTCTATCAACGACAGCACCAGCGAATGGGTCACGCTGGAGGAGGTCAGCCCTTATTTCATCGATGCCCTGCTTGATACCGAAGATCAGTATTTCTACTGGCATCCCGGCTTCGATCTGATCGGAATTGCCCGTGCGGCCATGATCGATCTCAAAAATATGAATCTCAACCAGGGCGCCAGCACGATCACCCAACAATATGTCAAGAATCTTTTTCTGACGAACGAAAAAAGCTGGACGCGCAAATTCAAGGAAGCTTTTTTGACCATGCAGGTGGAGACGCATTACAGTAAAGACGAGATCTTAGAAGGTTATCTGAACACTGTTTATTTTGGCCATGGCTGCTATGGTCTGGAAGCTGCCAGCCAATATTATTTCAGTCAATCCAGTCAGTCGCTCAACCTTAGCCAGGCAAGTCTTCTGGCCGGGATGGTCAACGGTCCGGAGCTCTATTCGCCCATCAAGAATCCGGAGCTTGCCAAAGAGAGACAAAGCGTGGTCCTGAATGCCATGAAAAACCATGGGCATATTAATGAGCTGGAATATGAAGCCACGCTGGCCAGCCCGATCGAACTACAGGTGCAGGACCAGGAAGATGAAAATGTCACGGAAGGCTATTATGTCGATTATGTCAAAAGTGAATTGGCCAGACTGGGATTTGATGATGAGAAATATCGCTCCCAGGGGCTCAAAGTCTATACGACCATGGATACCGAGCTCCAGCTGACCCTCTCCCGCGCTATCACAAAGTATCTGGGAGAGGATGAACTGCAAAATGCCGTCGTCTGTCTGAAACCGTACACCAGTGAGATCCTGGCGCTCTCGGGCGGAAATAACTATCAGGATTCGCAATACAATCGTGCCCTCTACGCCAAAAGACAAATGGCTTCAACGGTCAAGCCCCTGCTTTATTATGACGCTTTAGCGAACGGTATGGATCCGCTCACTACCTTTATGAGCGAAAAAACAACCTTTCAATTAGCCAATCATGAAACCTACAGTCCGCAAAACTTTAATGATGCCTACCCGAACCAGGAAATCACGATGATCAATGCCCTGGCGACTTCGGACAACATCTATGCCGTCAAGACGCATTTATTTTTAGGCACGAACCAGTTAGCCCAATCACTGAAAGATTTTGGTTTTAGTGAAGTCAAAGACAATGCTTCCCTGGCCTTAGGGACGGTGGATACCTCGATCCTGCAGCTGGCCGGCATGTATAATACATTTGCCAGTGAGGGAATGTATCAGGAGCCTTATGCGATTACCCGCATTGAAAACCGGAATGGCGAAGTGCTTTATACGCATCAGGAAAAGACCGAAGAAAAACTGGATCAGGACCTTTGTCTGGTCATGAATCAGATGATGACAGCCACTTTTGATGCCAGTCTTGTCGGTTATGCCACCCCAACCATGCTCTCTTTTAAGACCGATCACACCTTTGCCGCCAAAACAGGCAGCAGTGACTGGGACAGCTGGGTGGTTGGCTTTAATCCGGAGATCCTGGTTGGCGTCTGGACAGGCTATGACGATATGTCGCCTTTCCCTGAGGAGCACAAGACCGTTGCCCGGGAAATCTTTCGGGATCTGACCAGCTTCTATATGGAAGGTCAAGAGGATGTCTGGTATCAGCCGACTGCCAATCTGGTTCAGGTTCCGATCGATCCTGCCGATGGTACCCTGGATCCTAACGGCAGCATCTACTGGTTTTACAACCGTCCCGGCGATCTGCAAATCCCCGATCCTACTTAAAAAAGACCATTAAAGGTCTTTTAAAATGATGCGATAAGCCTCACAGAGCATGTCTAGAGACATGCGGCAGTTAGCCGGACTGGTGGAAGGCAGACTGACGGCATGCAGTCCTGTCAGCGGGTATTGATAACGTTCGTATAACTGATAAGCTTTCTTGCCAGTTGTATAGATGCTCTTAATCTGACTTTGACTGAGCAGTGGCTGCAGATTGGCTGGTACGACCCTGGCAATTGACTGATCCGCAGCCCCTTTGATATCACAGGCTTCCAGCACATCGTATAAAGCGATGTGCTTTTCATGCAGAAAAGCCGCCTGATCTTCCGGACACTTCAAGCTGACATCGAACAATGCTTCCATTACCCGCCAGAAACGATTTTGCGGATGACCATAATAGAAGCCAACCTCACGCGATTTAGGCGAAGGCATGGTCCCCAAAATCAGGATCTTCGAAGCGGCATCATAGATGGGAGAAAGCGTATGGGTCACTCTCATCCATCCAACCCCAGGGCTTTTTTGGCCAAGGCATCCGCCTCATCATTGAGCGGATGATTCGAATGGCTCTTGATCTTGCGAAAACGGATCTGCATCGCTTGGGACATCTGTAAATAGAAATCCCGATAAGCTTTCGTTCCCGCTTTGTTGGCCTGCCATTGTCCCGTGCACCAGTTTTCGATCCCCGCATAATCGTAGCAGATTTCCAGGCTCTGACACTGATGATCGTAGGCAAACTGCATGGCTTTCTTGGCCCCTTCGATCTCCCCGGCCACATTGCGCATGGACATCATCTCAGGATCACGCAGCATCATCGAAAAAGTATATTTCTTCTGCTGATAAAACAGAACGACCCCATAACTATAACAAAATGTGCTTTGATCAAAGCTGCCATCCACATAGGCAACACATTCAGCCTGTTCCGTGGTTGCCTTGGCTTCCGGTGCCATAAACTGTTTGGCGGCTTCTAAGGTCGTAAAACTTTTATATTTGGCATTCGGATAGCCGTTTACCTGCGCCTTACATTCATCCCAGGACGAATAGATGCCCGGTTGACGGCCGACCCGCACCGCATAATATTTCATAATATCACCTCATTGATGGAAAGATACGTTCTAAAAAACCAAAGACCGTATGCTGCTCGCGCCGATTCATGCTCCACTTCAGGATGCTGACACAATACGTCACCACGATCAGTAACCCACATAGGATCATACTGACAAACGAATCCGGCACAATGACATAATGGACGATCAGGGTACAGCACAGCGGCAGCACAAAACCGCGCATGATCCGCAACATATTGCGCCAGAAATAACGCATATCCAAACCGACCCGCGTATGATAATACCAGTTCAGTGCCATGTTTCCCAGCACATTCATGATCAGCGTGCCCAAAGCGGCTCCGGTAGGACCCCACATCAGACTTAACGGGATCGAACAGATCGCATTGGAAAGCACAATGGCCAGATTCGCAAATGCCTTGAAGCGATGCATGTTTTTGGCCTGCAGAATCGGAATGGCCATATACTGAATGGCCGGAATGAGCACGGCAAAGAAAAGGATCATCGTCACCCTGTAAACCTCATGATAGTTCTCACTGGCAGCTCCATACAAACTGGAGAAATACTCGCCCACTCCAAAAAAGCCAAAAATGATCAGCGACAACACCATGAACTGAATGCGGGCCACTTGCGTAAACAGGCGCGTCAGTTCCCAATCATCCGATCCACTGGCGACAATACGGTGGATCTTCGGCGTAAAGACATCGGAGATCGTCGAAGAGAAATTGAAAAAGTAACGGCTCAGCTGATCGGCCAGACTGTAGATCGTTACCGCACTGGCGGAAACCAGCGATCCTAAAAGAATACGATCCAGGCTCCAGTTGATCTGGTCAACGATCAGATTGATCATGACAAAGAATGAGAAACCAAAGATCTCTCTCAAATCAGCCAGTCTAGGAATATAGAACTTAAAGCGGATCTTCAATACCTTAAAGCAATAAACGATATAGATCACGCTCGTCGTCATCGTTACAGCCATGGTCGCTAAAGAAAGCGACATGTTGCCAAATCCCAGAAACAGTAATGGCAAGCTTAAAAGCGGATTACAGATCTGGCGCAGGATCGTGATGGCCCGCAGCAAAATAAACTGTTCACGGACCATGATATTCGATTCAAATATGTAGGTTGGAAAAGTAATACAGATGTTGATGATCATCACCAGCATCAATACCCGCGTCTGATTGATGAGCTCCGGATGACTGGCTATCTCAGACGGCCAGGCAATCAGTGTCCCGCTGATCTGCATCAATAAAAGACCGCAAATAAAGGCAATGACTGCAATGACCAGATACATGCAAAGAAATAAACCATTGAGTCTGGCCAGTCCTTCTCTGTCTCTTTTTGCCTGCAGGCGGGAATAAAAACGTGTAAAAGTCGCATATAAGCCCATCTGGAATAAAGACAGGTTTTGGATGATCCCGAGTGCCCATGAATAGATACCGTAGTCAACTTCACCGACAATGCTGGTCATGACCGGCGTGTATAATAAAGTACTGATTAAGCCGATGGCTACGGAAATATAGGACATCGCTATCCCTATCCCTCTTTGACTTTTCGCCATGTATTAACCTCCTCAAAAGTAGTTATCATGTCTATTTTACTCTGATTGCTTCAAAAAGACAATCCATATAATGAGCATAAAATAAAAACAGGCTGGTTAGAGCCTGTTTTTCTGGCATGGGAAAATTGGGAGAGGGGTAAACCATGCCGTGTCTTCATTATATCCTTTGACATGATTTATTATAAGACAGTTTTATGAATCATATATGAACATAAACAAAAACTTCATTTCTTTTTCCAAAGAAAAAGTAGCACCAGGTGCTACGGGGAGGAATTAGTGCTCATCACTTCACTAACTTCAAGCACATCATATCAACCCTATTTGAACTATATGTGAACAATTCACATATTTCTCAAACATTTTTCTTTTTTTGTTAAGCCTGCTGGCTTTGTGCATAGAGCACAGCACCCAACAGATTCGCATCATTACTGAAAAGGCAGCGATCGATCTTCGTCGTCACCAGATCCGGAAAACTGAATTTCGCTTCTTTATAGGTCGCCCGAATTTTTTCGATAAACCAGTCTTCTTCTGAGATCCCCCCGCCCAGACAAATGATCTCTGGATTATAGAAGATCACAATGGCATGCAGGCCCATGGCGATATTGCGGCACCATTCATTCATCGCTTCAACCGCTTCCGGATCATTTTCCAGATAAAGCTGACTGATCTCCGTTCCGTATTTCAGCTGACGTTCACAAGGAACTTTGGCATTATAGATATGAATCAGGGCATCCATGCTGGCAAGACTAGCCAGGCCAATGACTTTGCCGTTTTCATCAAAACCTGCTGGCAGACTGGAAAATTCACCGGCAATTCCGTCTACGCCCTGGATAACACCGTTTTTGTCACAAACACAACCGCCGATCCCCGTTCCAATCACAAAATAGACACTGGACTGACTGTGTTGTCCATTACCGATCCGCATCTCACAATAGCCTGCCGCCTTTGCATCATTCATCGTATACGTCGGTTTATTCAGACGTTTCATCACTTCCTGATTAACATTCGTACCCAGCATGATGCGAACTGTTCGGGCTGCTTTGGAAAGCACCTGTGAATCCGAACGGATCACTCCTGGTGCGGATACCCCGATCAAATCAATTTCGTCTAAATGGTCGATATCGGCACACACATAATCATAGAACTGTTCAGGTGTCTCACATAATCGCGTCTCTTTTTTCCACTTCTTCACAATCGTGGTCTCTCCCTCAATCAGGGCATATTTAATAAACGTCCCCCCAATATCGATTCCTAAATGATACATTGCTTATTCCTCCTTTTCATGCTTCTTTAACGAATAGTGGCGTGGCCGATCCATGACTTCATGACAATGCCGACAGCGCGGTTCATAGCTGTCCTTCGCACCGATCATGATCACCGGGTCATCAAAAGCCGCCGGTTTTCCATTGACTAGACGCTGCGTTCGCGTTGCCGGCGCCCCACAGCGTGCGCAAACCGCGGTCAGCTTGCTGACAAACTCCGCTTTGGTTAAAAGCTGCGGCATGACCCCAAACGGTTCACCGCGAAAATCTGTATCCAGGCCCGCAATCATGACGCGCTTGCCTAGGTCAGCCAGATACTCACAGATGTCGACGATCTCCTCATCGAAGAACTGGGCTTCATCGATGGCAATGACCTCATCATCTTCATCAACATATTCGAGGATCTCCTTCGCCTCCTTCACAACAAGACAGGGGATATGCATGCCGGCATGACTGACGATCTCCGTCTCACTATACCGATTATCCACTTGCGGTTTAAATACCTTGATTCTTTTTTTCGCAAAGCTGAGCACATGGATCCGCCGAATCAGCTCTTCTGTCTTCCCGGCGAACATACAGCCGCTAATGGCTTCGATCCAGCCTTCTTTATACTGATGATACAAAAAAACATCCCCTTTCTTCTTCATTATACACGATTTTAAGCCTACAAAAAAGAGGAAGCACTTACTTCCTCAAATCTTTTGACTGACTGATGCCCGGTTCAGCCATTCTGGCCAGATCACTAAAACGGCTGTAGTTCTTCTCCAGCGCCAGTTCCACCTTGCCGGTAGGCCCATTTCGATGTTTGGCCACATTGACTTCGACAATGCCGGTATCCGAGCCTTTATCGGCCTGTTGATCATAGTAGCCTTCGCGGTATAAGAAAATAATGATATCCGCATCCTGCTCGATGGCTCCGGATTCACGCAGGTCCGACATCATCGGACGCTTGTCATCACGCCGTTCAAGTGAACGAGAGAGCTGTGACAAGGCAATCAGCGGTACCTCCAGCTCACGCGCGAGCCCCTTGAGCTGACGTGAAATGTCGGAAACCTCCTGCTGCCTGGACTCCTTGCCGTTACCGACGATCAGCTGCAGATAGTCGATCAGGATCATCTTCAGCCCGTGATCCTGTTTCAATCGTCTGGCCTTGGCAATCAGATCGTTGATCTTAATTCCTGGTGTATCATCAATATATAAGTTACATTCACTGACCCTTTCGGTTGCCGCATAATACTTGTTGGCATCATTGGTCAGGATCTCCCCGTTTCTGAGCTGGCCGCCCTCAATGCCGCCCATAGCGGAAATACAACGTTTGATCAGCTGTTCGGCAGGCATCTCCAAAGAGAAAAAAGCAACGGCTTCGTCACTCTTGTGTGCCACATTTGTCGCGATATTCAAGGCAAACGCCGTCTTACCAACGGATGGACGGGCTCCGATGATAATGAGATCCCCCGGCTGAAAGCCCTGGGTAATATGATCAAGATCGCGGAATTTCGTAGCGATGCCGGCGACTTCCCCCCGGTTCTGAGAATTGAGCATCAGCTGATTGGTGACCTCGCGGATGACTGAATGCACATCTTTGAACTCGCCGGTCGTTCGATCACGCGTCACCTTCAGCATATCCTGTTCAGATTGACTGATAAAATCATCGATATTTTCCAATTCACCGTAAGCCCCCTCGACAATCCGCTCAGACTGACGGATCAGGCGACGCAGGACCGCTTTATCTTCAATGATCTTGCAGTAAAAAGGGGTATGTTTAATGGTTGGGACCGATTCACTCAACTGAAAGAGATATTCGACACCACCTGTTTTTTCTAACTGATTTAAATTACGCAAATAAGCCGTCACTGTTGTCACATCAACCGGCTGATTTTGGGCATACAGGGCACTCATCGCACTAAAGATCAGGCGATGCGGTTCCTGATAAAAATCCTCCGGGTGCAGCTTTCCCAAAGCTTCACTGCAGGCATTTTTGCTCATCAGCATGGAGCCTAGAACTGACCGTTCAGCATCTAAATCATTTGGCATTACTCTAGCTGGCATAACCTTCGCTTCCTTTATTTCTCTGTCGTATGCACTCTAAATTGTGCGACAACACCTTTGTACAGTTCCACTTTGACCTGTGTATAGCCTAAAGCATGAATCGGATAAAAATCGATAAATTTACGTTTATCCACCCGAATATCATACTGTTCACGCAAGGCTTCCGTAATCTGCTTGATAGAAATACCACCAAACACACGGCCATTCGTACCGCCTGACAGCTTAAATTCAAGCACGAGATCGGCCATACGTTTGGCTAAGGCCTCGGCATCAGCCTTCTTTTGTTTTTCAATCTCTGCCTGTTTCTCCTCATCTCTCTTTAAAGCAGCTCTGCCCTGAGCAGTAGCCATCACAGCCAGCTTATTTTTGATCAGATAGTTCTGGCCATAGCCATCGGCCACCTTAACAATCTCGCCTTTTTTTCCTACTTTACGTACATCCTGAAGTAAAATGACTTCCATTCTTTATTCCTCTCTTTCACTGTAATATTCATCTAATTTCTCAACCAGACGCTTTCTCACATCCATCACACTGCTATTTTTTACCTGGCAGGCCGCCATACTGAAATGACCGCCACCCCCCATTTTTTCCATGATGACCTGGACATTGATCTTGCCATTGCTGCGGCTGGAGATGGCCACCGTGCCCTCATCCACCCGACCGATCACAAAGCTTGCTTCGGTCTCATTGATATCCAGTAATTCATTACCGACCTTCGCTAACATGACACGACTGTAAGTGACATCCTCACGTCCGCAGGCAATCAGCACCTTCTCGTTATAACGGGCAGCGCTCTGGACAAATTCCGCTTTCTTTAAAGTGAAAACATAATCATCCTGCAGCAGTTCTGTGGCATGAGAGACATTCGCTCCCAGTTCTTTCAACGTGGCTGCTACCCGGAAGGTACGCACCCCCGTGCGGGTCTTAAAGCTTGAAGTATCCACCAGCAGACCGGCATACATGATGGTGGCCTCCAGCTCACTTAAGTGAACCGGATGATCCATATATTCATAAAACTCCGTAATCAGTTCCACCGTACTGGAAGCCGCCGGTTCCAGATAAGTCAGGATCGGTCGAGCCATAAATTCCTCACCACGACGGTGGTGATCGATCACGACAATATTGCTGCAGGCTTCCACCAGTTCCTTGGCAATCGCCAGACTTGGCTTATGGTTATCCACGCTGATCAAAAGACTTTCTTTATTGATCAGTTCCATCGCTCTGGCCGGTGTGATCAGGCGCTCACTATAATCTTCCTGCTTTTGCAACAGATGAAAGGCGCGACGCGTCTTATCCTCCATCGAATCCGGATCAATGATGATATAAACATCCTTTTGGGCCATTCGGGCAATTCTGGCCATACCGATGCTGGCTCCAAACGAATCCAGATCCGACTCCTTATGTCCCATGACAAAGACATTGCTGGCGGGTTTAAATAAGCCATTCAACGAGTTGGCAATCACGCGCACACGCACACGATTATTTTTGGCATAGGTCTCACTGTTGCCGCCAAAGAAACGTAAAGGCTCGCCTTCGGTCTTGACCACGACCTGATCTCCGCCGCGGCTAAAAGCCAGACTCAGGGCATCATTGGCATCCTCATCCATATTTTTCAATCCGTTTGTCTTAGAGATCCCGATACTTAAAGACATCACTGCCCCAAGTGACGAGGCCTGTTCACGGACCCGGTTCAAAATCACAAATTTACTATCCACCAGGGCCGAAAAGATCTTATCATTCAAAAAGCCAATATAGTTTTCCTGGCGGTATCTTTTCAAAACGATCTGATATTCCTTGGCCCATTGCGCCAGGGTCGTTCGGATCGATGACTGCAGCAGGGCACCTTTCTGTTCATCAACGCTGTTGATGACCTCGTCAAAATTGTCCACCGATAAATACAGCATGACCGGTTTCTGTTCACGATAGGCCTTATAAAGCGTGGTGTAGTTGGACACATCCTTTAAATAAAGCATGTGGGAATCCTGATTATTGTACACCTCATAATAACGCCCCTCGATCTCCATGGTAGTCACTTCATCATCATCAAATGTGTTGCGAAAACGCGGCTGCCAGTCTTCCAGCTTCATACCCAGCACATGCCAGTCGAGCTCATCGAAAAGTTCCGAAGCCCAGGTAATGACATGCTTATCATCATACATGATCATCCCCACAAAACCAAACAGAAAAGCATTCTTGGCATCCGTTCCAATGGCTTTTGAGATGGTCATCGCATCATCTTCCACCTGACGGAACAGACGTAAAAAGATGGCCCCTAATAGTAGACTGCTCAGTAAGACAACAACCATGAAGAGCGCAAAAGCCAGTTCCTGAAACAAGAGAAAAAGAAGGGCACTGATGATGACCTCAAAAATCAGGACAGCCAAAAGGTGCTGCTTGTATTTTAATAACTTCTCTGTCATTGTTCATCACCTACTTATCTTTTATTATACATGATTTTGTAACGTTTTTCACTAAATATATCGACCAGGCCAAACACAACCAGATAAAGATTCAGCACTGGGATAAAAAGAGAGAGAAGAAAAACCAGCATCGCATAACGCTTTTGGGCAAATATGGCCCATAGGCACAAAAAGGAGAGTCCCTGGATCCCTAAAAGAATATAACAGATGATCCCCACAAAAACAGCCAGATCAAATGGGCAAAGAAACCCCAGGCAGCCCAGCAGTAAAACAAGGCCGCTGCGCTTAGAAAAATGCAAATAAACAAAGTGAAAATGCTCAACAAAAGAAAGCTTCAAACGCAAACAGACCACCTCTGCCAGATTGAGCAGTACATAGGTCTCCATCAGCCCCAGCACAAAGGCTGTCAGCGGAATCACTAAGCGGACCCAATTGGCAAGGGCCGGAAAATAAGCCACCAGACTGGCATACTCTCTTTCTATATCATAACCAAACAAACCGGCCAAAAGCGTCATACTGGCCAGCTCCGCAATGATCATCATGACCAGGGTCGCCAAAAACAGACGCTGACTGGACCAGTGCCTGCGGCTGCCGTGAATCATGACAAAGCTCACTAAACCAGCCACCAGTGCGTAGAAGATGGTTTCCGGCAGACCTAAGAAGAGAGCCAGGATCATTTCACAGATCCACAAGATCACACTTGCCTTCAGCCCATTTTTCAAACCGTAGACAAGTAATGGCAAAGGCATCAGCATAAACAGGATCACATTGAGCATGCTTCCGGTATACGTATCGAACAAAACGAGAATGCCAAACAGCGCCAGCATCATCGCACCGTTCACTAATTCTTTGATCTTCTTTTGCTGCATGTTCATCCTCCTTCCCTATCCATTATAGCTTAAATCCCCACAAATGTAAAAAAGGATCCAATGAATCCCCGGAAAAATCCCGCCCCGTCTGGATTGGCAGTTGTCCTCACCTGTTGAATGATGAGCTTTTTTTCAGTTTAGAGAAAATCGATAGTGACCAAAGAGCAGTCAACCCATTTCAAGCCAGCCTCCATTCTGCCTGTTTGTCAACACAAAAAAAATCGAGACCACTTGGATCCCGAATTCATTTAAAGCTGATAAGAAGCATCGAGTATCTGCAATTCTTTAAAGGTATCCACCTCGATAATATCCGTCGCTTCACAAGGACGAACATAAATCTGATAATGAGAACGACAGGCGTCTAAGGCCACCATATCCCAATACTTTTCTTTCCCGCCTGGGCTCAGAAAAACATTTTCAATATCCTTTGTCATGCGCTGCCCATCTGCCTCGCTCCAATAAGAAATACCAACCATCTGATAACAGTCCAGGGCACCGACACAGACCTTTTCGATCCGACGGCCTTTTGTCAAAAAGGACCAGTCATCTGAACGCTCCTTCTTGATTCCCAGATAATTCGTATGATATTCATATTTACGGATCAGCTGAGGATTGGAGAGCACCAGATCTGCTTCAAGCACATAGCTGGAAGCAAAAAGATCTCTGGCGTAGTAAGCACTCGATATATTATTGGATTCATTATACAGCGGATTGTCTAAAAAGCGCAGCATCGGATAACGGGGCAAAAGCAGGTCAAACTGCTCTTTCAAATACCCTCTCACAATATAGATTTCTTCAATGCCGGCTGCCACGATCGCATCCAGCAAAGTTTCGATCATCGGTTTGCCGTGCACACGCACGAGCGGTTTAGGTGTATTTAAAGTCACCGGAACCAGCCGTGATCCAAATCCGGCCGCAAAAAAGATTGCACGTTTCACTCGATACGGCGCTAATACCGCATAACCGGCTTCACTCAGGATATAGGTGCGATCCGCATTTTCTACTATCCAATGCGCATCCAGCAGTTCGTGGATCACCCGGTTCACGGTTCCCACCGAAAGATCCAAAGTCTTCGCCAAGGCACGCTGGGCAATCTTTTCATCAGGATGACTTTCAATATATACCAGCACTTCAAACTGACTTTCCTTCAGCATTAATGATACTCCTTCGCAATCACATATTTCTTAATAAGATAGATCAGTACTTTCAAGATCACATTGACCGCCAGGATCACGATCGAGATAAAGGCGGTGGCTTCAATCAACGACTGGGAATCAAATTGCGGAATCAGCAGTGCCAATGGCATGTTTTTAAAGCTCGCCAAAAAGCTGACCGCGGAAATCGTCATCATCGAATTGACAAACATATAGCTATACATCTCCACAATGGTATCCATGGTAGATGGTAAATAAACGTCTTTGAGCATGCGCAGCTTCGAAATTCCCAAAGACTGCGCCACATCCTCAAAGTTCGCGTTGAACTGTGTCAGGGAATTATAAGCTAATAGATAAGGCGATGCAAAGAAATGGATCGTATTGACCACGATCAGAATGGCCAGCGTGCCATAGATCAGGCTTCCCTTGAAAAAGAGCACGTAGGATAAACCAAGGACGATCCCCGGAATAGCCAGGGAAAGCATCGAGATCAGATGCAGGACCATGGTTGAGAAGGTACGCTTGCTGCGGGCTGTCATATAGGCTGTCAGATAGCTGATACAAGTCCCTAAAAGCGCCGTACACATCGCAATCGCTAAAGAGTTCAGCAGGTAATTATCCACGCCCAGCTGCATCGCCTCAATAATGTTATCCAGTGAAAAGCTCAGATCGTTCGGATATTGTTTGACGACCGAGAGGAACATGAAGGTCAAGATCGGCAGGCAGACGCAACTGACCACTAAGATACAAACAATATAGCAAAGGGTATCTCTTTTTTTATTGACAGACACCTGATAAGGTTTGACAACCGTCGAATTGGATACCGTGGTATTGTTTTTGAGATCCAGTATAAAGGCAATGAAGGCCGGCAGTAAAAGGACCACCCCAATGACTGCCCCTTTAGAATAGTTAAGCAGACCGACCACTTCACGATACATATAGACCGGCAGCGTCGTTACCTTTCCGCCGACAACCAGCGGTACCCCATAATCAGTAAAGATCATCGTAAAGACCGCAAAGACCACTGAAACAAGCGGACGCTTCAAATTAGAAAGCGTGATTTGCGTAAATTGCTGCCATTTGGACAGTCCCAACACTTCTGCGGATTCATAAATCGTATAATCTTCATATTTAAAGATATCAGTCAGCATCAAAAAAGCAACCGGGAAAGAATAGAGCACAGAGCCAAGAATGATCCCGACTGCACCATAGATATGTAGGTTGATCCCGGTCCAGTTCGTGAATAATCCATTGTCCCCAAACAGCAGGACCAGCCCCATCCCATGGGAGATAGAAGGAATCAACATCGGTAGTGTAAAAAGTAATGAAAACATCGCTTTATAACGAATATGACTGCGATTGATCATCCAGGCCAGCACGAAAGCTAGCAGAACGGAGATCAGCGTCGATGCCAGCGTGAGACTAACCGAATTGATCAGCATGGTACTAAAGCCATCGTTCGCCACGACTTTTTGCATGTCTTCGAACGTCATATGCGTAAATAAGCTCAATAAAGGAAGTAAAACAGAAACGACCAGGAAACAGAGAACCAGCACTTTCAGGGCTGAATAAGATCTATTCTTCATAAGCTCTCCCTGTGCACTTACATAAAGAGGCGTATTTCTGATTCAGATGATCGACCACAAACTCCTGGATATACTGATTGGCCGGATGCTGGTAAATTTCTGTCGGTACATCGATCTGTTCGATCGTGCCTTCGCTCATGACCATGATCCGATCAGAAAGGAAGAAGGCCTCTTCCTGATCATGGGTAATATAAATCATGGTTGCTTTGAACTTTCGCTGAATTTCTTTTAATTCCTTTTTCATGATTTCTCGATTGGTCACATCCAAAGCCGAGATAGGCTCATCGAGCAGGATGACTTTTGGATTCAAGGCCAAGGTACGTGCAATCGCCACGCGCTGCTGCTGTCCGCCTGACAGTTGGGAAGGCTTTTTATTCAGCTGATCTTCCATACCAATCTGGACCAGGGTCTTGCGTGCGATCTCACGCGCCGTCTTCGCTGTTTCTTTTTTGATCTTTAAAGCATACTCGACATTCTCTAAGACTGTCATATTCGGAAAGAGGGCATAGTTCTGAAAGACGATTCCCATCTCACGCTGACTGGATGGCATTTTGGAGATCTCGCGTCCATCCAAATAGATCTCTCCGCTGTTTTGATGATCCAGCCCGATCAAAATACGCAGCAGCGTTGTTTTCCCGCATCCGGAAGGGCCTAATACAGATAAAAACTCCCCTTCATAGACATCAAAAGAAATATGATCCAGAATTGTTTTGCCATCCATTTGTTTAAATAATTCTTTGACTTCCACTTTTTTATTTAGTACTTCCATAACTCAAGCAACCTTTCTTTTTCTTGAATATCCCCAACGCCGGTCATATCTGCATAAGTAATGTTCTGCGGATAATTAGGAATCGTATTCTCTTGACCAACTAAGACCGTCTCCGGGCTAAAATGTTCTTTATCATAAACCACATACTCGTTCGCAATGTATTCAAAGACCCGTACGACATCTGGATTCTTCTCACGTCCTTTGATCATCGCAATCGAATCGAGGGAGTAAGGGGATCCAAACTCCGGAGTAATGATGGTAAAATCATGACCATTATTGATCTCATCGACCGCCTGAAAAGTAAGGGCAAAACCAATCGCCACCTCACCCTGAATCAACAGCTTGATAGGGCCTGAACCAGACTCCGTAAACTGTTTGATATTCGCATATAACTGGTCAAAATAATCTAGCGTCTTTTCTTCTCCCCAGACATTCACTAGCCCTTTGTAGAAGAAATAACCTGTTCCACTGGATTTAGGATCGGGCATCGCGATCAGCCCCTTATACATTGGATCGAGCAGGTCCTCATAAGTCTGCGGCATCGGTAAATTGTATTTTGCCAGCACTTCGTTATTCACAACGATGGACCCTGCCTGACGTTCCAATATCAGATATTTCGGATCCATGTTTTTAAAATCAGGCATATAATCCAGATGACTGTACGCAGACACATCCGCAAAGTTATCCTTGATCATTTCCACATAGGCATTATCCAATCCAACCACGATATCTGCGTCCGTTCCTGTCTTCTCAGCATCGATCTTAGACGCCACCTTGGCTGTTGAAACATACATGACGCGCACATTCAAATCGGGAAATTCCTCGTTGAGCTGTGCCTGCAGTGCATTGGCACGGAACTGCTCCAGACAGGAATAAATAATAATGGTATTTTTCTCACCCATACTTGCCATCGCTGTCACGACAAAAGTTAACGCCAGCAAAGCCACCAATATCTTCTTCATATTCACACCTCGCAATAACCCTATGATACCACAGCTCTTTTACAATTCAACATTTTAGTTCATTTTTTTAACATATTTTTAAAATTTGAACATCTAAGCCTCGAAAAAGTGCCTTTTTTAGCTTTCAAAACCATTGATTGAATCATCAAAATGAACGTTTTTTTAAATTTAGATCAAGAAAGTGTGGTAAAAGCTTGCGCGTGCAGATGATTGGATCTCACACAAGCGCTGCTTCACGATATCCCCTTTGACTTGGTCAGACCAGATGATACTTTTGAGCTAAAGAAAAAATCTTGAACGCGTCAAGATTTTAAACACTGCAAGTCCATGCATCCCGTTTTGCGACGAACCCTTAAATACAGCCTTTTTGGATGAGGGCACTATACATTTTCTTCTATGAAATGATTCTCATACATCTCCCAGTATTTTTTATAGACAAAGTGATCCCCTTCATTAAAATTGTGCTGATACATTCTAAATTGAACCAGGATATTTTTAGGCTGCCATTGTTCTTCATAAGTATATTGATAGGACATGCCGATGGATTTCATCACATAGCCGCTATGCGGATTACGCACATCATGCGTAGCGGTGATGTAACGAAGGCCCTCTTTTTTGAGTTGGGCAAGCACGGCACGACAGGCTTCACTCACGATTCCCTGACGCCAATAGGCTTCTAATAGACCATAACCAAAGTCATGACTCTCATTCATGGAAACATTCACATAACCAATCGGAATGTTATCTTCTTTTAAGCATATTGCATAGCGATAGTCCTTTGAATGCGCATATCTTTTTTCATAAAACTGTTTGGCTTCCTCTTTTGTTTGAACGGGATACCAGGGTAAGAACTGATTGACCTTTTTATCGCTGTAGATTCGAAAAAAGGCATCCAGATCATTTTCGTTAAAAGGGCGTAAGATCAAACGCTCTGTTTCTAATGTTACAATATTCATTATGCTTTTCCTTTCTTTTTAGGGATGAAATTGTGTGCTTACAAGGCATAGGTGACCCCGCCATGTTGTGTATTCTTAGACATAAACGTGACTTTATCCACAAGATTCCTCAGCCGCTTTCCGATCAAAATACTGTTCCCGGCAGCCAGCTGCATTTCCTCATCATTATTGCTGTCACCAAACGCATAGTCATTTTGATGATCGATATTGAAATACTGCAATCAAAAAGTCATAGCTTTGCCTTTAGAATAGCCTTTCAGAACGACTTCGGTCTCATCCTCATTTCACTTGATACAATCAAAATACTTCTCCATTTCGCTTTCAAAATGAACTCTTGCATCCTCATCAGGATAATGCACGGACAGCTTGATAAAGTGGAAGGTCGGATCCTGCGTATCCCGGAATGCCAGTCCTCTTTTGACAATACTCTCAATCTGACCTTTATCCATTATGTGGAATTCCACATAAAAAGTAAGGCGGCGGTAGAAGGGACAGTATATTATTCAACGATCGCTATTGTTGGTAAACTTAGAAACAGAAAATTCTTTTCTTTTGATGAATTAAATAGTGCGATAAGAAAAGAACTCGAAAAGCTTAATTCTACTCCCTTTCAGAAAAGGGAAGGATCAAGAAAATCGGTTTATCTGGAAGAAGAACTGCCTTTCATGCAAAAACTTCCATTGATCCCTTTTGAACTCAGTGAGTGGAAAAAAGCGAAAGTGCAGTTGAACTATCACATCTCTGTAGCGAAAATGAATTACTCAGTCCCATATGAATATGTTGGAAAATATGTTGATGTAAAACTGACGAACAGTAGTGTCACTGTTTTCTATAAGTCGAATCAGATTTGCTCCCATAAGCGGTTATATGGCCGTGTGAATCAGTATTCCACTGAGGAAAGTCATATGCCAGAGAATCATCAATTATTCCAATGAAATAAAAATAGATTCATTGATTGGTCCATCAAAATTGGCCCATATACAAATGCTGTCATAGCGAAGATGTTTGATCGCTATAGGTTTGAGGAGCAGGCATACAGCGGGTGTATGTCCCTGTTACAATTATCTGGTAAATATGGAAAAGCCAGACTGGAGAATGCTTGTGAGTTGTCGCTACAACACATTGCTTCACCTGGCTATAAAAATATTAGAATGATTCTTGAATCAAATCAAGATATCAAAGAAAATAAGGTAAATGATGACCAATGCTCAGATGTGCAGGCATTCGTTCGTGGTGCTGATTATTATGGAGGAAAGAATAATGAATAACTCAGAGATTGTGGACAAATTAAAACAGATGAAACTGTCAGTTATGGCTTCTCAGTTTGAACTTCAGGAGAGCGATCCAGCCTTCGCTCAACTCTCCTTTTCTGAAAGACTGGGTCTACTGGTGGATAGGGAGTATGAAAGTAGACTGAATAATACCATTGCCAAGATGATCAAGCGTGCTCACTTTGCTTACTCGTCTGCTTGTATAGAGAACATTAACTATGACCCGGAAAGACGTTTAGATCGCTCTTATATTGAAGAATTAGCTACAAATCGTTATATTGATAAAGGATTAAATATCATCCTTGTAGGTGCCTCTGGGAGCGGGAAAACATGGTTATCAAATGCGTTTGGCGTGAATGCCTGCAGGAGTAGATATAAGACTTTGTATATTAGACTCCCTGAATTGTTTTCTAAAATTGAAGAAATGCGAATTCAGGGAAAATATCATGATTATATGAATCAGCTTAAGAAATTTGATCTACTGATCCTTGATGAATATCTTTTGAAACCAACCAACGATTCCGAAAGATCAGATCTTCTGGAAGTGATTGAAATGAGATGTGACCATAAATCGATCATATTTTGTAGTCAGTATACATATGATGGCTGGCATAGATTGCTTAATGGTGGGCCGATTGCGGATGCAATTCTTGACAGAATCGTTAACAGCTCTTATCTAATTACTTTAAATGGAAAATCATTAAGAGAGGTTTATTCTAAAATAAAACAGCAATAAGTAACATGACATATATGGGGTTCACTTCTGTGGTGAGCCTCATTATTTGGGTGGCCCTGAACCACGTATTCTGTTATGAAAAAAAGTGGCCCTGGAAAACGTATTGGGTGGTCCTCTCCAGCGTATCGTGTGGTCACCTCCGGGCGGAATACTCAGCTAATTCCTTTGTCAGCAGCTCAAAATTGGGCAGGAAATAATCTTGATGACACCTACTGGAAGCAGGGCATTAAAGTGTTCGTTTAACATCTGATCATTCAAATTTCTGACTTCGTCATCAGTCGATCCTGCTTCATTAATCTGCTTGATGATCTTATTGACCGTGTTACGTGTATATCCGGTCTTCTCTGCAACACCTCTATTGCTCACCCCTTTACTTTTCATTCGGCTATCTCTCTTATCTTCTGCATATCAAAGCACCTCTTTTTAGGGCAACAGCTAAACGAGAAAAGTGCTGTCGCTTACTCACATTTTACCTAAAAGATGGCAGCACAATAAAGAGCGATATAGGTGGCTTAAAGCAGCCGCCGTTTCAACAAAAGCAGAAAAATGGTTATCTACACATGAACAGTTAAAACTGTTATTAGAAAACACCTATGACTGTATAGACTGCGTCATCTTTTCAATTTTATACTGGTATGAGAAAAGGAGAACTCTTTGCTTTCAAAAAGACATAGATTTAAATTAAGGTATTATCAATACCAACAAATCATATCAAAAAGAAAAAACCTTGACCAAGTCAAGGTTTTAAGTATTCATTAGTCACCAACGTATGGTAATAAAGCCATCTGTCTAGCGCGTTTGATCGCTGTTGCTAATTCTCTCTGGTATTTTGCAGAAGTACCAGTTACACGTCTAGGGATGATCTTTCCGTTAGCGGAAATAAATCTTCTTAATAATTCAACATCTTTGTAGTCGATGTATGTGATTTTGTTTTTAGTAAAATAACATACTTTTCTTCTACCTGTTCTCTGTTTTCTGTATGCCATGGTTACAACATCCTTTCTTTAGAATTGAATATCATCATCCATGATATCATAAGTATCCATCGAATTATCGAAGTCCTTTTGCATATCATTATTTCTCACATCATAGAATGATGAATCATCGAACTGATTGCTGGTTTGCGGCATCTGATCCATCATCGTATTACGCTGACTGGACATTGCTCTTGTTTCAAGGAACTGCACACTATCGCAAATCACTTCGATCACACTTACTCTGCGCCCGTCCTGGTTCTGATAGCTTCTGGACTGTAACCGTCCATCCACTCCAACCAATGAGCCTTTTGAACAATATTTTGCCGTATTTTCAGCGGCTTTATTCCATACAACACATGGAATAAAATCGGCCTGGCGTTCGCCATTCTGGCTCGAGAAATTACGATTCATCGCTAAAGTGAAGCTCGCTACCGGTGTCCCGTTTGCGGTTCTTCTCAGTTCTGGATCGCGGGTCATTCTGCCAACTAAAACTACTCTGTTCAACATGTTACCATCCTCCTTGATCTTAGCGGCGGATAGTCATCTGACGTAATACATTAGCGTTGATTCTCGCAATACGGTCAAACTCGATGACTGCAGCAGCAGGAGCCGTTACATCTAAAATCGTGTAATAACCTTTTTTGAAATCCTGAATTTCATAAGCGAATTCGCGTAAACCCCATTCGTTCACGTTGTCCACTGTTCCACCACCGTTAGTGATTACACCTTTTAAAGTTTCTAACAGTTTCGCACGTGCGTCATCTTCTACATTAGGTTTTACGATAAACATGATTTCATATTTGTTCATCTTCTTGCACCTCCCTATGGTCTAATGGCTTATCTTTTCGATAAGCAGGCAGTAAAAACTCTTTACATGCCTGGCTATTATAGCATGACGTCCATCAAAAAGCAATGATTTTTTCTTTATTTTTCAAATTTATTACCGAACGTCCTCCGGTGTCGTGATCTTCAGATTGGCATAATCCCCTTCCACCGCATAGACATCTAGGCTGCCATACCGTTCGTATAGACTGGCATCATCTGTCGCCTGGATGCCTTCTTGCCGCGCTTGGATATGACAAGCCAGAATCGCCTGGGTATGAAAGGCCTGCGGGGTTTGTGAAGCCATCATTTCCTCACGTGGTGGTGTGGAAATGACCTTTCCTTCGCGAACGATCTTGATGGTGTCTTTGCACGGCACCATCAGCAGGCACGCTTCATGCTGCGCCAATGTTTTTAACAGCCGATCGATACAATCCTGGGACAGATAGGGCCTGGCCCCATCATGGATCAATACATTCGGGTAACTCACCTTTTGTAAGCCGTGATAAACACTTTCCTGACGGGTACTGCCTCCCATTGCATAAACGATCCGCTCATCCGAAAATAACGGTTTGACTAATGGCTGTTCCGCCTCTTTGGTTACCAGGACGATCTCACGACAGTTCGGGTCATTGAGAAAAACGCTGACTGTTGTCTCTATGACCGAACGCCCTGTGGCAAGTTTTAAGAAAAGTTTATTATAACCTAGCTTCATCCTTTCCCCCATGCCTGCACAGCATATAACAACACTATATTCCATTCTCTCACCTTCCTTGCCTTTATTGTACACAAAACCAAAACATAAAACCACAAAAAAAGGTCTCGCCAAAGCGATGACCTAAATCTTTTATACCTTTTCCAGATAATGTGCAAATAAATAGTGTTTAAGGGAACGCTGAAGCGCTCTGGCGCCATATCGCTCCACTTGGCTAGCGGCAATGATTTCTTCCATCTCGGAGGTCGAAAGCTGGATCTCCCGATGCAATTTCTCATTATACGCCTTTAAATTATTTTCAATGATCTGACAACAGACTTCCCGGCTTAATGGCTGAAAATAAAAAATCTGATCAATACGATTCATGAACTCATAGGAGAAATAGTTTTCCAGGATCTGTTGGGTGGGATGCGTGGCCTGCTGAAAACCAAGATGCTTAGGTGCCTGCAGATGATGACCGATGTTGCTTGTCATAATAATGATACAGTCTCGAAAGGAAACGGGCTGCTTACGGCTGTCCGTCAGTTCCCCTTCATCAAAGACCTGCAGGAATAAATGCAGGACATCCCGATGCGCTTTTTCAATTTCATCTAATAACACTACGCTGTGGGGTTGGCGGCGGATCGTCGATAACAGCGGGGAAGGATCTTCATAACCGACATAACCGGGCGGGGCCCCCAGGATCTTCGCCACAGCCGAAGCTTCGCGGTATTCGGACATATCTAAACGAACCAGATACTGGGCACTGCCATAATAAGTGCGTGCGATCCATTTGGCCATCTCGGTCTTGCCAACACCCGTCGGACCCACAAACAGAAAGACAGCTCTTGGCTGACTGGCAACATTAAGACCGGCCTCCATCATCGTTAAATGCTCAATAACGCCATCGATCACTGCATCCTGACCCAAAAGCACCGCATGCAGCTTGTTTGCCAGTCGACTCAACGGCTGATCCTGATGAAGATTCACACCGCTTAATTTCTCAACCACCTCCAAAACATCCTGTTTTGAGAGCTGGGAGAGGTGGGCCATTCTGGCATGCACACAGGCGAGATCGAGCACATCCAGCGCTTTATCCGGCTGATGGCGTTCATTGAGATAACGGTTGGAATCATCGACAATCTCAGGCAGGAGTTCATCGGGGATCGTGATCTCGTGATAGCTCTCATACTGACTTTTGAGCCCGCTTAGGATCCGGCAGACATTTTCGCGGCCTTCTTCTTTCAGATCGATCTTTTGAAAGCGGCGATTGAGCGCCCGATCCTTTTCGAACAGACGCACATATTCTTCATAAGTGGTGGCACCGATACACGTAATTTCTCCACGTGCCAGGTAGGGTTTGAGAATATTGGAGGCATCGATGGCTCCTTCGGCGCCGCCAGCCCCGACCAGATTATGGATCTCATCAATAAATAAGATGACCTGTCCATCTTCTTTGACCTTCCGAATGATCTTTTTGAGTTTATCTTCAAATTCGCCACGATACTTCGTACCGGCGACCACACTGGCGAGATCCAATTCATAAAGCATTTTGTCGGCAAGCTGAGGCGGCACTTCCTGATGATTCATCATCTGGGTCAGTTTTTCAACCAATGCGGTTTTCCCGACGCCGGCATCCCCGACGATCAGGGCATTATTTTTCTCTTTACGGCATAAGATCTCAATCAGCATCCCCACTTCCTGCTCACGTCCGATGACATGCACCGGCTTTTTAGCCAACTTACGATTCAGATTGATCAGATCATCAATGGCATCCAACTGCTCATGGCTGATTCCCTGACTTTTCAGTTCATCCTCCAGCCAGTCAAAATCCAGATCGTAGCCCGCCAGGATCTCATGTGCTACACTCTCCTTTTGGATAAGCAGGGCATAGCTCAGCGTTTGCAGAGATACTTTTTTTTCGTGATGCTCACCCGCCTCCAAAACTGCGTTTTCAAGTATCTGTTTAAATACCTGCGTATATTCCATATAATAAGGGCGTGTCTCCACACGTCCAAACAGACGCACCAGATCCGCTTCAACGGCTTCCTCACTGACGCCCTGACTGGCTAACAGGCTAGCCAGTTTTGCTTCTTTCATTCTTAAAAGAGAAAGAAGCAGATGCTCGCTTCCCACGTTCTGATGGCCAAGGTCAAAAGCGATGCTCTCTGCCACCACGATGGCCTTCTGCGCTTTCTCTGAGAATTTCATTAACATATCACACCTGCTTTCTCTACACATCTTATTCATTACCTTTTAAATTATTAACACTCTGGCATTTTTTAAACAGGCAAAAATATGCTACAATAAAGATATCAAAGAAGGTGTTACCATGTTGGAAATGAGGATCTCCGTCCGTGAGCTCGTCGAGTTTATCAGCCGTGGCGGGAGCATTCAAAATGAATTGACGAATCCGGTGCGTGCCCTGGAAGGGACCCGCATCCATCAAATGCTGCAAAAAAAGCAGGCTGAACAGTACCATAGCGAAATCAGCCTGACCTATACCCATGCTTTTGATGAGAACACACGACTAATCTTACAGGGACGTGCTGACGGCATCATCATCGATGAAACAGGCGTCACCATTGACGAGATCAAATCCACTTCCGAACCGCTTGAAGAGATCACGCACATCACCCATCATATGGTGCATTATGACCAGGCCAGAATGTATGCCTATATTTATGCCATCCAGCATGAGCTCACTGCCATTTCTGTTCAGCTGACTTATTATCAGGTGGACACAAATGCGCTCAAACAGCTCAAAGAGACCCTCTCGATCGGCGAACTTTGTGCCTTCTTTCAAGAAAAGATGAATGCCTACTATCGCTTTATACATAATATAGACCAGTATCAGCAGCTGCGTGATGCTTCCCTGCACGATCTGCCCTTCCCTTATGCCACCTATCGCGTCGGTCAAAAGGAAATGGCAGTGTCTGTCTTTAATGCCATCGTCAAAAAAGAAAACCTCTTCATTCAGGCCGCTACCGGCATCGGCAAGACGATGTCTACACTTTATCCGAGCCTGCGTGCTTTAGAAAGAGGCTACACGTCCAAGATCATGTATCTGACGGCCAAGACCATTACACGCCAGGTTGCCGAGGATTCCTTAAATGATCTGCGCCGTCTGCAGGTCCATATCCGCTCGGTGACGCTGACAGCCAAAGAAAAGATCTGTTTCATGGAAGAAGTCGCCTGTCATCCCAAAAGCTGTCCCTATGCCAACCGCCATTATGACCGTGTTAATGATGCCCTTTATGACATTTTAGTGCATGAAGAAAACTTTGAGCGTGCCGTGATCGAAAACTATGCCCGCAAACATCGCGTCTGTCCGTTTGAATTTTCCCTGGACCTCTTCAATTTCTGTGATATTTCCATCAGTGACTATAATTATGCTTTCGACCCTAAGGTCTACTTGAAACGGGCTTTTGAAACCGGAAACGATTATACCTTGCTGGTGGATGAGGCCCACAACCTGGTCGATCGGGCCCGTCAGATGTACTCCGCCACGCTTTCCCTGAACACGATCCAAGCCTGTCTCAAAGCTTTCAGTCCTAAAAAAGGCAAGCTCTATCAGGCCACACGCAAACTCTCCCTCTATCTTAAAGACCTGCAGAAGCAAAATAGAGCAAAACCCGTTCGTTATGCCGCCGTCCCGACCGAGCTGATCGACCTAATGAGTCGCTGGATCGGACTGGCGCGTCCCGTTCTGCCCGAATTGGAAGATGAAAAGCTCCAGCCTGTTCTCCAGGATCTCTATTTCATGGTACTGGATGTACAGCGCATCCTGGATCTTTATCACGAGCAATACATCACCTATTTAGAGGAAACCAAGGAAGATACTCGGCTCGTCCTCTTCTGTTTGAACCCCCAAAAACCCCTTCGGCAGATCTATCGCAAGGTCAATAGTGTGATCCTCTTTTCAGCTACCCTGATCCCGATTACCTATTTTTATGATCTATTGGGCGGCAAGGCCCCCGATCGCAAGCTGTATTTTGCTTCGCCCTTTCCACCTGAACATAAATGCCTGTTAGTGGCCCGCGATTTTAAAGCGACCTATCGTTATCGCGAATCCTATCTGCCAAACTTAAATCAATATCTCAAAAAGGTCACGACCTACCGCCAGGGACATTATCTCGTCTTTTTCCCATCCTATCAGTATCTTGATAAGGCATGGGAAGCTTTTCAACAGCAATATCCTGACATTCATGTTGAAAAACAGGATCCTAACCTCACAGAAGAACAAAAAAGCGATTTTTTAAATCAATTCAGGCAAAATACGCATGAGACCACTCTCTTTTTCTGCGTGCTGGGCGGTCTATTCTCCGAAGGACTCGACTTCAAAGGTGATCAGGTCATCGGCGTCATTATTGTCAGTGTGGGACTGCCCCAACTTTCCTTAGAAAGAGATCTGATCAAACAGCACTTTGATCAGGAGGATAAAGGATACGCATATGCCTATGTCTATCCCGGCTTCAACAAAGTGCTCCAGGCTGCCGGACGACTGATCCGCCACGAAGAAGATCGCGGGATCATCCTGCTGCTTGATGAACGCTATCAAAGAGATCCTTATCCTCAGCTCTTCCCATCTGAGTGGTCCAATGTCCGACTGACAACACTTCAAACCATTGAACAGCAAGTGTCAAATTTCGCAAGTATTTTCATTGAAAACAATGAATAATTTATTTATAATAAAAGAAATGAAAGGATGATAGCAATGGGAAACATAGGTGAAATTATCAATATGATCCTGCCTTGGATTTTATTACTATTCCTGCTCTATTTCACACTAGTCTTAATTTCTTATGGTATTGGTTTAATTAGAGCGCGCAAAAAGGATAACTCGATCCGCTTAGCCTTGAACACTTTAGGAAAGGTCTTTTTTGGTGCCCTGCTGGTGCTCTATCTGATCATTCTCTTGAATACGATTCGTTTAGAGATCCTCATTTGGTCACAGCCAGGAGAGTTAGAAACCAAGATCCAGGCAGCTTTACAGGTACCTAACCTGCTTACTGTCTTCACACTGCTTTTCGCCACTGAAACGCAGGACATTTTCTTTATTGGTAAGAAGAACGTATTGATAGGGAACAGTATGTTTGAGTTCCGTCGTATGAAAAGAATTCAATATCCTAAAAAGCATAAGATCTCTTTTATCTACGGACAAAAACAGTACACCTACTCTATTCGATTTGTGGATATTTCACAATTAAAAATGAAGATCACAAAATAAGGATCGACGGATCCTTTTTAAATGGAAACAACCAGTTGTCAAACGCCAACTGGTTGTTTTGTTTAGAGCAAACGCCTCTTCTTAACAAAAACTGCTTTAAGCATATCAACCGGATCATGAGAGCGATCTTACAAGCTATCGTTGCTTTTCGATTTCTTCAACCCAACGACCGACCTCTTCTTTCTTAGCAAATGCATGGAAGACCTTTCCTTCGATCCAGTTCGCATTCGGACAGCATCCTTTTAATTGATGTAAGGTCTCTCCCATCCCGCTGCCGCCGGAAGTGGCAAAGATCACAATGGTCTTCCCCTTAAAATCAGCGCTCTCTAAAAAAGTTGAAATGATCCGGGGCGCTTCATACCACCAGATAGGATATTAAAATGTAGCCCGTCCTCTCCAGCCCTTGAAAACACTGGGCTTAACGGCTTACACAAGTGTGTTTTCTGTTCTTTTTTAGTAGCATATTGCTCCGACCTTTCCCATTTATTGTACTCTGCTTCACCCGTTTATACAAATACCTATGTTTAATGCTTTTCCATACGTTTTGTGAATGATAAGAGACAGCGGTTGGTTGATCCGCTGTCTCTATGTATTTTCCTATATTTTATTTTTTACAGGTTTCGAAATTCACTCCGGCTTTTCTTGCTGATAATCTTCTGTAATCTCTGATTTTCAGCATGGAGTGCCTGATTTTCCTGCCGGAGTCGGAAAATTTCTTCTTGAAGGAGATCTATCCGTCCTTCCATTGCTTTGTCTAAAATGCCTCTACGGGGATTGATGGTTCCGGCCTGCTGTTCCATAGCCCGGTCAATCTCAGCCCTCACGATGGGATTCTTATAGAAGAATCCTCTGGAAGCGCCTGTCATTTTTACGAGCTGCGGAACCGATACCCTCTCTCCCTGATCCAACAGTTTACGGATCGCCCGTTTCGCTGCGGATATCTTTTCATCACTTCGTTCCCGGTTCATTTCAATCATCCTGTCGTATTTGTTCATATTCTTCACCCCATCCATCTAAATTTGCAAGCAGGATTCTGGTCTGTTGTTCCCGTGCTTTTCGGGTTTCTTCAGCCAGAAGTTGATTACTCATTTTTCTGTAATGCTTTACTGCGCTTATGTTTTTATGCCCCAGAAGTTTTGCTATCGTCCAGTCATCCAAATGCATTTCTGTCAACTTAACTCCGTAAGACCGCCGGAACATATGGGAACTGAATTGAAACAGTTTCCCATCATCATCCCGTAGATCCTCACTTTTTATCAACCGCAGCACCTTGTGCTTTATGGTTGTATATTGAAGCGGGCGGCTGGGAGCTTTGGCATCCACGAAGATATACTCGGTTTTACCATACTGATCGTAAGTACAATCGATGGCTTTCTGGATCAGAGCTACCAATTCTGCACTGATAGGCTTTTCGAATGTTCGTGTTTTTACCTGATCGATCCGGATAATATCCAGCCCATTTCTCTTTGACAGGCAGTCTGTATGCAGTGTCAGCGTATCAGAGATTCTTGTACCAAGCATTTGGTGGATTACCATACATCGTGCCAACTGGATATCCAGTTTTGTGATATGAGCGTTCAGCCGCTTCAGTTCCTCATCGGAATAAGCTCGGAATACTGGCTGCACTTCCGGCGGGATATCTGTGTTGATGAATAAGGATTCCAGATGGCTGTATCCATATAGTTTGCCGATACTTTCCAATACTGCCCTCAGTTTCAGAATGTCATCGCTGTTTCCTCTGCCGAATGAACCATTGGTGTTGATATAGACAAGATATTCTTCCAGCAGATCCCGGTCAACATCGGCGCAGGAATTGATCTTTACGCCTTTCTCCATCAGGTATCCGGAAAACTTCCGGATGGAAGTCAGCTCCCGTTTCACGGTTCCGATTTTTTCATATTTTATATGCAGGAAAATTGCCTGTTTCACTTCCTCCCTTAGACCTTCCTGCAAGATTCCGGTAAAATCCAGAGTTTCCGTTTTATAAATCGGATTTTCTTTAATAGGGATATCCAGTTTTTTCAGAGCCCATATATCCTTTTCCCGCTCCGGTCGCATATCCTCCGGCTGAATGAAACGCAGGAAGCGTTTCAGGTGCTGAAGCACAGGAGCATCCGTCCGGCATATCGTTCCATACAAAGTTTCCTTCTCTTTATAAAATGGGATACCATTCTGCAGCATCCATATCTTTAACAGTTCGATCCATTTGGATGGCTGCCAGCCGAGGAAGCTGTCAGGTATGTTTTTTCGCAATTGAAGGGCTTGGCACACCTGTTTGTAATATGCTTTTTCATGGCAGATGGTGTTCAGTGACACCTGGCCGCCCCTGTACAGGAAGTAGCGTCTGTATTCTTCCCGCATGGTTTCTTTGGGAAGAAGGGAAAGGTCAATAAAATTACTTTTTCCAATGGCTCTTTGCGGCAGATTTCCGGAAGTTCCATAGCATGCCAGCTCCCAATAGTACAATCTATTTTCCATCTCTGCCTCCTTTCTTTCTCAAACCAGCCGCCAGATTATGTTCCGGCTTTTGGAAAAATCCCATATTCTCTTTTGCAATCTTTTTGGGCATGTAGTCTATATACTGTTCTGTCATTTCCAGATAATCATGTCCCAGGTAATCCCGTACTCCCTGTATGGATACGCCATTGTCATAAAGCATCGTCGCCACTGTATGGCGGTAATCATGGGACTGGAACAGGTAATCCCCGCCGTCAATCTCATGGTCTTCGCAGAACTTTTTCATCTGATGACGGAAAGTCATGCTCCGGTAAGGGCCGCCGTTTTTGTTCGTAAACAGGTAGTCATCCGGCCCGATCTGGTGGGTTTTTATATAAACTTCCATGATCCTATACAGGCCCTCTGCTATGGGAATCCGCTTATAATTCTTCATCTTTACCTGATACACCTGAATCCAGGTATCATGGTTCTGGCGATAATAGGCATTTCCCT
This sequence comes from Clostridiales bacterium CHKCI006, assembly GCA_900018345.1. Classification (GTDB taxonomy): domain Bacteria; phylum Bacillota_I; class Bacilli_A; order Erysipelotrichales; family Coprobacillaceae; genus Fimiplasma; species Fimiplasma intestinipullorum. Next base: position 61,993 of record FCNA01000021.1, read on the forward strand.
TCAGGGTACATACCTCGCTGATCCGCAGGCCCAGACACCAGAGATGGAGGTACATGCAGCGAAGGTGATCCGGGAGCAGATGCAGCTTACCCAACACTTCTTCGCAGACCTCCGGTGAAACGCTCCGGTCATGATGTTTGACGATTATCTTTTTTTGATAAAGCTCTGGCTGGAACGGCATCGTTTCCCGATAATTTCGGGCGATGAGGAACCGGAAGAAATGATTCAGCCCGGATATATATGCATTAAAGGATTTTGCGGAAATCCCGCTTTCCTGCAATTCACCGAGGTAATCTTCAATCTGTTTTGTCGTACAGCTTGCGGCATCCTGACCTTGTTCCGATAAACGTACCAGGAAACGCTCCAACAGGCAGTATCTTGTCGTTATCGTGCTGATGGCCTGACCGGTAACGCCGATCTGGTATTTCATATATTCCTTGGCGTACCTGCGGTTTTCCTTGTGACTGATCTCTGTGAAGGACACACTGGTCACTGAACTGCTCCGATTCAGCCGATGCTCCGCAATTCTCAATCCATCCAGGTACCAGATATTCGCCTGCCAGTTAATCTGTGCATTATGCAGGAAGACTGTTTTCCGGCATAAATTCAGGATCGCAAGCATCTGGTGTTTATAAGTTTCACTGGGAGTGTGTTCGGTCAGATAAGCGTTGAACATCTGCTCCTGTGCCAAGTCCATATCCTCAATATCCTGGATCGCCTGCTCGGTACAGAAATCGTACAGATACTGTAGTCCAGTCAATCGTTGTCTCCGTTGGATTGAATTTTTCGTAATGGCAAGGATTTCATTCAGTGTCGTAAAAACCTGTTCTTTTACATGCCATGCACAGGGTTTTGTGAAATCCCAGACCATATTTGGGCGGTTCCTGACGGAATCCAGTTCCATCGCCAGTTCCTGATCCGGATGATAGGGAAGGAACAGAATTGTTTCTTCCAGCCGCCACCGGCATTGATTCTTTCCTGCCAGGGTTTTCATCCGTCTGCGGATATCCGCCTGTTTTGTCCTGTCATACGCAAGGAGATAACGGTCAGCCGATTGGATCTGGCAGGCGGAGAACAGATAGTTCTGGTATGCTTTCCGCAGTGGATAGTCCATCTCCAGAATATCCTGAATCCCCATTTCTGCCAGGAACTTCTTCAGCCTGCTTTTGGCGGTCTTGGCTACATCTTCGCAGGAATCAATGGTTTCAATGATCTGCTCCGGCAACGCTTTGGGTTTTTCTTCCTGCCGCCATTCCCGTATTGCATAGGCAGGCATCTCCTATCACCTCCCCCTATAAAAGTTCTTTCACACCATACAAGGCGGAATGCTTGGCGTAGAACTCCTGGCTGGCTTCGATCAGCTCGTCATCCATGATGTTCAGATAGCGTATGGTTGTATTCAGATGCTTATGCCCCAGGGCCTGCTGGATCAGCTCCAGCCGCCATCCGTCTTTCCGGCGTATATTGGCAAAGTACCGCCGAAGCATATGCGGAGTCAGATCAATCCCTGTCTTTTTCTCCATCCGTTTCAGCATGTCATAGACGCTGTCCACTTTTAAAGGCTGTCCGGCGGTCTTTCCCGCGATATTGATGAACAGATAATTCTGATGCTGCAATAGTTTTCTGTACTCAGCCAGATAGTACATCAGGAAATCGAAGGAGTCATCGCTGATCCTGGCTTTTCGATATTCTGCGTTTTTAGCTCTGGCATCATTTTCGTTATCTTCACGGAAATAAACGCCAATCATGCGGTTCCGGTAATCAATGTCGTGGACATAGTCTACACCAAGGATTTCCCCGATTCGGAATCCGGTTTCCGCAAGCAGCAGGATGAGGAGTTGATCCCGGCAGTTGGTACACGCCTGAAGGACTGTGATAATTTCATCGTGTTCCGCAGGCCGCACGTTCCGTTCTTCTTCCTGCAGGTAACCTTTGAACGCCTGAAAGCGGAGCCTCTTTTTTACGCCTACCGCATTGACTGCGAAGTGGTAATTATAGGACAGCACCTTCAGGCTCCCAAGCTGTTCATACATTCCCTCGATATAAAGAAAGAACCTGAACACATCTTCCAGATATGCGTTGCAGGTTCCGTTGTGTATTACTTTTAAATTGTTCTTTTCTGTATGGTTCCCGGCTTTCAGCCAGTACAGGAAATCTACAAAGTGTTCATTCTGCCTTTCCAGATCCAGCTCATAAACCTGTGGGATTTCCATATGGATTTCATTCAGGTATTCCAGATAGTAGCATATAGAAAAGGCCGACCGTTTCACCGTATTAGGCGAACGATTGGCCTTGATTTTATATTTCAGATATTTGGATGGCAGCGGAACAATGTCATACGTCTGGCAATCTTGGATGTAATAATATTTTGTACGCCCTTCTGTAAGGGTTTCTACCTTGTACCGTCTCAAACCGTTCGCCTCCTTTCCTCTACGCAATACACAGTATACCGTGTTGTTTCACAAATAGCTACCACAAAATCCAACCAAAAACGGGATTTTTTCTCCGAAAACCGAAGCACTACCAACAGGCTGTTTACCCGCTGGCAGCGCCATCTGGATCTTCCTCTTTTTCTTTTGGATTCAGCATCCCGTCCAAACCAAAACTAATAGCAACCGCATGATCTATCTGCGATAGCAATTCAGGAGTGATCGGCAGATTCTGATCTGTTGGCTTCAGGTCTTCCTTTTTATTCAAATTTCTCCCTCCCGCTTTCTCTTGGAAAATAAAGAAACTGTGCTGATATTCTGTATTATTTTAATCCAGAGGCACTGTTCTGTTCAATCCCGATGCTGATTGCAAGGGCTTCATTTACCGCCTCCATTGCGGTTTCGTCCAACCGACCTATGTAATCGCCAAGCCTGCTTCGGTCAATGGTGCGTACCTGTTCCAGCAGGACAATGGAGTTACATCGCAGGCCCTCTGTACTGATTGGCAAAAAAACATGGGTAGGCAGCCGGTGTTTTCTTTGTCTGCTGGTAATGGACGCCGCGATCACGGTGGGGCTGAAATGGTTGCCGACATCATTCTGTATGATCAACACAGGCCGGACGCCGCCCTGTTCACTTCCTATGATTGGCCGGAGATCCGCATAATACAGATCCCCTCGTTTAATTTCTTTCAATTCCATGCCACCTCCAAACATTTTCAGAGGCCCATTTCTAAGGCTGCCTGCTGTTCCTCTCTTGCAAGTGCGTCCACTTCCGCACGGGCGACCATTTCTTCTTCCATATCGATATAAGCCTGAAACAATTCTCTGGTTACCATCGGAAACTTTGCGGGCGGCATTTGACCTGTGCGGATAGCATCCAGCAGAGAAACCACCTGATCTTTCAATTCCTTTGTTTTGCATTGTGTAATACATCCGCTCTCCATTTTCAGGAGTGGGCGATCCAACATGTCCGTCAGCAGAACCTGCCCGGCACAGTCTTTCCATGTATAGAGAAACCCGGAGATGTTCTCCGGAGTCATATTAAAAACATATTGCTGTGTACGGATTCCTTTCAGGGTGCTGACATTTGCGTACCCTACATAGAATCCGTCCATAGCATTTAATACCTGATTGATTTCGTCCTTTGTCATAGGTTTTCCTCCAATCTTTGCTATGTAAAAGGCAGGCAGCCTGGTTTTAGGCAGACTGCCGCCTTGTGATATCAATCGTTTTGTGCTTGCCAGTATTTATCCCCGATTTCCCCTGGCACGGGAACACACCAAACGGCCATGGCTTTGGCCTCATAGGAATCTCACCTCCCCGTGGATCTCACGGGGCCGCCCTCATTGGCTGCGACGGCTCACGGCAGAACAAGAAAAAGCCGCTTCAACGCTCGGCCTGTGACTGGACGGAAGTACCATTATAACCCTCTGCCTGTCATCGCCTTCGGTGCGGTTGCCCCGCATCGTCTGATCCATGAACCGGGAAATCTTCCTTCTTTCTTCTGCGGTGTAAAGAAGTTTCCCTGATTCCAATCATGTGGCTTGCCAACTCCTGCCGACAACAGAGGGGAAGTATCTGGTATGCTGCATATGCGGTTTTCAAGGTGCCAGAGGGTGGATAGAAAATCCCCCTCACTTTACATGCCGAAAAGTGAGGGGGCCTACAACCGGAAATTTTTAAATTTCTATCATTTTTTTGATTTTGTCATAGAGTTTCCGGAGCCGCTTGCTGATCGCTTGCTGGGAAACGCCATAAATCTCACCGAGTTTCTGCTCGGAAAGCTCCTGGCCATGCCGAAGCCAGAGCAGCTTCTGGTCTTCCGCATCCAGCAGAGGAAGGACTTCTCTGAGCTTGTCCAAAAAGATGTTATTCAGAACTTTCTCAGCCACATCCTGATCCGAGTCGAATAAAACATCACGATCACGAAACTCCTGCGTTGGCAACATATCAATGGAAATGTCCTGATTGTTGATTGACCGTTCCTCCAGATACTTCTGCCGCCGCTGATTCCGGTAGAACTCCTTAAAATCATCCTCTGTCACTTCCATCAGCATCCCGTGCAGAGGAATAAAACGCTTATCCTTATAGGATGAATCACTTTCGCAGAGCGCACAGTACGCTTCATATGTAAGCTCCTGATACCCTCCGTCTTTTATAATAAATACCTTTTTGGGTGCATATTTCACCTGTAGATCCTCCGTTTCGTCTGAATTTTGGGGAAAATTCAGACGGACGGAGGCCCCCTGCAGGAAGGGCGGCGCTGCCTGTCAAGAGGTAGCCATCGCCATTTTCCGACAAATAGAAAATGCGCTCGCCAAAAGACGAGCGCATAACGCCAACAAAAATAACTACAAGATGGGAATAAAGGCAGAAATGTGGCAAAAGATGTCGAATAGAAAAATACCGCAATCCCCTGGAGGACTGCGGTATATAAAAGACATTTTTTATTTCCTGGCGGATGTTCGCCGGTTCCTATGTACCTCTTTGCCATGTTCTCCCCTTACGGGGATAACTGACAGGAAAGGTGTAGTTTTCCCCCCCCTCATCCATTTTTGATGAGGGTATTATAAAAGGGGATTTTTAGGAATTAAGTAGCTTTCTCTTAGCTTTTGCCGAGGCCCGCCGCAAATTTTTACAAGAAATTGCAAAATAAAGAAAGCTATGTGATTTTGCTTATTGTATCCACCTGTTTTTGTATTTGATTTGTTTGTTTTGTCTGTGTAGAAAGTCTGACAAGACTTTCTACATCTTATTTTTCTATTCTACCAAGGGTACACTATACTTGTCAACAAATTTATGTAGGCAGGAGGGTTGGCAAGTGGAGTATGGAACCATTCGGATCAAGCTGGATGAACTATTAAAGGAATCCGGCCTCAGTAAAAATATGTTGAGCCACCGGGCAGAGATGCAGCGGACACAAATTAACAATTACTGTAGGAACCAGATCACTCGATTGGATATTGATGTTCTCGCTCGACTATGTACGGTATTGAATTGTGAGATCTGTGATCTGCTGGAATTTGTGCCACCAGAAGAAAAGAAAGAATGAGACTCGCAGGAAAGAGGTTTATGCTCTAACCTGCGAGTTTTTTTATAAGGTTATATAAGTTTGCAGCTTGAGAAATCAATCCGCTTTTCTTTAAATAGTCGACCAGAACTTCCTCACAGTATGGTATACTACGAGTGGGACTCCTGGCTCCCAAATAGAGGGTAATTATAATATCTTGACTGAATTTTGACTTTTACAAGAGATAATAAAAGGCAAATAGCGAAAGGATGAACTTGCTTATGCAATACAAAATTTTGATCGTAGATGACGAACCGATGCTGACAGAGCTTTTGGCCGACTATCTGGGTGATATGGGATATCTGCCTTTTATGGCTACCGATAGTGTACAAGCCATGGAAAAACTGAAAGAATCTCCTGACCTAATCCTGCTGGATATCAACATGCCAGGTATGGATGGTTTGGAACTTTGCAAAACCATACGGGATGAAGTCACTTGTCCCATCCTGTTTCTTACTGCACGAGATGCAGAACAGGATAAAATTAACGGTTTGCTCATTGGTGGCGATGATTATATTACCAAGCCATTCAGTCTTCCGGAAGTTGCTGCCAGAATCTCTGCTCACTTGCGTAGAGAGGCACGTACGCATGATTCTTCACGATTGTTGGCCTCTCAGGAGCTTCTGGTAAATCTTTCCCGCCGTACAGTGCATTTTAAGGGGACAGAAATTGAATTTTCCAAGAGGGAATTTGATATTTTGGAGCTTCTACTAACTCATGCCGGGCAGGTCTTTGATCGGGAACGAATCTATGAATCTGTGTGGGGGCTGGATGCTTCCGGAGATAGCGGTGTAGTAAAGGAACATATCCGTAAAATCCGGCAAAAACTGCAAAGTGTTGCAGGAGAGGACTATATTGAAACTGTCTGGGGGGTTGGCTATCGATGGAAACAATAAAATTCCGTGGACTTCGTAGTTCCTTTATCTTGTATGTATTGACTACATTGGTTGTTGTAGCAATCCTGTCCGGTCTGACAATTTGGGGCTGTGTAACTCTCCAAAAAACTTTATTACCTGACTCCAATCTGGTCTATCTCACAATCCAACGGAGCGATTCCGATGGAAATGAAACAACGACTACGGTTCCAATGCCCTTGAATGATGTGTTGAAAGAAATCCCTTCTATGATTTCTATGGAAGATACAGAAGGTGATATTTTGTCTGGCGAACAGAATGTAAAATACTCTGTAACAAAAATAGAAAATAGTTTTACTGCCCTTTCTCCCAAGCGGCAACTTGTTTATCAGGCCAGTCAAATCGGAATGATAGCTTTACCTGTATTTTTTTCCCTGGTAGGAATACTTCTCTGTGGCCTTTTATTTTACCGAAAAAAATTGAAAATACCTATCTCGCTATTAACCTCGGCCACAAAACAGATTGCAGATCAAAACCTGGACTTTCAGATTTCTTATCCCAGCGCAGACGAGATGGGAGCGCTGTGCGCTTCTTTTGAGCAAATGAGGCAAATTTTGAAAGAAAATAATCAAAAGTTGTGGGATATGCTGGAAGAACGCAGACGTCTCCAGGGGTCTGTAGCTCATGATCTGAGAAATCCCATTGCCATTATCCAAGGCTACGCCCAATATCTTCAGCTCAGTCTCTCTGGTGATAAGATCAGCAGAGAAAAAATATCTTCTGTAGTTGCCAATATACTTCATACTTCACACCGGTTGGAACGATATACAGACTCTCTCCGCACAATCAGCCGACTGGAGGAATTGGAAGTACAGGTTCAGCCAGTAAATTTTGCCTCGCTTTCGTCCGATATGCGAGAAGATTTAAGTTTATTGACAGAAGAAAAGAATTTAGAATTGGATTGGGAAAATACAGTTGTTGAGGAAGGATTGAATTTAGATACTAAGATTCTATATCGCATTTTAGAAAATTTGATTGGCAATGCTGTTCGATTTGCTAATCGAAAAATAAAGGTTCAATTTTCTTATTGCCAGGGACTTTTAACAACCACAGTATCCGATGATGGCCCAGGATTCCCTCAAAAGGTATTAAATAGTAAGGACAGTTATGCCTATATGGGGAGTGATGATGAAAATCATCTTGGCATGGGACTGGCTATTTGTCGAGTTCTCTGCCGGAAACATGGCGGACAGCTAACCTTATCAAACTCTGACCAGGGTGGTGCTGTTATAAAATTTGTCTTGCTATCTTGACCAAAATTTGACCTTTATCTATTAAGATCTCCTTGTATTCAAAAAGCTGTGTTTTGCAGCAATCACACAAGGAGGTCTTTTTTATGCACAAAAAATGGATTGCATTATTGCTGGCTGGCTTGGTCATTTGTAACCTTTCTGCCTGCGGTAACGGTAACTCTGATCAGAACATCAGCCAAGGAAACGAGTACAGCAGTATAGGAGATCAGGGCAATCAAAATACGCAGGCATCGGATAAAACCAATTCGGCAAGCGGCCTGACGTCGCTCATTCATCGGACTGGTCTGTTCAATCGTTATTGTAGTACGGAGGACGGTTTTTATTACCTGACGGAGGAAGATTCGGAACTTGCGGATGGCAGTTATGCCCCTCATCTGATGTATATGGATTATGCCACCTGTCAGGAGGTATATCTTTGCAGCGATAGCAGCTGCCAGCATAATACAGAAGATTGTACTTCTGTCCTGGCTGGAGCGTCTTCGGATGGTCGAATTTTTATCTGGGATGGATACTTGTATTTCCTTGACCGCTCTCCAGATACCAGTGGCTCTACCATCATTAATATTCTTGGAGATTCCGGATCTGCCAATGTTGAAGCAGATCAGGCTGAGTTATATCGTATGAATCTGGACGGTTCGGGACGGGAGCGTATTTACAGTTTTGACGCTGATGCCACAGTGGAGGATGTAGCTCTGGGGAGTAATAGTGGCTTATATTTTGTTACAAAGAAATTGGGAGCAAGCGATTCTGGTTCAGGTACCTATACCACAACATCTGATCGGCAACTCATCTGCTTGAATCCGAACAGTGGCGAGGCCAAATCCGTCTGCTCTCTGGATTTTGGCGATGGTCTGAATTGGGAAATCATCGGTTCATCAGATGATAAAGTTATATTGAAAGCATATCAGTATCCCGATGGTATGACGGAGGAAGAAGCTGCCGCTTTGGATGAAAACAGCTATCTGGATCTCCTGAAAAACAGCCAGATTGTCTATGCTTCTTTGGAACTTTCTACTGGGGAAAAAACTCAGGTGTATTCTCAAGCTGCCGGAGGAAATTCCTCCTCTGAAGCGGTCTTGGATGGATGTCTGTATGCCTCTAATGAGTCAAGCCAAGACATTGTGAAAATCGATCTTGCTACAGGAGAAAAAAGCACTTTGTGCAGTCTGGAAAACAATTATCTGTATGGTACGCTGGGAAATTATTTGTGCTGTACCAGCCATGATTTGACAGCGGATTATGGATATTACTTAGTAAATGTGGAAACTGGAGAAATCTCGCACTGTAGTTTGACTAACCAAGCCCTGGGATGGAGACTGGATCTGATGACTATGGCCGGAGACCGTGCGTTGGTGGTCTACGACTATGAATATACACCTTTAGGAGACGACTCCTATGATATTACCCGGTATCAATACGGATTGATTTCTATGGATGATCTTCTGAACAGTGTACCGAACTACACACCGATCCAAATGGTTGGGGAGGGAATTTAAAGATGCTGGAATTGCAAAATATTACGAAACACTATGGTACCAAGCAGGCCCTGGATCATATATCTCTGACATTGGAGAATGGCATTTATGGTCTTCTTGGGCCAAACGGAGCAGGAAAGTCAACATTGATGAATATCATCACTGGCAATTTGAAACCCACTTCCGGTATGGTGCTTTGGAATGGGAAAAATGCCCATGATATGGGCGCAGCCTATCGAAGTCTGCTGGGATATGCTCCCCAGCAGCAAGGTCTTTATGATACTTTTACCGGAATTCGGTTTCTTTCCTATATGGCTACCTTGAAAGGAATCTCAAAGAAAGAGCAGAAAGGTGAAATCCAGAGGGTTCTGGACTATGTGAATTTGACAGAAAAAGCATACCGGCCCATTGGCACCTATTCGGGCGGAATGAAGCAGCGCATCCTGGTTGCTCAAGCTATTTTAGGCGATCCACATCTGGTCGTTTTGGATGAGCCTACTGCCGGATTAGATCCAAAAGAGCGAGTGAGAATCCGGGAAAATATCCGCAACATTTCTGGGGACAAAATCATCTTGGTATCTACTCATGTGGTTTCTGATATTGAATCGATTGCGAATGAGATTATCCTTCTCCGGGAGGGAAAGATTGTAGACCACGATACCGTACCAAGTCTTTGTAAAAAACACGGAGATGTGAAGAACCTGGAGCAAGTCTATTTGCAGGTATTTGGAGAGGAGGAAGCCAATGACAGCTCTCATACGATTTGAACTGCAAAAGGTTTGGCGAAAAGGGAGTTTTCTAAGTCTCATGGTGTTGCTGCTTCTTTTAAATATTTTTCTCCTTTGGTATTTAAACCAGCCTACAGGGGATGAACCACCTCTTTCCGCCTACAAAGCTGTCTGCCAGGATATTTCTGGTATGACAGAACATGAAAAGCTCACTTATATCAGTGATCTAAAAGAACAAGCGGACGGACTTTCTCTTGTAGAGCAGGTGCAGAGTCTCTACGGTCAGGGCAGCGAAGCCGGAGATTCCCTTGCAGAGCAGCTAAAGGAAAGCAATTCTGATATATATGAGAAGTATGAGGAACTTTATCGCACAGGGGGTTATCTGGTTTACACAGACTCCTTGACAAAGGAGCGTAGTCTGCTTGACGAACTGTATGAAGAAATTTCCGCTGTATCCGGCTATGATGATTATTTGGCTTCTGTACAAAAAAACAGCAGTCAACTTGGTGGAATATCCATTTTTCAATCATCTACAGCGGAAGAAAATTTTGGAAGCCGTAATATTGCAAAAAGTGCCGCAGACCATGCAGGGCTATCCTCAGAAAATATCCGCTGGTTCCCATCGAAAGGGATGACAATGGCGGTAGAAAGCCAGGCAACCGACCTGTTGTTGCTTCTTTCCGTCTTCCTTTTCGTTGGCCAACTCATAACGGAAGAAAAGGGCAAGGGGTTATTTGCTATTACTCGTTCCACCAAACGAGGATTATGGGCGGATATGGGGGCGAGAATTGTTGCCGTACTGATCCATGGTGGTGTGGTTTGCCTGTTGCTTTATGGTTCCAATTTGATTTATGCCAGCAGTATGGCTGGGATTGGAAATTTATCTGCATCCCTTCAATCTTTGGCCCCCTATGTGGAAAGTAGTTTTCCGATTTCTTTAGCAACATTTCTGGCTCTTGGTTTGATAACAAAGATTGGCGTGGTATTCCTGCTGGGGTTACTGCTGGCTGCTTGTGCAGTTTACAGCTCCCATAGTTTCATACCACAGCTTGTAGGGATCGGATTTTTAGGCTTGAACTGGATTTTATATGCCTTTATTCCGTCCTATTCGCATCTGAATTTGCTGAAACATCTTTCCTACTTTAGCATGCTTCGAACGGATACCTTATTTGGAACTTACCTCAACCTAAATATCATGGGATTCCCATTCAGCCGCACAAGCTGTTCATTGGTATTATTGGCCATTTTGCTTTCTGTAGGCATTGTAGCTGTTCTACTGCTGTTTCGATATGGAAACCGACTGAGTATTAACCAGACATCAGGATATTTCCATTTGCCATTTCATCCGCATAACAGCTTATTTCGACATGAAGGATATAAAATTCTCATTGCCAATCGTGGGCTTCTGATTCTACTGGCCTTTGCCATCCTTCTGGGATGGAATGCTCTTGGAAAGAACTACACTCCATCGGCTGGCGAGCAATACTATCAGAGTATGATGCTCTCTTTAGAAGGTGAGCTTACCGAGGAAAAGGAAGCCAGTATAAAAGCAGAACAATCTCGCTATGACGAGGCATTTGCCCAAATTGAGCGAATTGATCAAATGGTAGCGGAAGGGAGTATCAGTGAAAATGCCGGAGACAGCATGAAAGAACCATGGTACAGTGAATTAGCTTTCTATCCATGGTTTCAGCGAGTTCAGACGCAGTATGAACGAATTCTATCAGATGGCGGTGTATTTATCTACGATACAGGATACCTCTATCTTTTTGGCCAAATGGATGACGATTTTCTAATAAATCTTCTTCTAATTTCTCTATGCTTCAGTTTTGCTTTTGCCAATGTAATGGCAATGGAAGACAGTAAAGGACTTTGGGGCCTTCTATCTGCTACGAAGTTGGGAAGAAAACGGATTGTTAGGCATAAATGGATGGTATGTAGCGTTGCTTGTTTGGGAATTACGCTGCTCCCCTGGTTCTTCCGTGGTTTATCGATTTCATCGGTCTATCCCATGGGTGAGATTTGGGCAGGAATACAGAGCATTCCGCAATACCAAGGTTTTCCTGTCAATCTACCACTTATATTGTTTTTAATGTTGACAGTACTTAGCCAACTTATATCGACTCAACTGATTTGTGCTGTGGTGCTGTTAATATCCAAATGGAGAAAAAATTATTTTCAAACTCTGTTTTTAGCCCTGTTATTATTGGCAGCTCCACTGGTTTTGGCACAAATGGGGATAAGCATTATGAGGTGGTTTTCAGTCTGGCCATTGTATGGATGGACGGGGATGATTGGATAGATATCTGGGAGGTGATAGTTATCGGCCAAGTCATCATAATTGAACTACAAGAGCAAGACTCAACAGCTTTTCAAGATATTATATCTACCTTGAGGAATCACCCGGAACTGAAAAAGTGGCAAGTAGATGATGAGCCGGTACTATCTTTTCCTGGCCTGACCATCTACTCAAGTAGGCGGAAGGTTTTTCGGGATCAGCAGGAAATACATTTAACAAATAAAGAATACGAAATCCTTCTTCTGCTGGTCATCCACAAGGGATGGGTTTTAACCTACAATCAGATCTATGAGAAAGTATGGAAAGATTGCCCTACTGGAAACGAACGAAATACCATCGGCTTTCACATCTGCAACCTACGGGAAAAGCTATATCAAGCAACTCCCAATGCTCCCTTTACCATTCGATCTGTCCGGGAAGTCGGATATTGCTTTGAGATACAAGCAGAGAAATAAGAGTCAGCAGTCTGATCACCTCTCAGGCTGCTGTTCTTTTTTTTCTGCTGTAAATCTCTCTTACAGTGGGAAGTTCACCTTCTCCTGTCATCATGCCAGGTGCCACCTTTCACCAAAAGGGCGCAGTTGCCCCTTGGCGGAAGGTGGTATTTTTACATGGTCACGGTTTCCGGATTTGAAAAAGCAGGCTGCTCTTGCCGCCCCTGGCACGGTACCTTTGCTCAGTGACGAGAAGATCTTCTTTTTTCAAGTCCTGGATTGCCCGTCTCACAGTTGATTCTGAAAGTTTCAGTTCACGGGCAATGGTCGGGATGGAGGGCCAGCATTCTCCATCCCGGTTCGCCCGTTCATATAGATACAGATAGACTGCCACTGCCCGGTGTGGCAGTTCCAAGCGGTAGAGAAAATCAAGCCTGCCCATCTTCCTTTACCTCCGTGGATTTTGTTGTATGGAGCATCCGGCTCTCCCGTATGCTTTCATCCCCTTTACGCTCCGATCTGGCGGATCTTGGCGCAGTCCGCAGCCCTGTGCCGCCGCCTTTTCTTTTCTCCCTGGAGGATGACTCATTTCGCTCTGTCATAGCCTGTGTCTGCCCTCCTGCCGGTGGGATGGCCTCTGCTGGTGGTGCATCTTCCATTAGCCACTCTGGATGGTATTTCTTCACGATCCCGTCCAGTATCTCCTGCTTCTCGGCATAGGCCACCTTCCGGTTGCCCTTTTCCTCCACAGCATATTCTTCTTCAAACTGGATGCCCCATTTGAAGAATAGCTTCAGCTTGACCTTCATAGGATAGAAGCCGGTCTTCATCACAATAAACTGACCTTTTGGCATGCTCTTGAGTTCATCCGGTGTCATGAGCGCCCGTTCCATCATCTGTAGGGATTGGGACGGATCGTTCTTCCCCCGGCTGACCGATCCGGACATGACCGTCCGGCTCCCCAGAGCCTTGGATAGCACCTCCGCCGAGGAACTATTAGGTGCAAAGCCGCCGAAGATGGTAAGCTGGGTATTGTCCACGATAATCTCCGCCCCTTCTTTGCCATAGTTCTTTTCAAGCTGAGCAAAGGATTGGATCACCGGCACGATCTGAAGGCGGCGAGAACGAGAGGCTGAGAACATCATCTCGGCGCTCTCAATTTTCGGAAGGGTGCCGAATTCATCACAGTAAAACACACAACGATTTTTCAGTTTTCCGCCCATCTCGTCCGCCACGGCCAGGATCTCCCGGTAGAGCTGCTGGATGATCAGGGAGATCATGAAGAAGGTGTTGGGATTTTCCTCCGGCATGATCAGGAAGATGGCACACTTCTCCCGGCAGAACTTCTCCGCATCAATCTCTGTATCAAAGCACAGGAGTTGCTCCAGCTCGGAATCCAGAAAGGCATTCAGCCTGGACAGGGCGGTACTCATGACACTGGCCATAGATTGTTCGGCGGTATTGAGGGCGGCCCCGGCAAACCATTTCGCTTTGTGGTCATCCGGCAGAAGCTCCATGAGCTGTTGGAACTGATTTTTGCCTTTTTTCTGTGAGGGAGCCAGCAGTTCCTGGATGATTTTGAACACGGAGACGATGTGACGCTTCTCCGGTTCGCAGAACTCCGCTACCAGCAGGATGGTCGCAGTCAGCAGACCTTCCGCCGCATCATAGAAATAGGCGTTCTGGCCAAAGCTGGCAGCATCCATCCCGGAGAGGATAATGGTCTTACTGATAATCTTGGCATACTTCTCACAACGGGCCTTGTAGACCAGCTCCTTCGGGTTTTCCTTGTATAAATCCATATACTTGTTTACCAGATGAAGCAGATTGTTACCATTACTCCGGGTGGGATTTCTCAGATCAATTACCGATACCTGATACCCATAATGCTCTTTGGCGATGGTTCCATAATTTCGCATGACATCGCCCTTGGTGTCGGTTGAGAGAAAGCTCATACCAGAGGCACAGGCGTATTCGATACAGGGATAGAGCCAATAGGCAGTTTTGCCGACACCGGCGGCACCGATCATCAGGGCATGGACATCGCCGGTATCGATGAGGGCTGTGGTTCCGCCCTTGGAGTTGGTACATCCCACCACAATTCCCTGATCTTTTGGTAGATGTTTGCCTTGCCGCCACAGCTCCGGCTCAAAGGGGATGTACCGATAGGTTTTCCGGATCTCCGCTTTTGTGGCCCACCTCGCAGTACCATGCTGGCCATTGCCAACGGTCTTGCTCTTGATGTTGAGGGTGTACATGTGGGCAATCAACGAGACGCCGCCCAGGACACCAAGCATTATTACAGCTACAAGAATTAAAGTTGCGATATTATCCATAGGACAACACGCTTTCCAGGTTTCTTCATCACTCCTTTTCATTTAGATTTTTATTGCTGCATTGCCATTGATGAGGATTCGGTTTGGCATGATGATTCCCTCCTTTGCATTTCCAGTTGCTCACGCTCCACGTAAGTCTCCAGCCGCAGACAGTCCACTGCCAGGGAGAGCGTATTCTTGATCTGTTCCATCTGCGCCGATTCCGGCAGGATCTCATTTTTCTGAAAAGCCTGCCCGATTTCCTCTAAGCGCTCCCCGATCTCAGCGATGCGGGCTTTGTAGCCAATCTTATCATGATGAGGCGCATAGAGACGGAGCAGGATCTTCTCATATTGCTGTACGCTGTAGGACTTCTCCAGCGAGGCAAATTGTTTCCGGCCCAATAAAAAAGCAATCCCCGCCATTTCAGAGGATTGCTCGATCACATCCATGGGCCGATCCATGGAGAGCTGTTTTAGTTTCTGGTATTGCTCCCTTAATTCATCCAGCGGATATTTTGGACACCTGTCATCAGTAAAGGCGATAGCCAGATCTTGACAGAGCGTTTTCATCCGTACCAGTCCTGGATGCTCTGTGCCGGGGATGGGTTCCAGCCCATGTTCGCTTTTGAGGCCCTCGTTCCAGTCCTTAAATCTCGGCTGCTCCGCAATGACCGTATAGGCGCCAATCCGCAGGATTTCTTCCTTCAGACGATAGTTCCCCTCAATGCCTGCGCTGTCATGATCGAGGCAGGTGACCACGGTATCGATCTGCGGATTCGTTTTCAGGATATGCATTGCCCCATAAGTGGCTGTGGAACAGAGAGCCACATAGCTGTGTTCCTGCCAGTTCTCCTTATGCAGAGAAAGATAGGACAGCATATCAATCGGGGCCTCAAACACATACAGCCGATTGCTTTTTCCGATGTGGTGAAAACTGTAATCCGGATTGCTGCTGTCCACGTTGCCCTTGAAGCCGCTGTCCGAGTAGGTGCCTCGTTTATGGGCATGACGGGCAATCCCATTTTCATCCACACCCACAAAGACCGCATTGTGATATTCTGAATCCTCATAGAGCAAACCAGCCCGGACAAATGCATTGACAACCTCCCGATCCAGAAACCTTGCTTTCAGAAGATACGCATAAACCCTTCGCATGTCCTCATTCTTCGCTGGAAGGGCAAAGGACTTTTTCTCCTTCGCCGGTACATCCTTCTGCGGGAGGATGACAACGCCTTGCTGTTCCAGGAGAAACTTCACCGCCTCCGGGAAATCCAAACCATAAAACTCTCTGGCAAATGCAATAGCATCGCCACCTCCACTATCTGGTTCATACTGATTAAACCACAGATTTCCCCGGATCGTGATCTTTTCTCCTCCGTGATTCCATTTGTATTCCGATCCGGATCGTTCCACCTTTTCACCCTGTCCGAGAAGGAAAGACCGCAGATCCGTGCGGCGGGCCTGATCTTTTTGTTCTTCAGTAAAGTGAATATAGGTTGTGGCCATAGAACCTCCTTTCTCAGCCCTGCTTCAAACCATGGGCCTGTTTCTTTTCATCGATCTTGCGCTTCAGCTTTCTGTCTATACCGCCCTTACCACCTTTGCGCTCGTCCTCGATCCGGTTCTGGATGATCCGAGCCAGATGCTGTAAAAGCCGCAGGCTACCCAAGGCCGCCGACCAATTCCGGTTGCTGTGGACGCTTTGAAGAAGCTGGGCAGCATAGACATTCCCCTGATCGGCAGAAGCGGTCAGATAGGAAATGGCTTTTTCCATGTCCTGCTCCACCTCCCGGCCATACAGGAACAGCTTGCCGAGTTGATACTGAGCGAAAGCATTTCCCTGATCCGCTGCCCTGGTAAACCAATACAGCACCGCATTCGCATCCTTTGGGATACCTTCATCGGCCAGATAGAGTTTTCCGAGAAGATATTGTGCGTACTCATGATCCTGCTCGGCAGCTCTTGTCAGATAGAGGATGGCCTTGGGGATGTCCTTCGGGAGCAGTTCTCCAGTGGAAAAGACCTTGCCCAGCAGATACTGTGCTGCCGAGAATCCTTTATCAGCAGAGAAAGCAAGCAGCTCCATGGCTCTTGGAAGATCCTGCGGGAGGAGTATTCCTTCCAGCAGCGCTTTTCCCAAAGCATATGCCGCATAGGGATTGTTCCGTGACACCGCTCTTTCCAGAAGAGAAACCGCACGAGGAGTATCTTGGGGAAAATCCACGCCTTGCAGTAGTGCTTTCCCTAAGAGGTATTCTGCATAGGGATTTTCTTTCTTCACTGCTTCCTCCAGCCAGCGCAAAGCGTACTCTGGATTCTTAGGGATCTCTTTTCCTTCCAGAAACAGCTTGCCGAGAGCGTACATGGCATAATCATGGCCCTTCCTTGCTGCGCCCATGAGATAGTCGATTGCCTTTTTCACATCCCGGCCAGAGAAATCTCTATTCAGATACAATTTCCCCAGGCCATACATGGCATCGGTATTACCAAGCTCCGCCGCCTTTTCAAAGTACATTCTGGCCTGCTCTGGATCTTTCTCTGTTCCTGTGCCAGTAAGATTCATCTGGCCCAGGCGGTAGTACAATTTGTCATCTGCCATGTTTTGTTCGATTTCCAAGAATCCCTGATACGCTTGCTTGTACCATTGCTCCGATGCCGCCTGATCTGGCGCAGTGCCAATCCCCTTCCGGCACATCCGGCCCAGTTCATACTGAGCATAAGCATTCGGCTTATCCCCATCTGTAGCTGCCATGGTAAACAGAGAAAATGCCCTTTCCTCATTCTGTTCCACGCCTTGGCCCCGACGATAAAGACTTCCCAAGGCATAGGCGGCAAAGGGATTTCCTTCCGCAACAGATTTTTCATACCACTCGGCAGCTTTCAGATAGTCCTGATCCACGCCATAGCCGAAGGCGTACATCTTGCCGATCCGGTATCGGAGATACCCTGGCTTTTCCTCCTTTGGCTCTCTGGCGCAGAAAGCAGAGAATGCTTTTCGGAACCATTCCTGTGCCTGTTCTTCATCCTTTTCACAGCCAAGACCGGCCAGAACCATTTTGCCAAGATCATGCATGGCAAAACCGTTGCCACGCAGAGCTTCTTCCTTCAGGCCGACCAGGGCCTGTTCAAAATCCGGTTTGGATGTCTTGGTGCCATAGAGAAATGCACGGGCCGCTTTATATTCACTCGTCCACCAGGTATCCTTCTTCCAGCCCCAGCCGCCAGAGTAAGAGCGAAAGCCGGGAGGCGGATCTGGCTCGATGGGATCGCTTGCCTGAGAATCTGATTCCGAAGCTTCTGGCATTTCCAGATCGGGAGCATCCTCCTGGGCCGGTTCCTCCACCACATCCTGCCGGTCAGCATGAAGGCCCTGGGCTTCCTGTATCACTGCATTCTTGATCGGCTTGAATTCTTTATTCTGCGAGAGCGGTACTCGCTGTGGAAGTGCTTCTGTATAAACCTGAAGCGCTTCTTCTTTCTGCTCGTACCACAGATTGTAAAGAGCAGCGATCTTTTCATCTGCCGCCAGTTCATCCACGATGGCATCCACCAGAGCTTTCACATCCGCTTTCAGATAACCATAGACCTTTTTCCCTTTGGTTTTGGAAAGCCGGTCAGCCAAACGTAGGAGCAGTTCTTCCACCTTGGGATTATCATAGGTTCCGGCATTGATGCGGGAGACGACCTCTGCGATCAGCTCCTTACTTTGTAGGCGCAGTTCATCCCTCTGAACAGTCTGCTTTTCATAAATGCAAAGCAGATCCTGCTCAAAGATATCCTTGGCCAGGGAAGACCGCATCTTCGCCACGCCTTGTTTGGTGAGGAAACCTTCATTCTCCATGGTAGAGTACGCCAGCAAGTGAATATGGGGATGGTGGCTTTCATTGTGAAAAGCCGCATACCATTTCAGATGATCCATAGGGATCTTCAGGCTGTCGGCCAAAGCCTGCGTCTGCGTCCGGAGCATATCCCTCCACCGGACGCCGGTATTGAAACCGAGGCGCTCTGCATCCTCCCGGCGCAGAGAAATAATGAGCGTCCACACATTTCCCTGATGAGCGTTCAACTCCTGGGATACCTCTTTTAGCTTGACCTGAACACCATCATCTGTGAACAGCCCATGGCTGCCGAACCGTTCCGCACCGGGCCGAGTGCCGATATAGTCGGCATAGGTTTTCTGGTTCAGAATCTCATGGGCATTGTCCTCAATGGCACGAGTGATAAATTCAGAGGCAGCTCCCACAGTCTTTTCTCTCTGGTAGTCCTCATACTCCAGCATCGTGGAACTATCCGGGAAATCCCGCAGGATCTTTTCAATAAGCTTTTGTTGTTTCACTGTTGTGGGAGCCAGCTTGAAAGACTCATCGATCTTCTCCACACCTTCACGAGTGGCAATGTAGGTGGCGTACCCGCCAATGGGCTTTTCCTGATCCGGCTTCAGGTACTTGAATTTGGTGACCAGACGAGCCATGGGAAACCTCCTTCCGTTTTAGAGTAAAGAAAAAGCAGGAGACCTCGTAAGAGATTTCCTGCTTAAATCATACAATTATTTATCAGCTGATGCGTCATAACTCCATATCATAAAATCAATTTTTTTCGTTGCGCTAATCCAAGAATATTCGGGAAATGTTCGATCAAATAATATAAGATTGTTCCTGGCATCTTCCGTAGAAAGATAATTTTTATACCAAGCCTCGATTTCTGTATAGATCTTTATAATAGACTCGATCCTTTCTACCTTCGTTACTCCCGTAGGCTGCAGCTTCAAAAAGTGAAGGACTCTGCTGTCCCAAATAGGTTTTTGAGAATTCAGTGTCGCAAGCATTTTACTGGAAAAGGACGCTTCTAATGATTGATCTGAAATCCTGTTAAAAATATCTTTAAATGTTATATGTTCTCTTTCTTTTTTCATTTGTTCAAATACTTGATAGTACCTATCTCTCCAACTTTTCCCCCTGGTATATTATAAGTGTCCCATCTAAGGGGGTCACTTACAGTATACCTTCTCCTTTCTATCAACCTTCTATCCGTGGTTGATTACGGTGACGATATCCTGTAAACTACAGAATATGTGATTGTGGATTTGTATTTTATCCCACTGTGGCTTTGACTACTTCAAGGAGGAACTCACCACTCCTTATTCTCAAACAGTGATTAGTTAGATGGGTCTTGAATTCGTATTTTGCACCAGGTTTTGTTGAATAAGGCTGTTGGTTGCACATCACATGTATCTTATTTTGAAAGGTTGTGTTTCTATGTTAACTATCGGTATTGATATCGGTAAAAACAGTCACTTCTTTGCTGGCGTTGAT
>FCNA01000024.1 GCA_900018345.1 Clostridiales bacterium CHKCI006
AAGCAAACCTGAACTCATCCCCGTCATGGACTACCGCCAATACCGCAGAGCGCGGCGGCTGGTACATGAGTGCTGCAACTATGACGGCGGCAACTGTATCGCGCTGGATGATGGGGAGGAATGTGTCTGTGTGCAGTCCATTTCCTACTCCCTGTTGTGCCGGTGGTTCCGGGCAGCGGTGCTGCCGCTGGACAAGGAACTGGAAACGGCCCTGTTCCACCGCCTGGACGCCAAGCGGTGCGCCGTCTGCAGGGCGCTGTTCACCCCCGGCTCCAACCGGGCCAAATACTGCCCGGAATGTGCGCCGAAAGCCCACCGGCGGCAAAAGGCTGAGTGCGAGCGCCGGAGAAGGGTACAGCGTGGACAATTAGAGGGCAAAAACCCCTTGTAAATCAAGGCTTTTTTCAAGGGTGTCGCTGGGGGCCTGATAGATTTATCCTCTGGCTCCCAAAACGGCCCTCTAAATGCGTACAAAAGCCCAAAACGAACCCCAAGGAGGAACCCATGTCAGACAATCGAAAATATTACTATCTCAAGCTGAAAGAAAACTTCTACAACAGCGAAACGATGGTTATTTTGGAGAGTATGCAGGATGGCCTGCTGTACTCCAATCTGCTGCTGAAAATGTACCTCATGTCACTCAAAAGCGGCGGTATCCTCATGCTCAATGACCATCTGCCCCACACGCCCCAGACCATCGCCACCTTTACCCGCCATCAGGTGGGGACGGTGGAGAGGGCCTTGAAGGTGTTCCTTGAATTTGGCCTTGTGGAAATTTTGACCGACGGGGCCTACTACATGGCCGACATCCAACTGCTGATCGGCCAGTCCTCTACCGAGGGGGAACGGAAAAAGAAAGAGCGTATGCGATTGAAGCGCCAAAAACTGCTCCCATCCGGCGGGGCGGACACTTGTCCACCATGATACT
>FCNA01000027.1 GCA_900018345.1 Clostridiales bacterium CHKCI006
TGTTGAACCGCAGATTCTACCGTACAGGTAATCGCACTTTAAATTAGCCGATTATTCAATAATGTTTTAGAAGAACCGCAAATTATTTTAGATTGGTTATCATCTTAAAAGGCCAACGAACCATTGGCCTTTTTCCTAGAAACAGATATCTTCGTTTTTCTGTACCTCTTTATCTGTACATAATTTCTCCAATATCTTTTCAATATGCTCTATACTATATTGAATGTTTATTAATGTATGTGCTACGAGGTCATTTTCCCATTCTTCCTTACTGACATAATTTTCTTTTATATATTCGGCTATCCTGATAAAATCCTCTGAGTTCATCTTTTCTTTCCTCCTATAATTTCCCGATCAGCTTCAACCCGTTAGCGATGGTTAATCCATCTATGATACTGTTGAGCTGATGACCTATCTGCTCACTGTTCCAAAAAGTGTCGTCCAGATAACTCAGTTCGCTTGATATGCCCATTTCCGGTATGCCTATCCACTGTTTGCCATTAAGCTTGACCAGATAGACCTGATAGCGACTTTCACGTCCCGTTACTGTAAATCCGACGACTTCTTTGCCTTTGATGATATGACTGAGGATGCATTCCCAGGACCTGTTCTCATAAGTACATTCATATACGATAGCGTTCATTGCTCTTTTGCCTCCTATCCCATCATCAGTTCCTGGCTTGCTTTCATGATCAGCTCACTATCGATGATATTCTTCTGATAATGTACGCCAAGGATCAGGGCCTTGTTGATCAGTTGGTTGAGCACACGTACGGAGGTGTTCATCAGTGTATATAGTGTATGATAGGACTCCTCGCTAAACAGATCCTTTCGACAGTTGACGGTTTCCAGTCGACTCAGCACGTATTCCTTGACCTCTGCTTCATTGAAACCCGTGAATGTATAATTCATATTGATCCGTTGTCTGAAGGGCTCCAGTATTTTCAGTCTGAGTGTCTTCATCAGCTCATTCTGACCGGTCAGGATCAGCGTACAATAGTCTTTGGAATCATAATCAAAATTCATAAGCATGATCATTTCTCTAAGCACTTCTTTCCCGAGAAACTGGGCTTCGTCTATT
The DNA here is from genome assembly GCA_900018345.1 of Clostridiales bacterium CHKCI006. GTDB lineage: Bacteria > Bacillota_I > Bacilli_A > Erysipelotrichales > Coprobacillaceae > Fimiplasma > Fimiplasma intestinipullorum. The sequence continues at coordinate 1,082 of FCNA01000027.1, forward strand.
GCGATGATGACCTCTTTTTTATTTTCTGATGTCAGGCGTTTCAGCTCTTCCTGTATCTGAGTAAATAAGCGTGATTTTTGATTGGTTGCTTCCAGTCCCAGCTTCTCATTAAGCATGCGATAAAAATCCATCGCTGTGATCGTGGTTAGACAGATATAGATGATGATATATCGATTCGGATTTAGTGATTGAAGCGTCTTTCGTAAACAGGTTGTTTTCCCCATCCCCGGATTGCTCATAAACACACCGATCCCTCTCGATCGGATGATGAATTCCAGCCTGTTGGTCATCTGCTTCAGATCATTCGATGCATACAGCTTCGTTGTATCTATATCTTTTTCAAATGGATTGCTGTCCATTCCGTAATATGTGGTCATGTCCATCAGTATATGATCTCCTCTCGTCGTGATTTTCCATTTTCTACTTTGTCAGTCCTGCGAAGATCAATTTTTTTCTTCTCTGCTACATCATACAAATAAATCTTCTCAAAGGTCCTTGGATCATATCGAATAAGGACTTTCGTACTGATATAGATCGATGGGACATCAAACAGGATTCCTTCGACCATGACTGTTGAATCTCCATTGACCTTTCGCGTCGTTTCGTGTAGGAAGATATCATCCAGCCATTCCTTATACTCAAGCGGTGATTTGTTGGCCAGGCGTGAGACCTCTATATCTCTCATATCGTACATATATCGCTCCAACGGTGTATGATGATCATGTGTATCATCTTTCAATGCGGAATGTCGGGTCCTGTTATATTCATTGATCCAGCTTCGTAGGTCTTCATTTAATTCCTGCAGTGAGCTATAATCCTGACTATGTCGTATATGCAGGAATCGATCCTTCATTGTACGGTAGAACCGTTCGATCACTGCTTTGCTCGTT
>FCNA01000040.1 GCA_900018345.1 Clostridiales bacterium CHKCI006
GAAAAATTTATCAAATATATATGTAATGCCAAATGCTAAAAAACTTCACATACTTAAAGAAAAAAACATAATTTCCCCATATAAAAGGCCTTACAAATTATGTACATTTTCAAGAGTGATGAAACAAAAAGGAATTAATGATATAGTAAAGGCAGTCAAAGAAATCAATAAATTATATAATGAAGTGATATTTTTACTTGATATTTATGGCCCTGTGGATCCGCTTTATAAAAATGAGTTTACTGAAATGTGTAAAAATTTCCCTAAATATATTAGATATTGCGGATGTGTTCCTTCTGATGAAAGTACTTCTGTTTTATCTGATTATTATGCATTGGTTTTTCCAACAAGATTTTATACAGAAGGCATACCCGGAACAATAATTGATGCTTTTTCTTCGGGACTACCAGTTATTTCATCAAAATGGCAGAATTTTTCTGATTTAATTGATGATGGAATAACAGGAATTGGCTATGATTTTGGCAGTTATAAACATTTGAAGTCAACTTTAATAGAAATCATTGCTAACCCCAAACGTTTAATAAATATGAAGAAAAATTGTATTAGAGAAGCAGAAAAGTACTCTATCGATAAGGCAATATCTATTTTACTCGAACAGGTTTAAATGAAAGAAATTTTAA
>FCNA01000020.1 GCA_900018345.1 Clostridiales bacterium CHKCI006
TTGCCGCAGCCCTGGCAGGCATGGGCCTCCGGCTCCGGGCCGGTGGGCGCGCCTGCCGGTTCCGACTGCAAGAGGGCAAGGGGCAGGCGGATATTCAGGTGGACAGTAACGGGTAAAATAATCTGTTTCATACAGTGACCTCCTTCCATGAATTTACAGTTAAATATTTGTGCAAAGTATTGTTTTCTTCGTGCAAATGGCATATACTAAAAGTACCAGCAGAAAGGGGTTGATGATATGGCTGGAAATACCACAAACATCAGCATCCGCATGGACGCGGATTTGAAGGCACAGGCCGACGCCCTGTTTGCGGAACTCGGCATGAATTTATCCACGGCGTTCAACATCTTCGTGCGCCAGTCGCTTCGTGAGGGCGGCATTCCCTTTGAAGTGAAGCTGGAACAGCCCAACAAGGAAACGATTGCTGCCATGCTGGAAGCGGAAAGGATTGCAAAAGACCCGTCTGTAAAGGGCCGCAATGACCTTGACGAGTTGTTTGCCGACCTGAAAAAATGAGGAAAACAAAAGTACACCGTCAAGTACACAACCGGCTTTAAGAAAGACTACAAACGGGCAATCAAGCGCGGCCTGAAAATCGAATTGCTGGAGCAGGTCGTGGCGCTGCTGGCGATGGGTGAACCGCTGCCGGAGAAAAACCGCGATCACGATCTGTCCGGCGATTGGGTGGGCCATCGGGAATGTCACATTCTTCCGGACTGGCTGCTCATTTACCGTATCGAGGATGATGTGCTGGTTCTGAGCTGGCCCGCACCGGGTCACACAGCGACTTGTTCGGCAAATAAACCGTCTGCCGCCGTATGGGGAAACCTGTACGGCGGTTTTTCTGTGTGCAAAGGGATGTCGTGAAACGCGACGCCCTCAAAAGGGGTCGCCAAAACGCCGTACCCTTTACCGTTCCGGCCCCCGGTCATGAGACTTGTCCTGTCCCTGGCGGGCCTGTGTGGGGGTGGCATGGGCCAGAGCCTCCGGCAAGGCGGCCAGCAGCCACAGATGGGCGGCCCGTTCCTCGCGCTCCAAAAGGATTTCCTCCGGCAATCTGCCGTGTTCCAGCGCATAGTTCTCCGTCCAGCTATATGCGTCCAGAGAGTAGTAGGCGCGGTGGTAGACCTTCCGGCGCTCATAGTTGTTCATCTCGCGCTGGGCCTGCCGCATGACCTCCCAAACTTCATCGCTGACCTCCACAAACTCGTCATGCTGGTAGTGGGGATAAATCCACTGCAGATTGATTGTTTTCATAGGCTTACCTCCTGAAAATGGGAGAGGCGGGCAGCTTGTCCGCTGTCCGCCTCCCGCTGGGATAAGGGAAACAATCCCTTTCACTTGATAGCCCGAAAAGGGGTCATTCGTGGGGTCTGTTTTCAAAAAAATCTTTGAAAATTTTTCTGACCGCGATAATGGAGTCCCGGACAGAATACTTTGAGCAGCCGCAAATCGTTCCAATCTCCGTGTAACTCAGCCCGTCCAGGGCATAGAGCAGGAACCGGCGGCGCTGGGCCTCGGTACAGGTGTCCAGGACGGCCATCAGCTCGCCCAGCGTTTCCATGCGGCAAAGGTATTCCTCCGGCGTTTCGCCATAGATACCCACGCCCTCGGTGGCAACTATGTATTCGTCAAACTCCCGGCCATCCCAATGCCGCCGCTGCTCATGGGACAGGTTCTCGGCTTTGTGGTCGGCCCGGTCAAGAAATTCGTAGACTTCCAGCGTGACCTCCACGGCCACAGCTTGTCCATTGTAATTGATGGTGACTTCCATCGGCCTTTCCTCCGTTCAGATTTTTGCAGGAAAATCTGAACGGGGTGGCGGGGAACGACACCGGGGACACGGTTCGGGCCATGTTGGCCCGATGTTCCGGCCCCATAGGTATGAAAAAACGCCCGGACAGCATGAAGCTATTCGAGCGCAAAAAATACGGTATTCAGTTACATTGTGACAATTTTCGCACTGGCTGCCAGACGGGGCCTGTTCGGTGGCCGGGATTTTTTTGACGATAGTGCAAACATCGTCTGAATTTGTCGGCGGTCAGTGTGCTTCATGGCGGCTCCCACCGTAAGCCGCCGTGTCAGCGTATAGGCGTCACTCCTTTGTCGAGGGCATAAGGAACGGCGGCCTTGATGTTACTCAAAACCGCCGCAGTACCCTGAAAATCCATTATGGGCGCACGAAGCTACCTGCCCTGCAACGGTTTTTTTCTTTCCCCGTTTAGCGGGGCAGGATAGCTTGGTTTATTCGGTTTATTCTTGCTCTTGTGCGGCTGCCTCTTTCAGCCGTGAAAAGCTCTCATCGCTGATGATGTGTTCAATCCGGCAGGCATCGGCCTCCGCAGTTTTGGGGTCAACGCCTGCGGCGATAAGCTGCTCGGTAAAAAAGCAATGGCGCTCATAGATTTTTTCGGCTACCTCGCGGCCCACATCGGTCAAATGGAGAAAGTGATCCTCGTCCATTGTGAGAAAGCCGCCGTCCCGCAAGGTAGCCACTGCATGGCACACGCTGGGCTTTGACACCTCCATGTGTCGGGCAACATCCACGGAGCGTACCATACCGAGTTTCTTTTGGAGAACAAGGATGGTTTCCAGATAGTCCTCCCCGGACGCATGAAGTTTCATTAAGACCTCCCTTCGCTATTAGGCCAGGCTCCAACCGGCAGCGTTTTTTCGGATATTGACAAAATCCTGATAAATACCGGGCTGCTCCAGAAGTTCCTCATGGGTGCCATGCTGTGCGATTTGGCCATTGTTAATTACCAGGATTTGATCGGCGTTCTGAATGGTATTCAAGCGATGGGCAATCACCAGCAGGGTCTTACCTTTTACCAGCTCAGAGATGGCCTCCTGAATATAGCTTTCATTGTCGGTGTCTACACTTGCAGTGGCCTCATCCAAAATTACGATGGGTGCATCCTTCAAAATGCAGCGTGCAATCGAAATTCGCTGTTTCTCGCCGCCGGAAAGGGTAGCGCCTCCTTCACCCACCACAGTCTGGAACCCGTCAAGCAGAGCCATAATGAAATCATAGCAACGGGCTTTCTTTGCCGCCTCATGGACTTCTTCCTCCGTGGCATCTGGTTTTCCCATGCTGATGTTGTTATAGATGGTATCCTGGAACAAATACACTCGCTGGAATACCATGCTGATCTGGTCCATTAGTTCTGCCAGCGGCACATTCCGAATATCCACGCCCCTTATTGCAACACTGCCGGATTTTACATCCCATAGCCGGGCCAACAGATTTGCAATGGTGGATTTGCCGCCACCGGAAGGGCCAACCAATGCCGTCATGGAATTTTTCTTCATAGCAAAGCTGATACGGTGCAGCACTTCTTTGTCTTGATAAGCAAAGGCAACATCATTAAACTGCACTTCTGGCTGACCGGGCTGTGCCTGAGCTGGCAAGTGTTGTTTGCCAGTGTCGGGAAGTTCCGGCTCATCCAATATCGCTTCAATGCGATCCAATGCTGCGTTCATCACGGTCAATCGGGATGCCTCACCGTAGAGTGCTTTCAGCGGTCCAAACAAATCAAATACGAACAGTAGAACACCAAGCACATAGGCCAGGGAAAGGGCACCGCTCTGTTCCAGAAGAATAGCCAGGCCAAAAATAGCGGCAATACCAGTTCCGTAAATGACATTCAGCCCTGTTGTCCAAGGGGTCATGCGCCGCTCAAAAGTGAGAGAAGTATCTCTGGACCGCTTGAAATTTCCTGTCAGTTCCTCAGACTTCTCACCCAACAGGTTATAACTCTTGATAACACCGATACCTTCCACAAAAGACAACACAGCATCGGTCAGTCGTTCGCTTTGCTCCTGGCGGCCTGCGGCCTCCCGCAGAGATACCTTGTTCATTCCTTTTGATACCAGCCATGCTAAAATTGTCACAATGGCGGCGATTAAGCCGAGTTGCCAGTTCAGATAAAACATAAACACCAGGAGAACCAGGGCAGACAGAAGATAGCTTATCATGTTTCCCAAGGTACTCATGGCAACTTCCTCGATAAACACCATGTCAGTGCTGAGAACCGAGCTGATCTTGCCAATATTGCCGGAAGTAAAATATCCCATTGGCAGTTTCCGAAGGTGCCCGCCCAACTCCATTCGCTTGTCAGCAAACATCAGGTAGCCCGCTGCGCTCTGCAAACTGTCGCTAAGATAGTGTACCAGCATCTGAACCAATACAGACGCCCCAAGGCCAAACCCCACATAAAGGCAGGTCTGCCCAGTCAAAGTTCCCGCCGCAAAACCGCTCAAAACCACAAAGGCCAGAAAGATTGGCATTTTGGACAGAATGGACTCCAGGAATGCACATACAACAGCTCCCTGTATCCGCCCTTTATAGCGACCGGACAGTTTCAAAATTCTTGAAAACAGTGCAAACATTTATTTTCCCTCCTTTGTGGCATGGACTTTCCATTCGGCGCTGTCCTGCGCCGCTTTCCACAACTTTTGATATTCAGGGCAGGACTGGATCAGCTCTTGATGCTTGCCTGTTGCCACCAGTTTTCCGCGATCCATAACGCAAATTTGGTCGGCGTTCATAATCGCAGGCAGCTTGTGAGCAATGACAACCAAGGTTTTCCCCTTCACAAGCTCTGCAATGGCGGCCTCCATTTTTTCCTCATTCTCCGGATCAGCGTAGGCGGTCGCTTCATCAAGCACTACAATGGGAGCATCTTTTAAGATCGCCCGCGCCAAAGAAATGCGCTGGCGCTGGCCGCCAGAAAGCATTTTCCCGGCATCGCCTGCCATAGAATGAATGCCCTGGGGAAGTTTTTCAAGAAACTCCATGCACTGAGCTTTCTTTGCTGCCTCCATTACTTCCTCGTCTGTTGCGTTCAGCCGACCAAGCCGGATGTTTTCCAACAGAGAAGTATTAAACAGGTATTGATCCTGGGCCACATAGGAAATGCGGCTGTTCAATGCCTCCAGGCTCATATCACAAAGATTCTGGCCGCCAATGGAGATACTGCCTTTTTGCGGGTCATAATAATGGATCAGCAATTTGGCTAAGGTACTCTTGCCGGAACCGGACTCGCCTACAAGTGCGGTTTTCTGCCCTGCCTTTGCGGTAAAAGAAATATCATGGAGAACTTCATCCTCCACAACCGTAGGTTTCCCGTCCGGGCCTGGCTGCATGGTCTGATACGCAAACGAAACATGGTCATAAGTAATGGTGTCATCTTTTCCGTGGAACGCATCTCCAGTCTGCTGAAGCTCCGGCGCGTCTAACACTTGCTCCAGTGCAGAAATCTTATAGTTAAGTTGGGGCATAGTAGGCAGAAATCCCAGCGATTTGAGCAACGGCATACCGATACTCAAGGATAGGCACAGCACCAAAATCAGATCTGGCAGGGCCGACCAACCAGAGAGAACAAACCACGCTCCTAATGGCAGAGTCAGAATAACAGTACAAGGCAACAAGCTGCTGTAAATCGCCATCCAGGGCCATGCCGCTTTATACCATGCCAGTGTATAGTCACGATAATCAGATACATCCCTGCGGAATCGCTCATAAGAATCCGCATCTTTATTGAACACCTTGACAACTTCCATGCCATTGATGTACTCGATGATGGTGTTGTTCATCTTCTGTCCGGCCATATAGTACGGCCCCATTTTCTTCATACCAACGGAATACATGGTTTTCATGGCAATCAGGCTGATAGGGATAGAGGCCAGCGACAAAAGCGCCAGTTTCCAGTCTAAAAAAAACATGGCTACATAGACTGCAATGGGAACCATCAGATTTGCGATACCCTCCGGCATGGAGTGAGCCAACAGGACCTCCAAACTATCTACATCATCCACGAACAGTTTTTTGACAGTGCCAGTGCCTTTATCCTGAATCACACCCAGCGGCAGCTTTTCAAATCGTTTCTGCAAGGCGGCCCGCAGACGGAGCAGGGTATCATAAGCTGCCTTGTGTGAAATATTCAGTCCCCAACCATAGAGAATCGCTTGCAGCACCAGGCATACCAGCACCAATACAACTCGAAGAATGATAAATGAAGCGTCGATTGTCTCCCCCATGACCAACGGCGAAATTACCTGGTAAGCCAGCACAAAGGGAAGAACCCCCATTAGAACGCTGATCAGCACCACTGCCGTGGCCGCATAAAGCCCCTTTTTGTGAGGCCCCGCATATTCAAATACTTTTTGGAACATAAGTCTAACCTCCCATCAGTTAAAATACTTCTCAGAAAGAGTTTTCAAAATCCCTGGCGAAAGCCTGTGATTTTGAATGGCTCCGTGGTCATCCAACTGGACTACTTCCGTACAGGTACGGACAATGAACTCAAAATCGTGGGATACCACAAAAACGATCACCCCGGAATTTGAAAGCTGTTCAATCAGATTGCTGACGCGCACCATCGAGTCATAGTCCAAACCACTGGTAGGCTCGTCAAAGTAGATCACCGGGCTATCCTTTACGATGGCTGCGCCAATGGTGACGCGCTGCTTTTGACCGCCCGATAGGGAGGCTGGGTGACGCTCCCGGTACTCTGAAAGCTCCAATGCCTCCAAAGTGGCATCTACTTTTTCTTTGCAATCCTCCTTTATTCCCAGGGACAGTTCCTCGTCCACGCTGCTTGCAAAGAGCTGATAGTCTGTATCCTGCATCACCAGATAAGACAGAGCGCGCCGCTGACGAGGTGTGAGTTTCTTCCCGTCAAAGCTGATTTCCCCTTGCCGCTGTTTTAAGAGGCCGGTCAAAATTGACAAAAGGGTTGTCTTACCCGCGCCATTGTGACCGAGAATACCAATGACATCTCCCGAATGGGCTTCAAAACTGACATTCTGAAATACATCAGGGCCTTTCTTATAAGAGAACGCCAGGTCTTGTACCGCCAGCAGGTGCTTTCCATCGGAACCCCGTTCTTTTTCGTGATAGTTTTCCGCATCCCGTTCCGGGTACGCTGTCCGTAGGCCGTAGGAGATCCGCGTTTTCTCAGGCAGCGTGCAAAACTGTTCTCTGGTAAATTCCCGCTCGATCTTCCCATCCTGAATGAGAAACACCCGGTCAATCAAATCGCGCAGGTAATAAAAGCGATGTTCCACCACAAAGATGGTATATCCGTCTTTCTTCAATTTTCCCATGATTTCAGCCAACCGTTTAGTCGCCGCATAATCCAAATTTGCGGATGGCTCATCGAAAATGTAGACCTTGGGTGAGAGAGCGTAAACTGAGCCAATGGCAATCTGCTGTTTTTCTCCACTGGACAGGGCGAAAATGCTCCTGTTCAGATAGTCCACCAGTTCCAAATCTTTGGCTGCCTTTGCAATCCGCTCAATCGTTTCTTCACGGGAAAGCCCCATATTTTCACATCCAAAGGCCAGTTCCCGCGTAGTGTCTGTCATAAAAAACTGAGAGCGCGGGTCCTGGAATACAGTTCCTACCTGTCCGGCCAGTTGTGATGGCTTCATTTCCAGAAGTGAGTGCCCATCCATCACAAGGTCCCCCTGAATTTCTCCGGGGTAAAAGTGCGGGATCAGGCCATTGAGCGAACGGATCAGTGTTGTCTTGCCGCAGCCGCTTCGCCCGGTCAATAGGATAAACTCGCCGGTCTGTACGGTCATATCAATGCCACGGAGAGTAAAATCCGGGCTTTCTTCATAGCGAAAGCTGAAATTCTGAAATGAGATCATCGTCATACCCTCCACAAAATGATTTCCCCGATTTTGGTCTGGTCAATAAGAAGCAGGCCAGCCAAAAAGAGGATACCAAGCAGAGATACCACAATTTCCGGCCATGCAAAACGGATTGTCCGCAGCGCATATCGTTTGCACTCCAGCTCCAGACCGCGTGTTGTGCCGGATGCCGCCAGTTCATCGGTAACCTTCAGGCACCGCATCAGCAGTGGTATCAAAATATACTCTATCGTTGCCAGCGGATGGGATACCCGTTTCCAGAGGGTATCACTGATACCGCGAATATCCATCGTACTTCGGATTTGCCGGTATTCAATCCGCAATGTAGGGATATAGCGGAACATGACCACAAGGGGTATCGTAACCGCCTGCGGCAGCCGCATCCGCTGGAGAGCCACCATCAAATCGTCCATATAGGTGGTCCGCAATATCCAAAGTCCCATCATCATGATGGGGATCAGTTTCAGAACCGTCACGCCAAATACGCTCATAATCACACTCAAAATCGGCACCTGCACATAGCGGAGCAAAGCGTTGAGATAGGCGACAATGATATAGGTCACTATCATTTTTACAGCCCATTTTCCGCCATTACCCAAGGCGATGAACAATCCGTAAACCAGCATGAGTACAAGACTGACAACTTCTCCGGCCAGAAAATAACTGACAAAGCCGATGCAAACCAGGAGAAGGATCTTGCAGCGCGGGTCCAGGAGCGCAGACCCATGGAGGGGCTGCCGCTCAATAATCTGTTTGATTTGTGCTTCTTCCATTCCAATGCCTCCCTATAAAATCAAAGTGCGGGACCACATTCAGCCCCGCACTCTAAAATCAGGCAGCCCGCTTGCCCGCGTTTGTCTGATGAATTTTCAGGGGGCTGATCCTGTTATTTTACTGAAACGAGGCCAGCCTTGATAAAGTGTTTCTTCAACGCTTTCTGGCCGATAAAACCGCCAATCAAGCCGCCAACCAGACCGGCTGCAACAATGACTACCAGCATAGGAACAGAAGTGATATTCAACATTCCCTCGATGTACTCCGGCGCTATGTTGTTTTTCTCCATCGCTCCCACAAAGGCGCTCTGGAGGAATTTGATAGGGCAGATGGCACTAAAGGCAAGAATGGCACTGAATAGCGCATAAGCCACTATCATGGATTTCATCGTGATTTCTTTTCGGCCCATAACCAGGAAGTCGCAGATTATACCGCCAATCACCAGACCGATGGGGATGAACCAGAAAGCGCCCACCAGCAGGAACAGAATAGCTTGAATGGCGGCGCAGATGGTGAATACGCCCTTCTTTGGCACCTTGGCCAGAAGAAGCATCATCACGATACCGTTAGGAATAGCAACAACGGACGGGTAAAACACATTGGTCACCGGGCCAGCCACGCTCATAATGGTGCTGATAATCATGCAGATGATCCACATGAGGGCAGTCAGGACACCGATGAGAATAAAGTCTTTCGCATTCAACTTTTGTTTCATGCTCATGCCTCCTCACTTTGTTGGATAATAAAAATGTGATGCGGTTAGCAACATCTAACCACATCACATAGAATATCAGTTATCGCAGACTAATCCAACCCAAAACCTACCCATTTTGACCCAAAAACAGTTGAACGCTTATTTTTTTGCATCATCAAAGTAGCTTCCCCGGTAATTCTTAGGCGCTACCCCATATTTTTTCTTAAAGGCCGCCGCAAAATTGCTGGGCTTTCCATATCCAACAATCGCGGCAATTTCACTTACATTCCAGTCTCCTTCCAAAAGCAACTGTGCCGCCTGTGTTAAACGCTGCTCAATAATATATTGATGGATTGGCATACCGTAAAATGATGAAAAACCGCGTGTCAATTTCGTTACGCTCAAATGTACCAAACGGGATAATTCTTCACATGAGGGGGCAAATGCAAGCTGACTGTCTATAATCCGTTTTGCCTCCATAATGGCAGTCCTTTCGGTCTTAGACATAGAAATGTTTTTGCCCATCAAAATATCTAATTCAAGTACTTCTCCCAGATAAATAGACAATAATTCCAGTAATTTGCCATCCAAATACAAATAACCCAATCCACCACGATATTGCGTAAAACGGCTCGTCTCCGCTAAAAGCTGTTCCATGACGGGTGTTACTGGAACTTTAGAAATTCCGTTGAGAAGTTTCTTTTCATAAGCAGTTACCTCCTGCCCGTCAAAGTAATCTGCGAGGAGATGAGAGAAATAAGGAATGGGGATTTTTATGCTCTTGAATGAGAAATTGCTGTCTTTCTTGTAACAGATATATTCTGTTCCCCCATGCCCAGCATAAATGCAGGACTCATTCTTCTGAATAGTGACAGAACGCTGTTCGTCCATAATCTCCCAGGAAATCCCGTCATTCAAGCAAAAAATGATTTGCATATATTCCTTACTGACAGGGCCTTGCACATTCATATCTGCCTGGTAGCACATTTGCCAGTCCGAAAGAATAACTCCATGTTTGATCTTAGTTTGAGCAATTCTTCCTCTCCCTATGTCAGATGGAATATCCATCGAGATTGTCTGGGGAGAATTTGCTATGAGGTCATTATATAATTTGCTAAGATAGTGGCTTCCATGTGTCATCATGTGTTGTTACCTCCACAATGGTTAGTTACGACTAATTCTATGATATACCAGAAGCGACCTCATAGTCAAGGGAAAGAAATACTCTCGTCCTTACAAAAAGCAGAGAGCGCAATAACTCTCTGCTTTTCTATAATTTAACCGTAAATCAATTCACAAAAAATTAGCTCGTCAATTTGTGCTTTCAGCGTGTTCATAAGCCCCACCCAGCGCATGGGGTCACGGGATTTCAGTTCCTCGGTGACGCCCGCCGCCTCCATCATGCGGGGCAGCATGGCGTCCATGCGCTCCCGCGCCGCCCGGTCAATCTCCAACAGGTGCGGGTACAGCTTTTCGCTCAAAATCAAGCTGCTGTAAAGGCCGGGCCGGTGTTCCTTCAGGTAGCGTTGCCGCATACGGCCATACTTGCCGATGGGGGCCTCCGGCTGCTCGGAAAGTTTCAGGTCGGGGATGTAGTAATCTCCGCTGCGGGTGTAAGTTAATTCGTTCATGTTCGTCCTCCTTTGCACTGTGATGGTTAAACTGCGGCACTGGCTGATACAGTGGCCTTGCGCGGCTCCTGCCTGGGTAACTGGCTGACGGTGGTAAAAATGCCCTTCTCCATGTCCTCGGCTCGGATTGCGGCCTTTGCCGCCTCCATTTTTGCTTTGCGCTTGGCATTGTAGCGTTCTTCCCATTCCTTTTGCTTGCCGTTGGCCTTGCGGCGTAAGTAGTTCTGGTGAAGCCTGTCCTTGCGTTCCTCCTTCTTCCGCAGTTCTTCCTGTTCCTCCGGGGTCAGGGGAACCGGCTGCAAGGCGGGCGGGATATACCGGCCCACAAAATTGAAGTAAATTTCAACCTCCTGCGTAGTGTCCTGGCTGCCTTTCCGGGCGCGTTCATGGACAAGGATTTTCTCTACAAACTCGTTGAGCATGGTATTTGTCAGCGTGTCGAAATTCTCATACTTGTCAATCAGGGCAATAAACTTCTCCGCAGATTTCCGGCTCTGCTCATAGCCGGTAACAGCCTTTTCCAGTTCCGCGATTTCCGCATTGAGGGCGTCCTGCTCTTTGGCGTACTGTGCGTCCAGGGCCTCATACCGGGCGTCCGGCAGTTTGCCCAGGGCGTTGTCCTCATAGATTTTGCAAATCAGCCGTTCCAGTTCCCCAGCCCGCTTTTGGGCGGCGGCCAGCCGTTTCCGCTTCTTGGAGATGTCGGCGGTCTGCTGGGCGGCCTGCGTTTCCTGGACGGTGCGGATAAACTCGGCCCGGTCATTCTTGGAATATTCCGCGATGGCCCGAAGCATATCGGCAATCAGGGTCAGAACAGCTTCAGCCTTGATCCGGTGCTGTGTGGGGCAAAGGGAGCCGATAGGGTATTTTCCATACTGGCCGCAAGTGTACTGCGGGACACGCTTGCCGTTATTGACGCGATGGACATACATCTTGCCGCCGCAGTCGGCGCAGTACATCAGGCCGGTCAGAGGGTGGGCCTCGCCCCAGCCGTCCGGGTAGCGCCTGACATTCGCCCGGATACGCTGCACATTGTCAAAGGTTTCCTGGTCGATGATGGCCTCATGGGTATTCTCGAAAATTGTCCACTCGCTTTCGTCAACATAGTGGCTTTTCTTGTCCTTGAAGTGCTTGCGGGTCTTGAAATTGACCGTGTGGCCTAAATACTCCCGTTTTTTCAGGATTTCAACAACGGTAGAAGCACTCCAACGATAAATATCCGCAAAGGTCTTATTTTTGTTCACTCCCTCGCCATAGCGGGCAAGGTGAACGGCGGGCATTTCGATTTTTTCTTCTGACAACTTGGTTGCGATCTGATAGGGGCCGTAGCCCTCCATCGCAAGCGCGAAAATATGGCGTACCACAGCAGCGGCTTCTTCGTCAACAAACTAGTGTTCCCGCTTTTCGTCCCACAAATAGCCGTAAATGACAGTGCCGGTCAGGTGCTTGCCGCTCATGCCTTTGGACTTGAACACGGAGCGGATTTTCCGGCTGGTGTCGCGGGCGTAAAACTCGTTCATAATGTTGCGGAACGGGGTAAAATCATCATCGCCTTTCAGACTATCCACACCGTCATTGATGGCGATTAACCGGACGCCGCGCTGCCGCAAAATCTCCATGACCTGGCCGACTTTCAGATAGTCACGCCCCAGGCGGCTCATGTCTTTGATAACAATGGCCTCCACTCGTCCGGCCTCGACTTCCTCCATCATCGCCAGAAAGCCGGGGCGGTCAAAACGGGTTCCCGATACGCCGTCATCGGTGAAGTGGGTGGGGTTCGGCAGCCCGTTTCGGCGGGCAAAGTCCTCTAACATCTGCTTTTGATGGCTTATGGAATTGCTCTCGCCCTGTAACTCATCATCGCGGCTCAAACGCTCATACAGAGGAGCGATTTTCTCGTTTCTCATGGCTGTACCTCCTGAAATGAAAATGCTCTAAGCGACTGCTTCACTAACCATGACAAAAACCATGATTAAGAAGTCACTTAGAGCATACATCTCCAGCTGCTCGATGAGTTTCTCAATGTAGCCGTAATGAACCACGTTGCCCGAGGTGGTCATTAATGTTCTCTGATTTTCCCACAGGTCGTAGGGGACATGGTCGTGTCGTACACGGAGATCCAGCGTTTCCTCCGGTATCCAGAAGTACGGAAGGATTCGATATTTGTCCTCCTCATCTATCGGCGGAAACACCAAAACAAGAGCCGTAATGTCCGTGGTGGAAGAAGGGCAAGACTGATGTAGTAGATGCACCCTTCAAGATCATCTTCGAAAACCGAGAAGGCATAGGTGTCTACCTTGCTCATCGGCATCCAGCGGACGGACTGCTTCACCCACTAGTTGAGCCTTAGATGCCGGAAAGCGTTCTTTTCGCCTAGATTATGTTAGACGGATTCACAGACGGTTTTGATCTTATTGATGTCTGCTGCGATACCAGGGGAGGGATCGACTTTCTGTTTTCCACAATGTCAATGGCATTCTGATGCACCTTATTACAGATGGAGTTGGTGATGTTGTTAGCCGTAGTGATCAGAAAATACAGCGGCTGCACTTGGCCGTCCCCGGAACCTTGGAGCATGACGTCAAAGAGTTTCCGATTGGGCTGAGTGTGCAGTTCATCGAAGATCACCCAGTGAGTGTTGAAACCATGCCTGTTCGCTACATCCGCCGACAGTAACTGATAGGAACTGTATGTGGGAAGGTCGGTAATCTACTTCTGGGCTTCCAGGATTTTTACCCGCTTGAAAAGCGCTGGGCAAAACTACACCATATCCATCACCACATCAAACACAATCTTGGTCTGGTTGCGGTTGGCGATATCCTGATCATAATGAGAGGTCTTCACAATGAAACTTATAGGCTTCTATTTTTCAGCTTTCGCAGGGACATCACCTTCAAATGATATAAAAATAAGTCGCATCACTACGACTTTCCAAATAATCCCGTGCGAAAGAAAGAGCAGTACAGTTCAATCTCGGGTTGTTTTCTGTTGTTTACTGCTGCATCGCGTAGGCAATGGCGTGGCCGTCATCTTCAAACTCGACCATGCTGGCGGCTCTTAACCCGATGGATGATTCCTTTGCAGGTATGGTCATCGGTGAGAAACACGTATGCCACGTCTTGCCATCCATACGAGAGAAACACATCTCCAAATCCTCGTTAGTAGTAGGGTTCGGTAGCCGGTATTTTTTTATCGCCTCATTGATTGTCATCGTTTTTAGCCTCTGATTTCGTTTGTTTTCTTTTAGTGGCATTCAGTTGACCGTCATAATTGCGAAATTCTAGCACTCTAAAGTTGCGACAGCTATTTCCGGTATCAGCTTGCCGCTTTTTGCCTTTTCTTCTAGTTCCTTGTGGTGGATTTGACGGTTGACTGCTGGAAACTGGACGCTCAAAAATCTGATGAGAAAGCACGTTTTCAACCCGCATAACCCCAAAATATCGCCCATGAGTTCTATCTAGGAGAACGGGAGACGTGGTGTTGATAAAATCCTCTTGGCCTGTGAAAAGGACGGCGTGCTGCAGCCGGAATATACGATCAACCCTGATGACATGATGATAAAGTTCGCTGCACCGGAAGATCCCGGTTATACAATGCCGCAACTAGCTGAGCGGTTGAGCGTCAGCCGGAAAACGGGAGCAGCTCGACTCAAAAAATGAAAGGATGCTGGCATGATTGAGCAAATTGGTTTTGACCGCAAAGGATACTGGAAGTTGCTGAGATAATGCAAAATGCCCTCACGGCAGGCTTTATAAGATTTGTTGTGAGGGCTTCGCTGCTTTATTTTACGGACATAAGTTCCTGCAGAACAATTGTTCTGGTCTGGCTTTGAAGGCTGTTTCTCCGGCGCGCCCATTCCATCTGATTGGCAGTTTTCAGTGTTTCAGTCACCTCTTTTTGGCACATCATCTTAGCCTCAATGGTCTTTAGCCGATTGAAGCAGACGATGTTGATCTCTGCCAAAGGGGAAAAACGTTTTCTGTTAGCTTCAGGGTACGGTCAAGGGATGGCTGATGGCCTTTCAGATAGGCATGTTGCATCCGACCATATTTACCGATGTGGCACTCCTGCGTGTCAGTTAATACAGGGCGTTGAGTGCTGGTCAGTTTCATAATGGTCTTCTTTGTGATTGATTTTCCTACAGATTCAATCATTCCGATCGACTACAAAAGTCAAAGGAGAGAGAACTTCCTTGCGAAGTCTATCCCCCATGTGCTTTTTAAAAAATATTGATTGTATATCAGATAGACAAGATTTTTATTAAGTGCAGATTTTGTTAAGTATTGTTTAAAAATGGTTTAAAAAAACTGAAAACGCTTAAATATTTCTTAAAATAATGTAGTATTTGTTTGAAATTGGGTATATAATGGATTCAGGAGGGATAATTTATGAAAAAAATGGTAGGACTCGCTTTAGCTGCCCTGATGTTGGTTGGATGCAGCAGCGGTGGCGGAGGAGGATCCGCAGAGACTGTCAAATGCTCGGGAACAATGGAAGGATTAGATGCCACTGTCAATCTGGAATTTGATGGTGACGAAAAGCTCACTGGATTAGAAATGATCATGTCAATGGATATGGGTAGTGAAGAAGACGCCAGTCAGTTAGAAGGTCAGGAATCTTATTTCGCGGAAGCTTTAGGTGTTGACGAAAGCACAGTAGATATTAAAGTTGACGGTTCTGAAATTGAAATCACTGTTGATATGAATCGTTCTCAGATGCAGGATTCAGATCTCTTTGGTGATGTTGATTTAGATGCATCTAAAGAAGAAATGATCAAATCTATGGAAGATGATGCTGGCTTAACTTGTCAGGAATAACTTTCAAATGGAAACTGCCTGCGGGCAGTTTTTGTTTTGGCAGGTGATAGAAAGTGAAAAGAATGTATAATAAAGGCTCAATCTGTGCTTTTCTGGCTGATTGGGCATTGTCGAAGAATGTCACAATATGTTATCATATTGTTAAGAAAAATATAAAAAGAAGGGGGAATTTTATGTTAAAGTCTAATCATCATGGGCATTGGATGCTTTGCGGCGTCTTGATGCTGGGTGTACTGTGTGGCTGTTCACAGGATAAGGTCAATCTCGATGATCTGATGGCAGATGCGAAAACCGCATTGCAGGATGTGGATTCAGCGAATATGCAGTTTGTTATGGATATGGATATGAATATTGAGGCTTCTGGCTATGAACTGCCAATGACTATGAATATGTCCATGGACGGCGATATGCAAAAAGATCCGGCAGGGATGGATATGCAGATGGAAGTCAGTGTATCGATGCTAGGTCAGGAAGAAAGCATGGATGGCAAGATGTATGTCGTTGAAGAAGATGGCCAAACGGTGACCTATACACAAACTTCAGAGAGCCAAAGCTGGGTACGGGAGGTTGGTGCACAGGCCAATTTTGATGAAATCATTACCCCGGATTTCTTGAGCAACTTTGATGAAGAGACCTTGAAATTAGAATCGACGGATGAGAAGATCAATGATAAGGAGGTTTATCTCATCACAGGGAAGATGAGCAGTGATGTTTTTGATGAAGCCATGCCGGATGTCGGGTCGGATATCCTTGATTCATCAGGTGTCTTTGATGATACAAGCTCAACCGATGTCCAAATCGATGGCGAAGTCTATTTGTACAAGGATTCCAAGCTTCCTGCGCAAATCAAGCTGGATCTTACAGATGGCTTTGATGAACTGCTGACAGCCAGTCTGCAGGAGTCACTGGGTTCAGAAGCCAGCTGCTCCATCAATCGTTTTGAAATGAGCATGACCTTTGATCAATATAATGAGATCAGTGAGATTACTGTTCCTGATGAGGTGATCAATACGCTTTCGGCTCCGATGACGATTAAGTGTTCTGGCGTCCTTTCTGGCATGGATACGGATGTCAATCTGAGCTTTGATGGTAATGATCAGCTTCTGGGTCTGGAAATGATCATGAGCATGGATATGGGAGATGCGCAAACAGCGTCGGCATTGCTTGGCCAGGAAGAGACCTTGAAAGATTCTTTGGGAGTCGGCGATGATACCTTTGTACAGATTACGACCGAGGGCAGCCGGGCCACGATTACCTTAAATATGGATACGGATGCGATGCGAAATTCTGCTCTCTTTGGTGATGTGGATCTTACCGCACCCAAAGATGAGATGGTCACATCGATGGAAGTCGATGCCGGTCTAGTTTGTCTGGAATAGAGGCTGCCTGAGGGCAGTCTTTTTTAGGAGGAATCAGCGATGCAGCCCAAATATCATTTGTGTGCCCCTTATGGATGGTTAAATGATCCTAATGGATTGATTGTTTTTCAGGGACACTATCATCTTTTTTATCAGCATTTTCCTTACGCGCCTTCCTGGGGAACGATGCACTGGGGACATGCGATCAGCGATGATCTGGTCCATTTTACCCATTTACCGATCGCTTTGTATCCAAGCAAAGCTTATGATCGCAACGGTTGCTTTTCCGGTTCTGCGCTGGTGCGTGATGAGGAACTCTATCTCTATTATACAGGGATTCGGTATACAAAAGAGGATCCGGAGAATATTCATATCAAAGTGAGCGAACAGGACTATCTCGCCAGCCAGGTGCTCTGTCGTTCAAAAGATGGCCGGCATTTCGATAATCTTCAGGACAAACAGGTCGTGATCCCCGTGATCAATGATCTTTCCCAAGGACATCCGACCCATACGCGTGATCCTAAAGTCTGGCTGGACAAGTCAGGACAGGTTTTTTTAGCGGTCGGAAGCAAGATCCCATCAACGAAAGGATACGCTGGTGCGATGCTCTTTTATCAGAGCCAGGACGGAGTACATTTTGAGCGTGCTGGCATCTTCAGTGATCCTGAGATCGGGGATATGTGGGAATGTCCAGATCTTGTTAATATCGAAGGGCAGCGCTATGCCATGGTGTCGGCGGAGAATATCGATCAGGTACCCGGTCCCAATTGTAATGCGTTGATTTTCCCGGTGGCTGGCGAAGGGCTTGCCTTGCGCCGAACAGGTGCCTGGCAGTATCTGGATGAAGGATTAGACTTCTACGCACCGCAGACATTTCAGGACATGGAAGGAAATCTGGTGATGATCGGCTGGCTGCGTATGCGTCAGGCTCCCGATGGGGAAGACTGGTGCGGCATGTTCAGTTATCCTCGTCTTTTGCAACAAAAAGAGGGGCATATTTATACCCCGGTCCATCCTCATGTCGAAGCACTTTTTGACAAACCGGCAAGCGCGCTTGATTTTACCCAACCGTTTCGCCTGGTGGTGGAACTGAAGGAAGGCGATCTGATGCATCTAGGCGGTTTGAAGATCCAGGTTCATCACGATCGTCTGCAAGTGGATCGACAGCAGGTATCGATTCAAGCGTTGAAGGTCAAAAATCAGACCGTGAGTTCTTCTTTACAGGGACGTTATCATCTGGATATTTATTATGACCAGCATGTGTTTGAAATTTATGTCAATGGTGGCAGGCGCGTCCTGAGTCAGATTGTCTACAATCTCAAAGCGGACTATACTATCCCACGTCCTTATGCTTTGTGGGTGGAATCGTAAAAAAACGATTCCATTTTTTGTCTTGACAAAAAGAAAACACAGGTTTATTATTTAACTGTTCAAAAACAAACTGAAGGAGGCGCTCTATGAAATACTTTACCCTGGCGATGTACCCTTACATCACAAAAAAATATACGTCTTTATTTGAACCACTTCTAAAAAAATACGGATTGACCCAGGCCGAAGTGGATGTTTTAGCCTTCTTACATAACAATCCGGAATACAATCATGCACAGGACATTGTGGATGTTCGGGGAATCTCTAAAGGTCATGTATCTATGGCTGTCGAGAAACTGGTACATAAAGGATATCTCGACCGTCAACCAGATCCACACAATCGACGATGCAATATCCTGACGATCAATGCTTCGGCTAAAAAATTAGTGAATGAAATTATTGCGATCCAAAATCATTTTAATCAGACAGCTTATGCTGCAATTTGTGAAGAAGACAAGGCTGTTTTTCATGAAGTCTTATATCAGATCTATCAGAATCTTGGAGGTGGCAAAGGATGAATGAACGATTAGAAAAAGAAAAAATATCAAAACTGTTATTATCAATGGCGATCCCGGCGATTTTAGCGCAATTGGCGACCCTGATTTACAACATGGTGGACCGAATCTATATCGGGCAGTTGCCAGATGGTTCTTTAGGAATTGCCGGGATTGGGCTGTGTACGTCCATTATTACGATCATTACGGCTTTTACGAATCTGTTTGGACGTGGCGGTGCCCCATTGGCAAGCATCCATATGGGTGAAAAGCGGACAGATCTGGCAGAACGGATCATGGGGAATTGTTTCTTCGACCTGGTGATATCATCCATCATCATTACGGTGATCCTGCTTGTTTTTGGAGAGGATCTGCTGTTTTTATTTGGAGCCAGTGAGAATACGATCCGCTATGCCATGGATTACATGGGGATCTATTGCCTGGGGACACTCTTTGTTCAGTTGAGTGTGGGGATGAATTATTTCATCAATGCCCAGGGCTATACCAAATTTGGTATGCTGACGCTGATGATCGGAGGCGTGCTGAATATCATTTTAGATCCTATCTTTATTTTTGTCTTAGGTTTGGATGTCAAAGGGGCCGCTATCGCAACGGTCATCTCACAATGTGTCTCCTGTCTTTGGGTCATGCAGTTTTTGACAGGAAAGAAGACGAATCTGAAAATACGACGTCAATATTTTCGGGTGGATATGCCCATCCTCAAGCGGGTGTTAGGCTTAGGTTTTTCTCCCTTCTTTATGAGCGCTTCAGAAGGCGTCCTGCAGGTATCTTTTAATCGTCAGCTGCTTTTCTTCGGCAGCGACCTGGCGGTCAGCGCCATGACGATCATCTCATCTTTGGCACAGATCGTTACCTTGCCCGTGGAAGGGATTGCGCAGGGAACGCAGCCGATCATCAGCTACAACTACGGCGCTAAAAACTATGCGCGCGTCAGAAAGACCATGAAGCTCGCCATGGTGGTGGCTCTAGGCTATACCTTATTGAGCGTGGCAGTCATGGAAGGCTTACCTCGGCTGTTCATTTCTTTGTTTGCCAGTGATCCGGAACTCATTGAATTGACCATGCCGATGTTAAGAGTTTATATTCTAGGGTTAAGTGTTTTAGGCGCCAACTCTATCTTCCAGCAGAGCTATACTTCACTTGGCTTTGGTAAAACGTCCTTCTTCTTTGCTTTCTATCGTAAGGTCATTTTACTGATCCCGTTGATCTATATCCTGCCTTCGATTTTGAGCTGGGGTGTTTATGCCGTCATGCTGGCGGAGCCAATCTCGGATATGTTGACCACATTCACCAATGCCATTGCCTTCAGATTCTTTAAGAAAAAACATTTACCGCTCGAATCATAAACAAAGGACCAAAGGGACGATGTCCCTTTTTCAATTTGATGTTGATTGAGGCGCTTTTGTTCAAATCACTATTTTTTTCTTGTATTCGCTTTCATTATAAGCTATAATGGGTGCATAAAAAAGGAGAATGTCTATGTTGAGATTATGCGAGCCTACAGACGGCCTCAATATCTGGCAAATCAATTGCGAAGATTTAGGATATGAAGTGCCTTTAGATTTATGTGAGTCACAGTTAAAAAAAGTGCTGAAAAACCCGGAACATTGTATTTTCGTTTACGAATGTGACGGACAAGTCGTAGGGTATATTCATGCCCAGCGCTATGATGTGACTTATGCCAACCCTTTAGTCAATGTGTTGGGGTTAGCAGTCAAGAAAGCATACCGTCGTAACGGCATTGGCGGTCTTTTGCTGTTGATGGTAGAAGATTGGGCCAGAGAGATCGGCGCAGAAGGAATACGCCTCAATTCTGGGGCCCGGCGTACAGCTGCCCATGCTTTCTATGAAGCCTGGGGATATACCTGCCGAAAAGAACAGAGAAATTATTTTAAATCATTAATAGACTGAGGGGCTCGTTCCCCTTTTTGTTTTCATAGAAAGGAGAATGTTTATGCGAACGATTTATATACACGGCATCATTGATACGATGACGAAAGGTATGGCGACGGCGATGGTTGTTGACGGTCGCAATGTGATCTACGTGGGCGAAAACGAAGTGGCCTTGACTTATCAGAATGACAACAGTCAGGTGGTGGATCTGGAAGGATGCTTTGTCACCGCCGGCTTCAATGATAGCCATATGCATTTATTAGGATATGGTTCTACCTTATATCAGCTACAATTGGCTGAGCATACACACAGCATTCAGGATGTGATTGAAACGGCGAGGAGCTATTTAGCCGCGCACCCCTTAAAAGAAGGGGAATGGCTGCGTGGACGTGGCTGGAATCATGATTATTTCAGCGATGAAAAACGCTTCCTGAATCGTTATGATCTCGATAAGATCAGTACCCAACATCCAATCTGCCTAATTCGTGCCTGCGGTCATGTGTGTGTCGTCAATTCCAAAGCCTTAGATATCCTTGGCATCGATGCTTCCACGCCGCAGGTAGAGGGCGGTCGGTTTGATGTCGATGAAAAGGGCCAACCGCTTGGCATCTTTCGAGAAAATGCGTTGGGAATGGTTTATAATGCGATTCCCCAGCCTACTTTAGAACAGTTAAAGGAAATGATCCTGGCTTCCTGCCGATCCTTAAATGCTTTTGGTATCACCAGCAGCCAAACGGATGATTTCGAGACCTTTGATGTTGGCTACAGGACCATCATCCAGGCTTATCAGGAACTCGAACAAGAGGGGCTTTTGACCGTCAAGGTCAATGAACAGGCCCAGCTTCCGACCTTGGCAAAACTGAAACAGTTTATCGCTGATGGCTATACCTCCAATGTCGGCAGTGAATACTTTAAGATCGGACCGTTGAAACTGTTAGGAGATGGTTCTTTAGGAGCGAGAACAGCCTATTTGACTTATCCTTATGCTGATGATCCAGAGGCAAAGGGAATTCTTTGCTTTGATCAGAAGACTTTGGATGATCTGATTACTTATGCGCATACCCATGGGATGTATGTCGCTGTGCACTGCATTGGGGATGGCATCATGAAAATGGTCATGCAAAGTTACCGTAAAGTCCTCTCCCAATTCCCTAAGACGGACCATCGGCATGGGATCGTCCATTGTCAGATTACCGATGAAGGCTTATTAGAAGATTTTGAGGACATGCAGATCCATGCCTATATCCAGCCTATCTTTTTAGATTATGATATACATATCGTTGAAAAGCGCATCGGGAAACAAAAAGCGGCCAAGACCTATCAGTTTAAACGTCTTTATAACCAGCATGCTTCCAGTGGCTCGGATGCACCGGTCGAACTCCCGGATGTCTTAGCCGGGATGCAGTGTGCGATCACGCGCTGTACGCTCAACAATGAAGGACCGTTTATTCCTTCAGAGGCGCTGACAGTTGAAGAAGCACTGCGATCCTATACGCTGGAAGGGGCCTATGCCAGCTTTGAAGAAAAGATCAAAGGCAGCCTGGAAGCCGGAAAACGCGCAGATTTTGTCATATTGGATCAAAATCCTTATACCACAGCGCCTTCCAACATCAAAGAGATTCAGGTTCTAGCGACTTATCTGGATGGGCGCGAGGTCTATCGTCGGACGCGTGAAGTTAGGAAATAAACAAAAGTTTGAAAATTTGTTTGTCTTACGCTTAAATTGCGATATAATAGATTACATGTGAGGAGGTTGTGCGATGAATCAGAAATTACTTAAAAAATATGCGCATTTATTAGTGAAGACCGGTCTGGATGTTCAGCCTGGTCAAAAAGTCATCATTGAGTCTCCGGTCGAGACCTACGCTTTTGCCCGCATGGTCAGCGAAGAGGCCTATGCCAATCAGGCCAGTGAGGTCATTATCCACTATACCGATCAGACGCAGGAGAAGATCAGTGCGCTTTATCAAAACGGTGACGATATTGCCCGTGTCGAGGAATGGGAAAAAGAAAGCTTATCTCATTATTTGGATCAGGGTGCATGTTCATTACTTTTTGCTTCACCGAATCCACATATCATGGATGATCTGGCTGAAGATAAGGCGCATGCCATTCAGACCCATACCAATGACAAGCGAAATGTGATCCGTTCTAAGATTGCCACCGATGGCATCCAGTGGTGCATTGCGGCTGTCCCTAATCAGGCCTGGGCAGAAGCGGTGATGCCAGATGTGCCCAAGGATGAAGTCCTCGATCGATTCTGGGATCAGATCCTGAAATTGGTCTATGTCGATGAAGAAAATGATCCCGTGAAGGTTTGGGAGCAAAAACGTATTGAAAAAGGCGAGCTCCAGCAAAAACTCACTGATCTGCATCTCGATCATATCCATATGACATCGTCTAACGGAACGGATGTGGTCTTTGGTTTCCATGAAGACTGCAGCTTTGGCAGACGCTATGTCAAACGTGAAGGGCCAGACAATGTCTGCAACATCCCAACTGAAGAGATCTGCACCAGCCCGGATAAATGGCGTACCAACGGAAAAGTGGTTGCGAGTCGTCCTTTATTAGTGGGTGGTAAGATCATTGATGGATTTGAGATCGAATTCAAAGATGGTAAGGCGGTCTCCTGCAAGGCAGAGGTCGGCGAGGAATTACTGCGCAAAACTATCGAAACCGATGAAGGCAGCTGTTATTTAGGGGAAGTGGCTTTCGTACCTTATCATTCACCTATCTCAGAAAGTGGTTATATCTACTACAATACCCTGATCGATGAAAATGCGTCATGCCACATCGCCTTAGGAAAAGGTTTTGCCGGCAGTGTTGGTCTAAGCAGTGCCGATCCTTCGACCTGGGCAAGCAAGAACTTAAACTATTCCAAGATCCATATTGATTTTATGATTGGCTGCAAAGATACGCAAATTATTGGTTATACCCGCGATGGTAAAGAAGTTGTCATCTTCAAAGATGGGGACTTTGCTTTGTAAGTTCAAAACGAGATACACGAAACAACGAGATCCTACGAAGGAACTCGTTGTTTTTATGTTGTCACATATATTCAAACAAAAACTATTTTAACTAGCCGGTGATCGATCATGTCACAAAATATATATAAACCACTGTTTATAGTCACATCATGTAGATAGTTGACTGATCAGTACCCACTATGGCATTCCCAACCAGCCTTCCTCTGGAAAAATCAAGTAGATCTTTTGGCGATTTGAACTCCGGAGGGGAACTAAAGAAAACAGTCTGTATAGGTTTCGCGATTACCGAAGTCACTGGATATCCAATGATTGGACAGGCCTATTTCACCATATGGGATTGACAGTTTTTTTATTGGACACAACATGCAATGATTTTCCAGTAATATTGTTTTTGGCTGGGACAAGCTAGTGCAGAAAACCAATGCCATCATTTTCAGCTGGATACAAATGGTTTTAAAGTAGTCTAGAAACGAATCCGTAAGTAGGATATTGACGTTTTCAACAAAACGATTTAGAATGAAAATATCCAGGTAATAAGCAATAGAATCGTAGCTTCATAAGCGTTGCCTGAATACAATATGTAGTCTAGAAAGGAGAAAATAAAATGTGCAAAAAAATGCATCTACTCGTTATGGCTGGCATTCTTGCTGCTGGTTTCATGATTGCCCCGTTACAAGCCGGAGCGACTGAACCATCAACGGGAAATACAGCCAGCCTGACATCATCCGAGGCTGAAGAATTGATCGAGAAGAATATGCCTGAGGTTTTGTACGCGCATTATAATCAGAGCTTCAGTGAAATTGATTTACCTGAAGGCTGGAGCTGGCCAGACCCCGACATGCTCATCAATGAACATAACATACAGGATTTTGGGATCGGCTATGTGTATGTCCCTGCCCGCTTTGATGTATCCCAATATGATGATATCGATTTTTCAGAGGTTCAAGGATATGATCCTCAAGGCAAATATGTCGAAATGCTCATTGAAATGTTTGTCGCTCAGGCACCCAATTTCGTAAGCTATAAAGACGGTTTTTCATTGGATAAGGTCTATGATGGCAAGCCTGTGGAAGTATCAGCGGATGATGTGGTGATCTCTACAGGTGTCGGAACAGTCCGGTTCACATACCAGGAAAAGCGTATTAGCAATCACGGAACAGAATACTGGGTGAATATTGATGAAGCCCCATCTAATGCCGGTTCATATCGAATCTATACGATTTTAGATTCCGGCAGTAACTATTATGCGAGTGATACCATGCATTTCTACTTCGATATCGAGCAGGCCACACCGGCTTACACTCTTCCTGAAAATCTGAGCACCACGCAGGGCAATCCCTTGGCAAGCCTCTCTCTTCCAGCAGGCTTTCAATGGCTGGATGAGACAGAACTGTGCAGTGAGGCTGGACATCACCGCTTCAAGGCCATCTATACTCCTGAAGATACCACCAACTATCAAACTGTCGAAGTCGAGCTTGATGTCGAAGTCATGGCGACATCTGCATCCGTCGATCAATCGCCAATGATTGCTGGTGATGAGGTGACTTTGACGGTGGGAGATACCTTTGACTGGAAAAAATATGTGACTGCCACAGATACGGAAGATGGTAATCTGACTGATCAGATTCAATTCGTCAGCCAGGATGTCGATACCAGCAAGCCAGGAACCTATGCATTCACTGTTCAGGTTACAGATAGCCAGGGCAATACGACCACGAAGACCATTGCCGTGAGTGTGAACGCACCGGTTCAGGATAGTACGAGTACTGAAGACATCGTTCAAACGAATGATCCAACATCCTTAACACTTTGGACAGGCTCTTTCCTGCTGTTTGCAGCGGCACTTGTTATTTTATGGTTCAAACGCCCAAAACAGAGCAATAACGCGTAAAGATCCACTTTTAGTGGATTTTTTTCTTTCAATCAGATACCTGCTCTCAATGAGTTAAGGGTAAGCACATAGCGACATATCGCTGCACGATCATCAAAAACTGGCAAGTGGTAAAAGGACTGCTGGATGCTTCAAAAATGGGACTTTTCATTGTCTGGCAGGGTCTGTCAAACATTATCGGGACTCCCTAGCTGAAATATCATGCAGCATAGTGTAGAATGACAATGACGGTAGTCCAGCTGATCCATTTGGCTTTTTCCATTATTTTCCATATCCCATCCCATATGGATCATCGTCTTTCATGTCACTTTTGAACAGCAAGATCATCCCTGCAATGGTGTCCGTGAGTCTCTTTTATATGCCATCCTATGCATGGTCAGATAGAATGATGAAGCAAAAACCAAAGTGGAAGTTGATTTTAGGAAAGAGATACTTTTTTACCTATTTAGGGTTTATTAAGGATAAATTTCTCTTAAAACGGTTTCAATCCCTTTATTTCAGAATCAAGCGTTACACAAAGAAAAAGATTTTATTTTACAAAATAATGATATTTTTAATAAAAGTAGTATAGAAAAATACAACTATCTTTATAAAAAACATTGATTTTTTCAAGCAACAATATTTCATTTTAGACATAAATGTGGTATATTAATGACGTGGAGATTTTTCACAGGATGGATTGAATGCTTTGAGTCGATGGAGCATGTAATTAACTGGTAGTGAAGAGAGAGTGGTATCTTTGAACTGGTACATATTATTTGTTTTTTCAAATAGAGCGAAGAAAATACGTGATTTATTGATCTCAAATAACATTGAATCCTTTATCCCACTTTACGAATATTATCATCGGAGCACCAAAAGCTTACAATTAAAGCCCCTGTTTCCGAACTATCTCTTTGTGAAAACACGCATGGAGATCGGTGAGTTTTACGACTTTTTAAGAACCTTGAGCGAGAAAAGTAATAGCTTAATCAAGCTGTTAGACAAACCGGATGTGTCGGCTTTGAAACAGACAGAGATTCAAATGCTCGAACATCTGATGGATCCTACCTATATTGTCAGGATGTCGATCGCTTATCTTGAAAATCGCAAAGCAATCATTGTGAAAGGACCTTTAAAGTTCTTTCAGGATAATATCGTTAAAGTAGATAAACATGATCGGGTTGCCTATTTAGACCTTGTCTTTATGGAGCATCGGATCAAGCTGGGGTTGCAGTTAATAAGAAGAGAATAGTCTAAGGAGAATGGTTTACCGCCCTTAGATTGAGACTTGGACATCGTCGACTTTGCATGGGTAGGGGAGACTATGCCCTTTTTTGTTTTGAAGCCATTAATTCCTTCTAATTGTACCATCGGTTGACAAGCGCATGAATTACCGATGGACGAGGAGTGATCAAGATGAAACTAAAAGATGATTTAATATTACGTGAAGTCGCGGGACAGTATGTGATTGTCCCGGTTGGTAAGAGAGTGCAGGAAGTCACATCACTGGTTTATATATCCAAATCCGCCGCTTACCTCTGGGATTACATGAAAGACCATGAATTCACGGTAGACGATCTAGTCCAGAAGATTCTGGAACATTATGTCGGTGTAACGGAAGAAGTTGCCCGCAAAGATATCGAAGGCTATATCAAACTATTGACGGATAACTTTATTATCGATGATGGTAAAATTAGAGGTCGTAACTTTGTGCGAATCAAAAATCCGGAGATGAAATAATGGCTTACGAGTTTGAACCTGCCTGTCGGCGTATGGAGTGGCTGGATCCCTTCTATAAACAGGTATGGGAGAAAGCTTGCGCAGACGCAATCCCAATCTCAGGTACTTTCGAAATAACCCCTAGATGTAATTTCAGTTGTCGGATGTGTTATGTCCATTTAAAAGAAGATGAGATCTCCAAACATGGAAGAGAAATGTCAGCTCAAGAATGGATCGATCTAGCCAAACAGGCCAAAGAGATGGGAACAACCTGGTTATGCATTACTGGTGGTGAACCTCTCATGCATCCGGAATTTGAAACCATCTGGAAAGAAATATCCAAAATGGGTTTTTTCATTACCCTCCAAACCAATGGTGCACGCATTCCCCAATTCCAATCCCTATTTGAAGAATGCCCACCACGGGCTGTAAAGATTACTCTTTATGGCACCAGCGATGAAACCTACGAAAAAGTCTGTCGTATCAAAAATGGCTTTACCTTAGTTCATAATGGAATCATGCTGCTTAAACAGATGCATATTCCCGTTGAACTCGTCAGTACGATCATCCAGCAAAACTTTGATGATATGCAGAAAATGGCTTTCTACGCCTATATGATGCAAGTCCCATGGGCAAGCACCGGTGGGATCCGGGCTTCTTTAAGAGGTGCCGATACGCACGTCGAAGAACTCAGAGTTCACGACAAAAACGAAGAAAGTCAAAAGCAGCAAATCAAACATTATCTGGAACACCCCATCAATATTGAAAGAAAACCATGTACCTACTGTAAAGACTATCGTCTCGGGTACTGGATTACATGGGATGGTTATGTCAGGTTCTGCAGTTTCATGAATGAACCTAACATCTCTATCCACAATCAAACATTTAAAGACGCCTGGCAACAGTTGGTCGATTATGAAGACAACTTAGACTGGCCAGACGAATGTAAGACTTGTGAAGTTTCCAGTGTTTGTTTCAAGTGTGTAGCAACACTTGCAACAAATTCAGGATCAGTGACACAAGTCAATCCTTCCTACTGTAACAAAATCAAAGCGTACTTAAAACAAGTCAAAGAAGAATTACAGCAGGAAAAACAAGAACAAGAAATAAAACAAACCAATAAACAAGAAAACGAAAAGAAAGATTAAGGGGGAAGAAATATGCCTAATGGAGGTAGTTATGTAAAAAATCCTGGGTATGACCCAAATGAAATTGAACAATATTCTACAGTACAAGCATATACAATCTCAGGAAATAGTAGACCTATTCCATCCGGTGCATCGATTGTTCGTGGTATTTACTATATGTGGGATGACAATGGATTTACTGGTAACGGATGGATGTATAATGTTCAATGTGGGCCAACCAATATGTACCCGGGATTTACAAGAGATCAGGATGTTGCTGATTATGTAGCTGAAAAGGGAAATTTAGATGCTGTATTTGCACACTGGGCTCAAAATTACACATTAGAAGGTTGGCACAATTTTTATATGGCAGTATATGTTAATTCTGGTTGCATGAACGTTGATCGTAGTGATTCATAATAATGGATTATTCAATTATTCATGCGAAGATAAAACTAGACAGAAAAAGGAATGAGTGGGGTTTATTTGAAGAGGTTCCATTAGTTAAATCTGATATTCAATTGTTTTGTTCTGCTCATTTTGATTTGATTTATGGATTAAACTTCTACAATCTCCAGGACACTAACTCTCATCTTGTCATGAATGATACTGACTTGATGGTTGTGAATGAAGATTGGACGAAAGCCAATATTATTCGAATGGACCATCCTGAGAGTTTTGATGCATTTACGATGCAGTTATTTTATACGCATGCGGTTCAAAAACACATGATTCAGGTACATAGTTCCTTGGTTGAATATAATGGATATGGCGTGATGTTTTTAGGTCCTTCGGGGATCGGTAAGACCACGCAGGCTGAATTGTGGAATCAGTATTTAGATGCCTTGATTATTAATGGCGATTGTGTTTTTGTAGAAGATAAAGGAGAAGAGTTCATAGGTTGGGGAACTCCCTGGCATGGCTCTTCACCTTATTGTGAGAATACGAGTGTCCCTGTGAAGGCATGGGTTGTGCTGAAGCAGGGAACTGAAAATAGTCTTCGACGTTTGGAAGGCTTTGAAATGGTTTCTGAGGTGAGTCAGAACATTATTTATCCAATGTGGTTAGAAAATGGGGCAGAGTTAGCTCTGGAGACATTGGATCATGTATTGAAGGGGATACCGGTATATGAGCTGGTAAATCGTGCTGATGAAGAGTCAGTGATGATGGTAAAGCAGGCGGTTTTTGGTAATGAAGAAGATTAAACATATATGGAAAAGGATCCAGGAGGGCAGGCTGAAGGAACTGCTTGATCAGCTTGCCTGGATGGGGATCTATGTCAGAAAGTATTGGATCTTAATTGGTATTTATACTTTTTTGATGACATCTGGCTCTTTATTGAGTTTAGGGTCAACGGTGGTCTCGCGTGACTTAGTGGATGCGGTCACCGGACAGAATGCATTGAATATTGTTTATGTTCTGGCTCTCTATATCGGTACAGGTGTTGGACAGATTTTTATCAATGTGATACGTTCACGGATTTCTTTAAAGATATCTTTGAAGATTCAGACAGAGATCAGAGAGGATGTCTTTAAACAGATCATGGAGACGGATTGGGAGTCTCTATCGGATTATCGCACAGGTGATTTATTGTATCGAATTAATGGAGATGCGGGAATGGTCGCCAATAGTATTTTGACGTTCATTCCAACCGTCATCTCCGTTTTTATTAGTTTTGGCAGTGCGTTTTGGATCATGGTTCAAAATGATCCGATCATGGCAGTGATTGCTTTAATGGGTGCGCCGATCACCCTGGTCACTTCGCGTTATTCGATGCGTAAGACAAGGGAGTATATGCGCAAGAATCAAGACTTTTCAAGTAATAAGATGTCGTTTGATCAGGAGACGTTTAATAACCTGCAGATGATCAAAGCCTTTGGTTTAGTGCCGCACTTTATTGAGAGTTTCCATGATGTTCAGCAGGAATCGATGCGTATCTCGTTGAATCAAAATAAGTTCCAATCGATGAGTACGATCATCACTTCGTTAGTGGGACAGGTGGTCGGCTATGCCTGTTATGGGTATGCCCTGTTTCGTTTATGGACGGGCCATATTTCTTATGGAACGATGACGATGTTTGTCGGAATGGCGGGTTCGTTACGTGGCTCATTTAGCTCGATCGTGAATCTGGCGCCGACGTTAGTCAGAAGCTGTATTAATGCCGGACGCATCATTGAGGTCATTACACTGCCTAGAGAAAAGGTAGAAGACGATCCGAAGGCGAAGGAGATCTTAGATGCTTCTAAGACTAAGGGTGTTTATATTGAAATGCATGATGTGAGCTTCTGGTATAAGGAAGGGAAGCCGGTCTATGAACATGCTTCTTTCTATGCGAAACCTGGCGAAATTATTGGTTTGCTGGGACCTTCGGGTCAGGGAAAAACAACGACCTTGAATCTGTTTTTAGGCCTGTTTCATATTCGTTCAGGCAGTCTTGAGATCGGTAACCCGGGTGGTGAGAAAATGGATGTTTCTTCGGCAACCCGTTGCTTATTTAGCTATATTCCGCAGGGGAATACCTTATTTAGCGGTTCGATTGCGGATAATGTCGGAATGGTGAAGCCAGGTGCCAGTGAAGAGGAGATCATTGAAGCTTTAAAAGCAGCCTGTGCCTGGGAGTTTGTGGAGGATCTTGAAGAAGGCATCCATACTCATGTCAGGGAATTGGGAAGACGTTTTTCAGAAGGACAAAAACAGCGCTTATCGATTGCCCGTGCTTTACTGGCAAAACGTCCGATCATGCTTTTAGATGAAGCGACAAGCGCCCTGGATATGGCGACGGAACGCAAGGTCTTAGGCAGTATTCTACAATATGATCCTCTAAGAACGCTGATTGTAGCGGCACATCGTCCCTCGGTCTTTTCCATGTGTGACCGGGTCTACCGGATCGAACAGGGAACGATTCGCGAGGTGGATCGCGAAGAAGTGAATTTATTTTTAGAGGGGAAAGCATAAAAAAGGTCGCTTATTAGCGACCGAAGATGTCATATTGACGATAGAGCTTTGCGCGTTGTTTGGCGATGCTCAGAGATTCATTGACATCGAAATCTTTGTGAAGAATTTTACGGAAGATCCGACGATAACGTTTGCACCAGTAGATAGGCAGGCGTTTTGGATGTTCTTTCAGAACAGGATAAACTTTCTGCATTTGTCCCAGGCTTGGGAAGAGTAAGTAACCAATCTGGGAAAGACGGTTCCCTTCGCTTCTGGAGACCATGGAATTGGTAAAAGCGGAGCTATAGGCCTGCGTCGCACTGAAACTCCCTGTACAGCCGGAGACAAGTAAGTTTTCCATTAAAGGCTCGAGCTTTTGTTTGAACTTTGGCTTTTCGTAGGGGAAATGCAGATAAGTGTCCCCACATTGCATCAGGGCATCATAGAGCTTGGTGATATGCATGTCCTCGAGTGCCTGATCAATGAATGCCATATCGATCTTGTCGGCATAGGCTTTCTTGTACAAGAGCAGATCCAGCAGCTGTCTAACCCCCACACCTGCACTTAAGAAGTGCTTGTAGAGGTGGAAGATCAAAAACAGATAATGTTCGGTTGGCTGTAAGGTATAGAAAGGCTCGCTGTAGTAAGGATGATCGCAGGAGTCCAGAAAATAGCGATTCATGCGTTGATGTAATTCATGATTTGTACCAAAAGGGTGGATATGCAGCTCAAGAGTCAGATGATGGTTAGTGAAGTTGATGGTTTGAGAATGTTTGAGGATGGTTTCATCCACCTCAGCACGCGCCTGGCAGATATAGCCGTTAGCGGTGAGGATCTTGGCATAGCGCGGATAATCCTCTGTTTTGATCAGGAGATCTTCATCGGCAGAACAGCGATAGTCCGGTTGTGGATAAGTCTCACGACAGATGCGTCCTTTGAGGACCAAAGGCTTTAAACCATCCTGTTTGAAGCATTCATTGATGCGTTCGAGTTCGTGATCATATTGTTGCTGGGTGATGATCTGGCCGATGGCTGAATACCTCATCTGGGTCTGAATGGCTGGGTCAGCCTGCTTGAAATGATCCAGTTCCCGGCAGCTTTCATAAATCATGGGGATCAGGTGCTGATCCCTGGCTAAAATATAAAGGGAATCATAGGCGAGGATCTCGTCTATGGGTTCCTGAAAGAAATAATGTCGAATGAGTGCTAAGAAATCAAGCTGATAGGTTTGCATTTATATCCCTCTTTTCGATACCATTATAACAAATTTTCTTTTTCTGTCTAGTATAAAATGTGAGGAGTGATGATATGCGTTACATACGTTTGGCCGTCATTCTGGTCTTTTTGGTGGGGCTTGGCATCAAGGGAACGGCAGAGGTTCGCAGTCGTTTTTTTACCGATCACAGCTATCCTGTCATTACCAGTACCAGCGAGACCATCAGTGTTCCCTGCGCTTACAGTGATGAAGAGCTGCTGGCGGGACTGAGTGCGACCGATGAAAAAGATGGTGACATTACGGCCAATATCTTAGTGGGGGAAATCTCTCGATTTAAGGAAATAGGGACTTCAGAAGTGACTTATGTGGTTTTTGATTCAGATGGTCATTCATCGACTTATAGTCGTCAGGTGACTTTTTCGGATTATCAGTCCCCACGTTTCAGTCTAGATTCGGCCTTAGTTTTTCGAGAAGGCGAAGGCGGAGATGTGATGGAATCGATTCACGGTTCGGATCTGCTGGATGGGGATATCAGCGGAACGCTCAGTTTGGATAGCAGTGATGTAAACTATCAGATCAGTGGGGATTATGCGATCACGGTTTCGATGTATAACAGTTATGGGGATGAGGTCGAGATCACATTGCCGGTTCATGTGCTGGCAGCAGCTGATCAGCAGTTGGATATCGCGCTTTCCAGTTATCTGGTTTACCTTTCAGCCGGTGAAAGCCTGAATCCTAGAGATTATCTTGAGGATGTGCTGACTAGCAGCGGCGAGAGCCTGGGCACAGGTATCGTGAGTGTGGATAGCTCGGGGTTAGATACGAGTACACCGGGAGTCTATCAGGTCGCTTATACAGCCAGCAGCCGGGATGGCCGGACAGGTCATAGCTGGCTGACGGTAGTTGTGGAATAAGGGGGGGGATCACAATGGAATTTCAAATTGATGATATTGATTTTCGCAGCATCGTATTAGATCTAATTAAAAATATCTGGGTCATCATTTTAGCGGTTCTGGCGGTTCGCATGGGGATCTCGGGTTATTATGAGCTGACTTATGAACCCCAATACACATCCACAGCGACCCTGGCAGTCACCGCCCGTGGCAGTTCCAATGGTTCTTACAGCTCTTTGACAACGGCGATGAACATGGCCGATGTCTTCAGTGAAGTGTTTCAAAGTGATGCCTTGAAGAAAATGATCGAAGCGGATATCGGGGAAAGCAATATCCAGGGGACGATCAATTCTTCCATCATCTCACAGACCAACCTGATTACGCTGACTGTCACTTCGGATACACCGGCCCACGCTTATCAGATGATTCAGTCAGCTTTGGATAATTATTCCAGCGTTTCAGATTATTTGTTCTCGAATGCTTCTTTGCAGATGGTCAGAGAACCCAATGTGCCCTACGGTCCTAGCAATTATGTCAATTATTTGCGTATCCAAAGAATGGCGACTTTAGCGGCGGGGGGACTGACGGCAGCCGTGATTGTCCTGGTTTCGATCCTGAGACCGACAGTGAAACGAAAGAGCTCAGCCAGAAGGCAACTGGATGGGCGGATCCTGGCGACCATTCCTTATGAACGTAAATATAAATCGATTCATGAATATCTACATAAACCAAAGAAATCGGTGCTGATTTCCTCGCGACTGCTGAGTATGTCATTTACCGAATCCAATCGTAAGCTCGCGACTTTGATTGAAAGACATATGACCCGTCATCAACAGAAAGTACTGCTGGTTTGTTCGGTGGCCGAGAATGAAGGAAAATCATCGGTGGCCAGTAACATTGCACTCGCTTTGGCTGATAGGCACAAAAAGGTCTTGCTGGTGGATGGTGACTTAAGAAAACCGGCCCTGCATCGTATCTTTGATTTGCATGATCAGGTCAAATATAGTTTATCTGAATATTTACTTGGTCAGTGCAGCTTTGAACAGGTCATTACGGAAGTGCCCAATGGCCTGCAGATCATTTGTCAGACCAGAGGCTTGAACAACTCCACGAAATATATCATGTCGAAAAACATGCTGGACTTTATCTTGAAATGTCGCGAAAACTATGATCTGATCGTTCTGGATACGCCGCCGATCGGTGCCGGGGTGGATGTCGAAGCTATCTTAAACTATGGGGATACATCCATTATGACCGTGCGTCAGGACTGGAGCGAGATTGGTGCAATCAACGATTTCAGTGATTTATTGAAACAGAACGACAAGGAATTCATGGGCTTTGTCCTCAATGCATTCCATGAAAATATCTTGATTGAAAAGAGCTACGGACAATATCCTTATCAAAATTATCAATCACGCAGCGTGCGAAAAGCGGAGGAATAACGTATGGATGAAAAAGAATTACAGCAGGAAGAAGAAGTAGAAATTGATTTATGGGTCCTTTTCCGTGACTTTTTCATGGGATGCGTCAAATTCTGGTGGTTAGTCGTTTTGTTGGCAGTGATTGGTGCCGCTTCGATGCTGTTTAAGGATACGGGGTTTTATACGCCGATGTATCGCTCCCAGGCCACCTTTACGGTGACAACCAACACTTCCGAAGACAGCAATGCGAGTTATAATTTCTATTATGACAGCGCCACAGCACAGCAGTTATCCCTGACCTTTCCTTATATCTTGAGCAGTGATCTTTTGACGGATGCTATCATGGAAGACATGGGCACGACGTCGATCAATGGGTCTATCTCTGCTTCGGTCATTTCCGATTCAAATATGATCACGATGAGTGTTATTTCCAGTGATCCGCAAGCCGCGCATGATATTTTGGAATCGGCCATTAAAGTGTATCCGGATGTGGCACGCTTTGTTATCGGGCCCACGCGCTTCAATATGATCGATGCTCCGACTTTACCAACAGAGCCTTATAACCAGCCGCATTATACGGTGAACTTTGCCAAAGGGGCTTTGATCGGGGCAGGCATCGGCTTCGCTTTTATCATCGTTTATGCGTTCTTGCGCAAAACGGTGCATAAAGAAGAGGAGCTGCGGCAGAGCATTAACTTGAAGTGTATTGCCTCGATCCCTAATTTGAAACAGAAGCGACGCAAGAAACAAAGAAAGCAGCCCTTGCCATCGATCTTAGATCGCCGCATCGACCCTTATTTCATTGAAAATATGGACAGTTTGTATTTGCGTATCATGCGTGAGATGAATGAACGAAAAGGCAAAACGCTCTTGATCACAAGCACGGTTTCCGGGGAAGGAAAATCCTTGATTTCACTGAACCTGGCTTACGAATTAGCTAAAAATAAGCGTCATGTCCTCTTAATTGATGCAGATCTGCGTAAACAGGATCTGCGCGAACAGCTCCATTTACCAACGGATGGAGAGGGACTTGAAAGTCTGCAGGATGGTGTTGAGGCTGCTGTGAAGTCAATCAATTATTTGGAAGATAGCGGTATCTACTTTTTAGGTGGCAGCCATATCAGTAAAGATCCATCAGGACTGCTCTCCAGTAAAGAGATGGATACATTCATGAAATATATGAAGGAATACATGGATTTTGTCATTATCGATGCGCCACCATGTGAAGGCTTTGAAGATGCGTTGATCCTGGAAAACTATGCAGATGGGGTGCTCTATATCGTCAAACAGGATTATGTGCAGAAGCGTCGCATCATCGACAGTATCTCCATGTTGGCAGAGACGCAGGCGGATCTGATTGGTTATGTCTTCAATGGTGTCTCTCATATGATGCGTGGTTATGGTTATGGACACTATGGCAGCTATGGGTACTACCAGCGCTATGGCCGTTATGGTAAGTCCTATGGTTACGGACATGACCAGGAGAAAGCCAATGCTGCAGAATAAAAAAGGGCTGCTTGGTATTCTGGCTGTTCTATTGCTAGGTTTGCTTTTTCTGGCGGCTAGACAACTCGAAAGTCAGACCGGCAGTCAACATGACACGTTAGGTGAAGATGCGACCATTACCGTAGCGGATGAGTCCCTGACTTATGATGGTTCCGGTCTGATCGATTATTTAGAGGGTGTTACTGCCAGTGATGCCGATGGAACCGATCTTTCCGATCAGATGAACTATATTATTGTCAGCGATGGCAATCAGAAATATGTGCAGTACAGCGTGAGCGGTCAAAATGGGCAGGTGGTCTATGCCAGAAGACCATTAGTCTTGGAAAATTATCAGGGTCCTAGTCTGGAAGTGAGCGATCCATTACGCTTTGATGCAGAAGCATTAAATCAGTTGGTGCCCTATCTTGCTGAACAAGGGGATCTGAAAGCTTTGGATGGTTTTGGCCAGGATCAGACATCTTCCGTATCCTATCGGCGTACAAAAGAGGGCACCGGACGATATCTGATTCAGTTTACCTATACGAATGCTTTTCAGGATAGTGTATCTCAAACAGTGAATGCTTATATCAGTGGAGAAGTCTCCGATCCAAGTGTTGAACTTGTCCAGAATTCGGTCGTACTCAGTGTCGGCTCTTCCTTTGTACCAACTGATTTCATCTTATCCGCCAATGACGGGACACAATCGGCAGTGGATCGTGTTCAGATCAGTAATTACGTGAATACGGCTGTACCAGGAAAATATCGGGTCGTCTATGAACTGACTTCTGCCGATGGAACGGCTTATACGTCTTGCGCACTGGAAGTGGAGGTGCAGGGATGATCGATCTGCATATCCACATTCTGCCGGGAGTCGATGATGGAGCCAAGACGGTCTATACTGCTTTGCAGATGGCTGAAATGGCCGAGGACACGGGGACAGATATTATGGTTGTCACGCCTCATGCCAATATGCCCGGGATCTATGAGAATACTTATGATGATCATTATAAAGAAAAGTTTCGACTATTGGAACGAACCTTTCAGGAACAGCACTTACAGATTCAACTGATTCAGGGAATGGAGATCTTTGTGACCGATGATGTGGTGGAAAAGTTAGATCGACATGAATTGATTACGCTTAATCATACGCGGGTGCCGTTAGTCGAATTTGACTTCAATGAGCATTTTGATTATATGCAAACCATGCTTCAGACCTTGATTGATCACCACTATCAGCCCCTGTTAGCGCATCCTGAGCGATATCGGACCTTCCGTTATGAACCAGAGAAAATGGCTTTGCTCAAACAGATGGGAGTGCTGATTCAGGTGAATAAGTCGAGTGTCTTAGGACATTTTGGCCGTTCAATTCAAAAATGTGCGGATTTCTTCTTGAATCATGGTTGGGTCGACGTGGCGGCAAGCGATGCGCATGGTGTGCGCAGTCGAACACCGGAACTCGATGACCTCTATTACTACTTGGATGCAGAATACGGCTTGGCCGAGACATTACTGGAGGACAATCCTAGACGTATACTGTCACCCGCCAAAGTGAAGTAGGTATATCTGCAAACAGTCCTCAGATAGCGAGGGCTGTTTTGCTGTGTCAAGCAATCCCAGGTAGTAAAGGGATATTTGAGAATGAATGGGTAATGTTGCTATGATGAAATATGTCCCATAATTGAACTTGATCTGCTGTTGCTTTTTCAATCATTTTTCAATCTTTCCTCACTATAATGAAAAGAGAAAAAAGTGAAGGAGGAGAGCGATGCAAAAGCAATTGGTGTTTCAAAGATATGAATTAAAATTTCTGCTGTCAGAAGATCAAAAAGAAAGACTGATGACCTATTTTCCTTGCTATATGCGACCAGATCCGTATGGGTTGACCACGATCCGTAATCTCTATTATGATTCTGATCATTATCGTTTGATTCGACGTTCGATCGAAAAGCCGGTCTATAAGGAAAAATTGAGTCTGCGTGGGTATGGGAATATTCTACCAGACAGTCCGGTGTTTGTCGAACTCAAGAAAAAGTATAAAAAGATCGTCTATAAACGCCGACTCAGTATGTCGGAAAGGGAGGCGACCGCCTGGCTGGCTGGGATCAGTTTACCATCGGATCGATCGCAGATTGCCTGTGAGATCGAATATGTGCTGCATTACTATGAATCATTACATCCGGTCGTCTTCTTAGCTTATGATCGCAGTGCTTATTTTGGCAAAGAGGATGCGACTTTCAGAATCACTTTTGATAAGAATATTGTGTGTCGTCAATCCGATCTTTCCCTAATATCTGCAGTATACGGGGCGTGTCTACTGCCCAAAGGACAGGTTTTGATGGAAATAAAAAGCATGGGAGCTATTCCTCTCTGGCTGGTTCATTTCTTATCGTAAGAAAAACTATATCAGACTTCGTTTTCCAAATATGGTACCGCTTACCAGCGACTGATCCTGCCAAAATGCCAGAAAGAGGTGTTGCAGTATGCCTGAGGGGTTATTTAGAGGCTTGTTTGATACCGATCTGACAACGGTGATCAGTGTCTCTGATTTCTTATTGTGTTTGTTTGTTTCATTAGTATTAGGACTGATCATGAGCCTCTCTTATATGTATCGTACCCGTTATACAAAAAGCTTTGTCGTGGCCTTAGCCATTTTACCAACCGTTGTTTGTGTTGTCATTATGATGGTCAATGGTAATGTAGGTGCCGGTGTGGCCGTGGCCGGTGCGTTTAGTCTGGTGCGTTTTCGTTCGGTACCGGGAACAGCTAAAGAAATATGTGCGCTGTTTTTAGCGATGGGAGCCGGTCTGATCACTGGTATGGGCTATCTTGGGTTTGCCTTACTGTTTACCCTGATTTTAAGTGGGATGTTCGTGCTTTATCATCGTTTGGATCTGGAGACAACCAAGAACAGTCATCGTTATCGTACCTTAAGCATTACGATTCCTGAAGATCTGGATTATTATGCTGTTTTTGATGACATCTTCCAGCAATACACGCAAGACTGTGAGCTCATTAGTGTGAAAACCACGAATATGGGAAGTCTCTTTCATTTGACTTATCATATCACATTAAAAACGACAGGACAGGAAAAGGCGATGATCGACGCTTTACGCTGTCGTAACGGTAATTTAGAAATCATGCTGTGCCAGCAGGAAACGACGGTGCTTGAGTTATGAGAAAGAAGATCATATGTGTATTCATCGTACTGTGCCTGTCACTCACAGCCTGAGCGAAGTCGACGCAGGACGCTCCCCCTACCGACAATACCGCTTCTGTTGAAGTGGACTTTGCGAGTACGGATGAAGAAATGTTTACCAATCGAGATCTGGATGCTTCTTATGATCCGATTACCTGTATCCAAGTGGCTTTCAATGGCGATCAGATCACCGCGACGTCGGACAGTGTTCAGATTAGCGGCACAACCATCACCCTGACCGAAGAAGCCACGTATCTCATATCAGGTACGTTGGATGATGGCATGCTGATCATCGATGCCGATGAGAACGCCAAGCTTCAATTAGTCTTGAATGGTGTGGATATCCACAGTCAAACCATGGCACCCCTGTATATACGAACAGCTGATAAGGTGTTCATCACGCTGGCTGATGGAACGACCAATACATTATCGAACGGCGGGACGATCACTTCTCCATCCGGACATGGTATTGTCTGTAAGGATGATCTTGTCATAACCGGCGGGGTGGTATCGATCAAATCTGCAGCGCATGGAATCGATGCCAATGACAGCGTACGCATGACAGGGAATGTTCAGTTGGCCATTCAGGCAGGGAAGGATGGGATCCATGTGGACAATAGTGAGGATGCCTCATTGGGATTTCTTTATATCTCCCAGGGTCAGCTAAACATTGAGGCAGAAGGAGATGGCGTGAGTGCGAGTGCATCTATACAGATTGAAGATGGTGACTTTGAGATACTTGCCGGTGGAGGGAATACCAATGGCGAACAGGAAAACTCAGAGAACTGGGGAAATTTTGGAGGGCGTGGTGAAGAGCTGAACCCCATCGATCCTCATGACCATTCCTCTAATCGAGACGATGCAATGGTAAGACCGACGGCCAATATTCTGATGACAACAACAGAAGAAAACGGATCCAGCATGAAAGGCTTCAAAGCAGGAAGTGGCCTTTTGATCAACGGTGGGACCTTCAATATTGACTCTGCCGATGATGCTTTGCATACCAATACGTCTATGTATATCAGCGCCGGAATATTCGAGTTAGCCAGCGGAGATGATGCCTTGCATGCCGATGAAAGTTTGCTTATTCTAGATGGCAGTATTCATGTTTCCACATGCTATGAGGGAATTGAAGGATTAACAGTGGTGATCGAGGGTGGCAGCATTGATCTGGTCGCTACGGATGATGGGATCAATGCCGCTGGTGGTGTCGATACGAGTGGCTCTGCAGGCGGACGAGATGGTATGTTTGGTGGTAATCCAACATCCTCTAATGGTAATGGCAGTATTCAGATTTCTGGCGGAACTATTCAGATTCAGGCCAGCGGGGATGGAATTGATGCCAATGGAACCCTGGTCATCTCCGGTGGTTCGACAACGATCATTGGAGCGACACAAGGGGATACCTCCATTTTGGATTACGATACATCTGCCACCATCACAGGAGGAACCTTCATAGGAACAGGGGCATCCGGGATGACCCAAACTTTCAGTAATTCCACTTGTGGTGTTGTAACGGTTGATGTAGGGAATCAGTCCGCCGGAACGGAAATCGGCTTGTATGATGCAGATGGGAATACCATTCTCACTTATACACCGGAAGAAGATTTTCAAATGCTCATTTTAAGTAGTCCTCAACTGGCTTTGCAGGAAAGTTATACCTTAATGGTCGGTACAACGCGTCAAACCGTGCGTACCAGTTAAAATGTAGTCTATAAAAACAATGATAATATGTCAAATTATAGAGTAAATGATAGTTAAATAATGGCAATTGACGAAAAAACGAAAAACGCTGGAAAATCTAGACTTTTTCGTTCAAACATTATACAATGATATATATGAATTTAAGAATGATATAATTAACAAAAATCAAATGATTAGGGTGATAAGATTACTGAAAGAAATTTCCTGAAATATCGTTCTGGACTGGTTGAAAACGTGCGATCTTACTTTCGCTGATCTTTATTGATGTATGGATAAATAGGGGGGATGAAAGTATGTTTATTAAAGCTGTTCCAAATAATAGAGGTAAAAAAGGAACATACTATTGTTCATTAGTTGAATCTTATCGTGAGGCAGGTAAAGTCAAGCATCGTACCATCCAGAAATTCGGTTTGGTTGACAAGGAAGGAGTCGAGCTATTAAAAGCGAAATATGCCTATTTAATCAGACAGCCTAAAAGAAAGAAATAGGCTGTTTTTTTGCGCCTTACTTAATGATCGAGGCAGATAAACATCGGATAGGTGGTTATATTTGTATATAAAGCCGGAATTATAAGTGGCAATTTATATCGTAAAATAAAAAATAAAGTCTCAATTGTAGTGTAGTAAATAAAACATAAAAAGCATTTTGGATCCGCTGTTCGGACTAGAGATGGTTTTTTTTAACTACGTAGAGGATGATAAAATGATCACTTGATTTGAGAAAAAATAAATTATTACCGTAATAATTTTGACATAAATGCTGGAAAAACTAGGAAATTTCGTGCGCCAAAAAAATACCCTCATTGTAGTGAAGATGTATCATATAGCAGACGAATCAATACGTATATTTATTATATAACGGCTGAACGGAAATGTCTACATTGTCGGGCGGACTGAATCGATACCAGAAAGGAAAGAGAGGAGAAGAAAATGATGAGAAAGAGATTTGCGAAAGCAGCTCTGGCTAGTGTGCTTGCTGTATCCATGGCTGCCACAGCAACGAACTGGGTCGCTCCAAATGCTTTCGTAGAAGTTGCTCATGCTGAAGAAACGGTCACTATGAACATTCAGTTCAAAGATGGCGAAGAAGTGGTAGCTGGCGGTGATTACTCAGTTCCAGCAGGTGTACAGAATTATTCTGTTTTACAGCAGTATGTTCCTGATGGGTATCAGATGATGGTATCAGGCGATTTCATGGCAGAAGAAGGCGGAAAATTAGTTATCAATGTTCAAAAAATGGCCACGATGAACATTCAGTTCAAAGATGGCGATGAAGTGATCGCAGGTGGCGATTACACAATCCCAGCCGGTGTGCAGAATTACTCAGTATTAGAACAG
The DNA here is from genome assembly GCA_900018345.1 of Clostridiales bacterium CHKCI006. Taxonomy (GTDB): domain Bacteria; phylum Bacillota_I; class Bacilli_A; order Erysipelotrichales; family Coprobacillaceae; genus Fimiplasma; species Fimiplasma intestinipullorum. Next base: position 42,605 of record FCNA01000020.1, read on the forward strand.
TATGTTCCTGCAGGCTATAAGATGACTGCTTCTGGTGATTTCTACGCAAGCGATGGTGAAAAACTTGAAGTGAACATCGAAAAGATCATTACTGATGTCACAATGAACATTCAGTTTAAAGATGGTGATGAAGTTGTAGCTGGTGGCGACTATACGGTTCCGGCTGGAGTTCAGAATTATTCTGTTTTAGAACAGTATGTTCCTGCAGGCTATAAGATGACTGCTTCTGGTGATTTCATGGCTGAAGAAGGCGGAAAACTCGTTATCAATATTGAAAAAATCAGTACAACTGTAACGATGAACATTCAGTTCAAAGCTGGCGATGAAGTGATTGCCGGTGGTGACTATTTTGTACCTGCCGGTGTACAGAATTATGCTATCTTACAGCAGTATGTTCCAGCGGGATATAAAATGAGCGTCTCTGGCGATTTCATGGCTGAAGAAGGCGGAAAATTAGTTATCACAATTGAAAAAATTGTTACAAGCACAACTTTACATTTCGTATTTGTTGATGAAGAAGGAAACAATCTTGGCGGCGGCGATTATGTTGTAGACCAGGATGGCGACGGTATCTTTAACTGGAGCGAAGTGCAGCTTCCAGAAGGATATAAACTCATTGTTTCTGGTGATGCTTTCGTTAAAGATTACGCATCCGGTACCAATGAAGTGGTTGTTGAAAAGATTGCAAAAGCTTCAATCATTAATGTGACATTCGTTGATGCAGCTGGAAATGTTTTAGGTGGCGGCGATTTCTTTGTTGATGCTGATGGTGATGGCATCTTCAACTTAAGTGAAATTGAGGCGCCTGCTGGTTATAAAACGACCTTGACCGGTGATCAGTTTGTCAGTGATTATGTTGATGGAAAGACGGTAACCGTTGAAAAAATCAACAAAGGGACAATTATCAATGTTGTTTATAAAGATGCTCAGGGCAGAAACCTTGGCGGTGGTGATTACATCGTTGACTTAGATGGTGACGGTATCGCGAATTATAGTGAACTGCCATTACCTGAAGGGTATCAGTTAACTGAAACGGGTGATTTCTTTGTCAATGAAGGTACAAGCTATACAGTGACTTTGAAACGTGCAGGTGCTGCAATTATCCACGTTCAGTTTGTCAGTGATGGTGGCAAGGTGCTTGGCGGTGGCGATTACTTCGTCGATGCTGATGGTGACGGTATTGCCAATTACAGTGAACTGACTTTACCAGAAGGTTATGAATTAATCGAAACGGGTGACTTCTTCGTTGATACTGATCAAGATTATGTCATCACTGTTTCTAAGATCATCGAAGGTACGATCATTAATGTTGTTTACGTAGACAAAGATGGTAATGTTCTTGGTGGTGGCGATTACTTCGTTGACGCTGATGATGACGGTATCGCTAATTACAGCGAATTGACTTTACCAGAAGGTTATGAATTGATCGTAACAGGTGATTTCTTTGTCAATCCAAATCATTCTTACACCATTGAATTACAGAAGATTCAAAAAGGCACAATGATCAATGTTGTTTTCGAAGATGAAGAAGGCAACCATTTAGGTGGTGGCGATTATATCGTTGATGAAGATGGCGATGGTATTGCGAACTACAGTGAATTAGATCTGCCTGTAGGATATGAATTAATTGTAACGGGTGACTTCTTCGTTGAAGAAGGCGAATCTTACACGATTGTTTTAAAGATGAGAGAAACTGTTCTAACAGTGACTTTTGAAGATACTGAAGGTAACGTAGTTGATACAGTGACTCTGAAAGCAGGTCAGCCTGGTTCTCCAGAAGAGACTTATGCTTTTGTCTTAGGTGAACACTTCAATTTACCAGAAGGCTATCAGTTAGCTGAAGGGGTTGATCAGGTAACAACCATTGAAATTCCTTATGGTTCTGTTGGCGGTCATACAATGATCGTTGAAAAGATGGCAGAGGAACCAGGTGAAACACCTGAGGAGCCTACTGATCCTGAAAAACCAGGAGAAACACCTGATGATCCGGATGTCACAGTAGATCCTAGTGAACCTACAGATACGCCTGAAACAAGCGAACCAGCTGAAACAGACGACACACCAAAAACGGGTGATACGATGATGATGCCTTACTATGCAGCCTTTGGTGCAGGTATCAGCTTACTGGCTATGCTTTTATTAGTAAGAAGACGTCTTGTTAAATAAGCAAGAAACATATAAAACCAATATTGCCAGAGGAAATTCTTCTGGCAATATTTTGTCATGGGGGCAATATGAAGGAATTAATGATTAAGCTGCTGGCCGTTGTTTTAGCGATGTTTTGTCTAGTGGGGTGTGGGTCTTCTAAAAATGAGGTGCCACCGTACGAGGGACAAAACACCCTAGGGTATGGCTATATGTATGATCGGATTCCGGATTCGAATGAGTCGTATTCAAATGAAGAGATGTCTTTCATTCAAAAAGGAATCCTCGCTTGGGCGAGAGGAAGTTTATTGTTAGATAATCAGCAGAGTGAAGATCTGAATGCACAGAGCTTCGATTCTTTGATCGTGGATGCCGATGATCGCAGCAGGATTCAGGATGATCGTGCGAATACGGAAACAGTCCAGATCGACAATATGGCTGTTCAATTACAAAAAGCGGTGCGCACGAAATATCAGGATAAAGAAGTAGGTAAGGTGCATTGCACGATTGAATTGACTGGTCAGCGTAATGGTCAGGATATGAATCGAACCTATACGCTGGTTTTGCTGATTCATTATGCCAATTCACAAATGTCTATTTATGAGATCGGTGAGATTGATTTCACTGAGGCAGGAGAAGCCTGATGTTTATCAAAGTCATCCCCAACAATCGGGGAAAAAAGGGAACATACTATTGTCAGCTAGTGGAATCTTATCGTGATCATGGTAAGATCAGACATCGTACTTATTTAAAATTTGGTTTAATGAACGAAGAACAGGTACAGTTATTAAAGGCGGAGTATGCGCATTTATTAAAACAACCACATCGACGTAAAAAGGAGTAGAGCGTTTGAACCTCATGATTCAAACGCTCTGTTTTCGTGTTGAGATGTATCGCGCGGTGATGAGAAGACCATTGATTGCGATGCCATCAAAAAAAGCGGCCTGTTTTAAGCCGCTTCAGATAAATCAAAGAAGTTTTTGAGTGCACCGATCAGATTGGCGTCATTATTAAACTGACAGCGGTCCACTTCTGGTTTACACATTGGGATCATATGCTGGTATTTTTCGTAGTATGCGTCAACCCCTTGACGAATGCTGTCAATCAGAATATCCTGAGCGCTGATACCGCCACCGATGCAGTATTTTTGTACATCCAGAACACATTGCAGGTCGTAGATGGCTGTGACAGCATTTTCTACGAAGGTATCAAAAATGGCTTTGGCTTTGTCATTGCCCTTATGCAAAGCCTGGAAGAAGATCTTGCCATTGACTTCTTCGACTGGGAGATTCATGGCTTTGGCATAAGGGTGAACTAAACCGCTTGGGGTACCATTAATATTGGCCCACCAGCCGGCTGCGAGTGTTGCAGGATGGAAATCCGTAGTTAAAACAGAGAATTCACCAGCGGCACCATTCCAGCCACGCCAAAGCTGTCTATTCAACATGATGCCTCCGCCAATGCCGGTTCCTAGAATCAGTACCACACCATCACGCACATCTTTCAGATTGCCCTTCCACATTTCGGCTAAGCAGGCGGCTTTGCCATCGTTCTCAATAAATGTCGTGATACCAAAGCGTTTCTCAAACTCTCCTTTGACATCCGTATTAGAAAGATAGCCTAAAGCACCGCTCGTATAAGCATAGCCTTTTTCACGATCCAAACGACCAGGCATGCTCAACGCGATTCCTTCAATACGATCTTTGTACTGAGGAACAATGGTGGCCATCGCTTCGAAGAAAGGTTCTGCATCTTTGGCATGAACAGCGGGGATCTCTCCTTTTTCAATGAAGTTCGCTTCTGCATCCATTAAAGCATATTTAAAAGCGGTACCCCCGATATCAATGACTAAATATTGTTTCATTTCACAATTCCTCCTCTTATAAAATTATTTTACCATTTTTCAGTGAAAGCGTAAACAAAAAAGATGAAGCCAGGCGAAGCAAAGACTTGCTTTAAACAGCAAAAAGGCTTATAATATTATCGACATATGTCGGAAACAATGGAGGTGACTATGCCTAGACCTCATAAATGCCGCCTGGTCAGTGAACTGCCGGATTATGAGTGCTTTCGCCCGGATGGGATCCCGGTCAAGGAAAGTGTCGTTTTGAGCTGTGATGAATATGAAGTCATTCGTTTAGTAGACTTTGAGCAGTGTACGCATGCCATGTGTGCAAAGCGGATGGGGATCTCACGAACGACGGTAACTGAGATTTATGGAGCGGCACGCTATAAATTAGCGGATTGTTTAGTGAATGGAAAAATTTTAGAAATCAAGGGCGGAAATTATCGTTATGTTAAGGAAAAGACGAAACCTGTTTCCGTTCAAATCGAAAAGAAGGAGAGAAATGCAATGCGTGTAGCAGTCACTTATGAAAACGGTCAGATCTTTCAGCCTTTTGGCCGTACAGAAACATTTAAATTATATGATCTGAAGGATGACAAGATCATACAGACCAGCCTGCTGGATACAAATGGACAAGGGCATGGGGCTCTTGCTTCTGTCTTGAAAGAAGCAAAAGTCGATGTGCTGATCTGTGGTGGGATCGGCCAGGGAGCTAGAGACAGACTGGCTGCTGCTGGGATCCAGATCATCGGCGGCTGCAGTGGCCAGGCGGATCTGGTCATGGAGGATTACCGCTCTGGAAAATTGCAGGATGATCCTGAGGCACGTTGTGGGTGCCATCATCATGAAGACGAACATCATTGCGGTCATGAATGCCATCATGAATAAACAGTAAAAACAGGGGATGAATTGCTTTCCCCTGTTTTCATTATTTATTCAACATTTTACGGGCAAGGATCCCTGCCAGCAGAAGAACCCCGACGGCACCGGTAATCCCTGCGGCTGCCTTGGCATACTTCTTGATCGAACTTGGCTTTTCTTCAACGGTCTGCTGTTCGATCAGATAATCCTTGACGAGATCCAGACTATCCAGAATAGCTGTTGTCATTTGTGCATACTGTTCTTCCGGATATTTCATATCAGGAATACAGATGACTGGAATATTGGCACGGAAGGCAGCTTCGATTCCGGCCTCAGAGTCTTCCAGCACTAAGGCTTCATCCGGATTGACAAACAGCTTATCACAGGATTTCAAAAAGACCTCTGGATTCGGTTTGCCATTCGTTACCTCGTCACCACAAATAGAATCATCAAAATAATCTGTCAGATTCGCTGAGGCGAGGATCTTATCCACCCGATCACGGTTGCTGGAAGTGGCCACGATCGTCCGGTAATCATTTTTCTTTAAATACTGCAAGAGAGGAATCAATCCCTGTTTGAGTGGGACACCCTCTGTCTCAAAACGTTCTTCCATATAGGCATGTACGCGTTTGATGACCTGCTCAATTGGAAAATCGTCACCATAGACATCATAAAAACGCTGGTAGATGCCTTTGACCGGTTTTCCCAATAAAGTAATGTAGAAGGCTTTATCAATGGTCAGTCCCATTTTGGCCAATTCATACTGGTAGCCTTCGAAAGTCACTCTTTCACTGTCAATCATCAATCCATCCATATCAAAAATGACGGCTTTAATCATCGCTTAATCCTCCTTCTCTTTGTTGTTTGATGCCTGTTTCCAGGATTTCCATCAGCGTCAGTGTCTCTTCGTCCTTGATCAGCTTTTCGGTCTGATGCAATAAGCTTGCTTCAATGCCGTCATAGATACGTGCATAGTCGCCCTGCTCGCTGATGACCTTTTCTTCATGATAGATTCCTTTGTCATCCACGTAGGTTAAGGTACCATAATCTTCAGGTCGATCGAGGCCAAAATCAGGCTGACCGGGCATATAGAAGAGTTTCAAATGTTCTTCCTGACGATCCTTTTTTTCTTTGATGAACATGCCTCGTTTACCATAAACGACAAAGCTTGGGCGCGGTTTGATCCTGAAATAGCTGGATTTGACCGAAACCTTCAGCCCCGGATAATAAAGATCTACATCGAAATAATCATTCATATGATCCGTACCGCATAAGCATTGAACGTCATAGTGAATATGCTGTGGCTTTCCCCAATAGGCGATGACCTGATCGATCGTATGACAGCCGTGTCCGTAAAGGAAGCTATGGTAAGGCGGGGTATGCATGGCATTTTGCGGAACCTCAGGTCGATAATAGTCAAAATGCATATCGACTTCATAGATTTCGCCGAGCTTACCGCTCTCAATGACTTTTAAGGTTGTCAGATAATCAGCATCAAAACGCCGGTTCTGATAACATTGCACAAAGAGCCCTTTCCTTTTGGCCGTGTCAAAGAGCATCTTTGCTTCCTGATAGGTTCTTGTCATCGGTTTTTCAATCAGGACGTTTTTGCCATGCTTAAGTGCCTGCATCCCGTATTCAAAATGAGAATCCACACCGGTCGAAACAACCACAAGATCGATGCGATCATCCTGCCAGATGTCCTCTAATTGGTCAGTATAATGCACTCCTTCTAAGTGAGGCCACTTAGGGGTGTTGACATGTCGATCATAGATGGTTTGAATATGCCAGGCGTCAGGCCGTGTCAGTACAAAAGGCGCATGATAGCGATTCACGCTTTTACCATTGCCGATATATGCAATATGCAACATGATTCATCACTCACTTTCAAATTCATTTTAAGATGTTTGAAAATGAAAAGCAATAAAAATCATCCGGTTAAATGTGAATTGCTGAGGGCTTTCAAAAACGATGCGCTAAGGCATCGCTAGGGGGATGATCGTAAAAGGCCAAATGGTTGAGAGATGTTCATTGAGGGGTTGCTGACTGAACCAATAGATACAGCTTTCTTCAAGATTTAATGATTGGTGCAGCAGGGCGAGCGTATCAAAGATTTCTTCAAGACTGGCTGCCGTTGGCAGATCGAGACTGCAAAAAGGGACGATACAGAGCGCATCTAAAGGCAGAACTTCTAAGAGGTAGACCCAATGCATGGGGTCATGCAGATAGAAAAGTGAGAAGAGTGCACCCGGTTGATTGATGCTGGCAAAGGCCTTTTGGACAGATTGGGATTCGATACTGAAATATTCATCGATAAAAAAGATAAAATGACGATCCATAGACATATTTTTCACTCCTTTAGCATATTATATAGATAAAAGGTGGGGAGGTGGTCGCATGCGAGGCGACAAATACTTTTATCGCTGGCTCTGTCTTCAGGAGACGTTGGCGGAATATATGGCTAAAGAAAAAGAAGAGAATTACCTGGATGCACTGCTGCAAAGGCTGCGTCAGTCCGAGCGTGGACATGTGGCCATCTATAAGGATGCCGGTATGGATCGGCGTTATTTTTCTAAGCTTGTTTCCGGTCAGTTGAAGCTGCCTTCCAAAAAGGCCATGATCCGCTTAGGACTGGCGATGCATTTAGATCTAGAGGGGATGCAGCGCTTATTACATAGCTGTGGGTATCATTTATCGGCCAGCGTTGATCTGGATCTGGTGGTCATGTATTGTATTTCTCAGGGAAAATATGATCTTTGGCAGGTCAATGCCATGCTGTATGAGTTGGATCTGCCGCTTTTAGAATAAGAATTGTTTTGCTTGCAGGAATCTGCTATAATGCTTGCGAGGATGTGAAGACATGTTTAAGATAGGAAACGTAGAAATACCGAATCGCATCATTATGGCGCCGATGGCGGGTATAACGAATAAGGCTTTTCGGACGATCATCAAAGAGTTTGGTGCGGGACTTGTTTATTCCGAGATGGTGAGTGATAAAGCCATCTGTTATCAAAATAAGAAAACACTGGAGATGCTGGCCGTGGACGAACACGAGCACCCAATGAGCATGCAGGTTTTTGGCGGCGATCGTGATTCCATCGTCGAGGCAGCGAGGTTTATTGCCACGCATTCGAATTGTGATATCATTGATATCAACATGGGCTGTCCGGTCCATAAGGTTCTCAAAGCGGAGGCAGGCAGCAAGCTCTTATTATATCCCGACAAGATCGAGGATATTGTGCGCCATGTGGTCGCCGCTGTTGACAAGCCGGTGACAGTCAAGATTCGCTCAGGTTTTGATAAAGAACATATCAACGCTGTGGAAGTCGCCAAACGTATTGAAAGGGCTGGCGCGAGCGCGATTGCAGTGCATGGGCGGACCCGTTCACAAATGTATGAAGGCAAGGCCGATTGGCAGATCATTGCCCAGGTCAAACAAGCTGTTCGTATTCCTGTGATGGGCAATGGGGATGTCTGCACCCCGCAGGATGCCCAAAGAATGCTTGACGAAACGGGATGCGATGCGGTGATGGTTGGGCGTGCGGCGTTAGGCAATCCATGGGTCATCAAACAGATGGTGGCTTATGTGGAAGAGGGAATCTTATTACCCGATCCGACCCCAGAGATGCGGATCAACCAATGTCTGGATCATGCCAGGCGATTGATGACGATGATGCCTGAGCATGTGGCGATGAGTCAGATGCGCGGTCATGCGCCCTGGTATATGAAGGGCTTAAAGTCATCTTCCTATGTGAAAAATCAGTTGGCGAAAGTGAATACTTATGAAGAGCTAAAAACGATTCTTGAAACATATGCGCAGTATCTCAGGACCGGCGATCGATCATTATTGAAGTGAGGACTCCCTCACTTTTTTTATATAACAGCATATAACAGTTGACAAGTGTTTTATTCTGTTATATACTGTTTATGAAGAGGAGGACGGGAAATGCATATTATCATTAATAATTCCAGCCAGCAGCCGATCTATGAACAGATTGTGGAAAGCATTAAGGCGATGATCATGAGCGGCGAGCTGGGCGAGGATACCATGCTCCCCTCTGTTCGTGCGCTGGCGCGCGATCTGAAGATCAGTGCATTGACTGTCAAAAAAGCATATGATCATCTGGAAAGCGAGGGCTTCATTGTTACTGTGCACGGTAAAGGAAGCTTTGTGGCCATGGCAAATGCCAATCTGTTGGCTGAGCAGGCACGAAAAGAAGTAGAAGCTGATTTGGAAAGGGCCATCCAAAAAGGCAGAAGATGTGGAATGACGGATGAAGAGATCAGCGATCTTGTTCGTCTATTAATGGAGGATTCGATATGTTAGTCAAATTAGATCATGTCAAAAAACATTATGCCACTTTTGATTTGGATTGCACGATGGAGTTAGCGGAAGGCTGTATCACAGGTGTGATCGGTCGAAATGGAGCAGGGAAAACGACGACTTTTAAATTGATTTTAGACTTAATTCATCCCGATGCGGGAGAAATCACAATCTTGGATGAACCTGTCAGCAAGTTAAATACCAAAAAACGGGAACAGATCGGGGTGGTGTTATCGGACAGCGGCTTTAGTGAATCCTTGCACCTGGAAGCCATTGCCAGGATCTTGAAACCTATGTACCATACGTTTGATCCGGCAGATTTCAAAAAACAGGCACAGGCCGCCGGATTGCCGCTACGTCAGCCTTTATCTCAGTTTTCGAATGGGATGAAGGCCAAGGCGAAATTGCTGATGGCCTTGTCCCATCATCCACGCCTGTTGATCTTAGATGAACCGACCGCCGGTTTGGATGTGGTTGCCCGGGATGAGGTGCTGGATATGTTGCGCGCCTTTATGGAGAATGAACAAGCAGGGATCCTGATCAGTTCGCATATTTCCAGTGATCTGGAGGGATTATGTGATGATATCTATCTGATTGATCAGGGAAAAGTCAAACTGCATGAATCCAATGAGACGATCTTAAGTGAGTATGGCTTGATCAAGGTCAATGCATCGCAATATGAGAAGCTTGATAAGGACTATTTACTGGCGGTTGAAAAAGAAGGGTATGGCTATGCCTGCTTGACCAATCAGCGGGCTTACTATCAGGAGAATTATCCTGGCATTGTGGTGGAGAAAGCCAATCTGGATCGTGTGTTAACGATCATGAGTCGAGGTGAAAGCAAATGAAAGGATTACTTGTGAAAGATTATTTGATGCTGTCAGCGCAAAAACGCTTTATGCTGCTGGCGCTGATCATGATGATCGTGATTTCGGTAAGTGCAAATAACGGCTCCTTTGTGATCGGTTACTGTGCCTTTATGGGATCCCTGATGGGAACCAATTCGATCAGTTACGATGATTATAATCACGGTTATAGTTTTCTGATGACATTGCCTTTTACACGTAAGGAATATGTGTTAGAGAAGTTCATCTTCTGTTTATCCTGCGTTGTCTTATTCTCTGTTGTCGGCGCTTTGATTGCGCTGGTCGGACAGATGATGCGGGGCCTGAATGAGACCTATTTGATGAGCTTTGGACTTACCTATCTCATTTTGATCTGGATTGCTTTTCTGATTGCAGCCATCATGCTGCCTGTTCAACTGCACTTTGGTTCGGAGAGAGCCAGAATTGCTTTTGCCATCGTGATGCTAAGCCTGTTTGTTTTGGTTATTGGTGGCATAAAGCTGACAGAGGGGCTGCCAATCCAGTTAGATCCTATCTTCAGTCAACTGTCGCTGCCGCTAATGGTGGGTGTTGGCATAGGTATTTTGGGTGTGGCCTTTGCCCTTTCTTACAGCATCAGTTTAGCAATCATGCAAAGAAAAGAATTTTAAAACCGGTTCAGGCCGGTTTTTTTGTTGACATGATGCTCTTTCCATTTTAAACTAAGATAAACTAGGGAGGGAGTGCAATGCAACGCTCACAGCAGGAAGAATATATTATCCGCTGTTTCTCGCTGCTGGCAAATGAAATTGCCATTCAGGGAGATCTGATTTTGCCGGATATCACTTATCGGCAATGGTTTTTATTAGCCATCATTGCCAAGATGCCAGCTAAAGAAACACATGTTCAGGCAATTGCTGATATGGCCGGTTCTTCAAGACAGAATGTTAAGAAGATGTTAGAGGCATTGGAAGTTAAAGGATATGTTAGAATGCAGCCGTCAAGCCAGGATAAACGCGCACTGAGCGTCAAGCTGACGACGAAGGCCAAAAGATATTTAAACGAACAGGCTGCTTCGATTGCCCAGTGGACACAGTCCCTCTTTGCGAATTATAATGATGAGGAAGTCAGACAGCTGCTTTTCCTTCTGGTCAAATTAATGGATGAGATAACGTAAAAAAGATCCTGCGGGATCTTTTTTAATGTGTGCGCCGGTACTGGTCGATCAGTTCACGAATCTCCTTTTGACCAAGACGATAGCGACGGGAATGGGTTCCCGGATTTCGTTTCAAGATCTTTTCAGCCTTTTTGAGAGCCTTGATTGGATCGACCAGGACCTTATCCAATCTGAGGATGTGTTTGAGATCCAAAGCCTGGATGACCGACAGAACGGTATCGGAAATAAAGAGGATCAGCGCGATGGCATCGATCAGATAGAGCCATGGCACAGGAATCTGCTTGACAAGATGATAGATCGGTGCATCGATCCACTGGACCAGTAAAATAGAGAAAAACCCCCAGATCAAACTGGCTCCCAGACAAATATACCCTTTATAATTGAAAGGCAGTGAACTGTAGTCCCAATAGCGCATATGGAAGATCTTCTCCATTCCCCATCCGATGAAAAGCTCAAAAGCAGTTCCGGCAAGCATGCCGACTAAGAAAATGAGGGGAATCTGATCTTTAAAGGGCAGCGTCAGAAAGAGAATGATCAGGGCCCCAAAACCATAGATCGGCAGCCATGGACCATTGAGAAATCCGCGGTTGATAAAATGATGGGTTTTGATCCACTTTTGTCCCGTTTCCCAAACCCAGCCTAGAAACGCATAAATAAAGAAGATCAGGATCCATTGTGGTGTATCAAAAATATTCATCCGTTCTTCCTCTCATTCATCAATTGATCATAGAAATATTTGAGACGTCCATGGTAAGAGGACTGCCAGGGCTTATGTGGACCGCAGAAGTGAATGATGACGGTATGCTCACTGACCCATTTGAGATCACGCTTTTGCTGGGGATGCTCGATATTGTAGATATTGAGGATGCGATCACTCAAATTATAAATAAAGTGATTCAACAAGAGAATGTGATCACCATAGAGAGAGGACAGAATATCCTGATCGGGTAACAGCAGGTGTTTTCTACGTTTCATGAAGTTTTCAATATCCTGTGCAACGGAAATGTCTCGTAGCTTAGCTAAATTGATCAGTAAGACACCGGTATTGATGTAGGGGACATCCTTGGTATTGCCTAAACGCAAATGATTCATCTTTCTAAGAAAGCGGCGAATATGCGTGCAGCCGGCAAAATAGTGATCACCTAAGGGGGTCTCGTAAAGCGTCTCTAAGGAATGGATGATCAGGGTATCGGCATCTAAGTAAAGGATGCGATCCAAATGCTGCGGTAAAAAATGGGCCGCATACAGGCGGTAGTAGATTTCCAGAGGGTAGCGCTGTGTTGTAGGAAAATAAGGCAGGTCTTCTTTCTGAATGGTCAGAAAGTGAAAATCCATTTCTGGAAAAGTATTTTGAATGTGCTGCTGCAGCTTTTCATCTAGATCGCGATGAAAGATATAGACGTGATAGTCAGCTGGAAAGCGTGCCAGCGAACGGAGCGTCACTAAAAAAGGGGAAAGATAATGCTGATTGATACAAAATAATAAATTCATTGTTCTCGAACCTCCACCAAGATAAAGTATAGTCTGATTATATGAATGGAACATTAACAGTTGTAAGACATCCAGGATGGGAAGAATTTACAGAGATGTGATCTTATGATATAATATGCCAGATGAACCATCCTTAGGTGCTTTTTGGCAAGGATGATGCGTTGGGACTGCTTCCCGTCAAAAAGCAAGAGAGGATGGAAAAATTGAAATATCAAAAGGAGATCATGATTACGGCCGTGATGGTAGCTGTGATCTTTGTTTTACGCCTGTTGAATGTTTTTCAGGTGGAAAATGGACTTGCTCATCCACTGGTCATGTTGTTGATGATTGTTGGAAGCAGTCTTCTGGCAATCTGGCTTCAGCGCGATATGGATGCGAATTATGCCCATCAGCGTCTTTACTATCCTAATTTGAACATCTTAAAATATGTATGTGCCGTACTGATCGTCATCTTACATTTAAGACCTTTTTTAGGTTACTCGTCCAAATTGGATCTGGCTTTTAATAATATTCTTTCGCGCATCTGTGTGCCGGTCTTCTTTTTGATCACGGGTTATTTTGTCGCTCAAAAAGAAAAAACGAATCCAACCTACATTCGTTCTTATATTCAAAAAAATATTCATTTATACCTGGTCTGGAGCATGATCTATATTCCTGTCTCGGTCTATTTTGCTTTTACGAACAGGCATGTGATCGACTTGTACATTCCCAGTCTCTCGTTTCCGCTCTATGCTCTGATTCCGCTAGTCATCTTGGGATTGCCATTGATCTTAATTTTTTATACAGGCACGTATTATCATCTTTGGTATTTTCCGGCGGTAATCCTGTCACTAATTGTTGTGGCCCAATGGAAGAAACGCTGGTCACTGGGCTGGCTTTTGGTCATCTCATTTGTTTTGCTTTTGTTTGGGGCAACTGAGACATACTATGGCGTCTTGCCGCTCACACTGCAGCGCATCATTTCTTATTATTATAATATCTTCTTTACGACACGTAATTTTCTTTTCTTTGGCTTGTTTTATGTGGTGTTGGGTTATTATTTGGGCTCAAAAAAACAGGTGTATGCCAGCTACTGTTTGGAAAAGCTGCTGATTTCCATCATGCTATTGGTGTTTGAGGCGCTGTTGCTGCAGGGAACAGAGCGCTTGAACAGTAATATCTTACTGGCTTGTGTACCGGTGACTTACTATTTGTTTGTCTGTACCATCTATTTGTCTAACCATCATCAAAAACATCTTCCGTTTGGGGAATTGTCTAAATATTATTACCTCATTCATCCTATTGTCATTGTACTCGTAACTGCCTTTCCGCTGCATCCACTTCTGCAGTTATTGGTGGTGCTTCTTCTTACTCAGCTTGTGTCTTATGGCTTGTATCGACTCAAAAGAAAACATCCATCGCTGCCGATTTAAGATCAGTCATCAGAAAAAAGGTGTTGGCCAATGTGACCAACACACTTTTTTTATCCGATCGGGTTGCTGTCTGGATCAAATTCATCATTTCGCTCACGGAGGCCAAGAGGGGTTGTTTCCCAAACAGTCTTAAAGACACCTTCACCAAAATCCCATTTGCGTCCTTGAGCATCAAAAAACCAGGGGTCGAAATGATCCCCTGGTTATCATGCTTTATTGATCTAACTGATAGAAAGCTTCTACGCCTGCATAGTTTGCCTGTTTGCCAAGTTCGTCTTCGATACGCATCAGCTGATTGTATTTAGCGATACGGTCTGTTCTTGACGCAGAACCTGTTTTGATCTGTCCGGCATTGGTTGCAACGGCAATATCGGCAATCGTTGTATCTTCGGTTTCACCGGAACGATGAGAAACCACAGCGGTGTAGTTGGCTTTCTGAGCCATTTCGATGGCCTCTAAGGTTTCGGTCAATGTTCCGATCTGGTTGACTTTGATCAAAATCGCATTAGCGACACCTTTTTCGATGCCTTTCTTTAATCTTTCCGTATTGGTTACAAAGAAGTCATCGCCGACCAACTGAACGCGGCTGCCTAATTTCTCAGTCAGATAATCCCATCCTTCCCAGTCATCCTGGTCAAGACCATCTTCAATGGAAATAATAGGGTATTTATCGCATAATTCAACATAGAAATCGACTAATTCCTTAGAAGTAAAGGTCTTGTTGTTTTCACCTGGTAAAGTGTATTTGCCATCTTGATAAAATTCGCTGCTGGCAACGTCCATCGCTAGTTTCACATCCACACCTGGTTGATAGCCGGCTGTTTCGATTGCTTCTAGGATCGTCTGGATGGCCTCTTCGTTGCTGGCGAGGTTTGGTGCAAAACCACCTTCATCACCGACAGCCGTATTTAAGCCTTTGCCTTTCAAAACTTTCTTTAAGGCATGGAAGACTTCTGCCCCCATACGAATGGCTTCTTTGAAGCTAGGCGCATTCACAGGCATGATCATGAATTCCTGGAAGTCCACATTATTGTCGGCATGCGCACCACCGTTGATGATGTTCATCATTGGGGTAGGTAAAACGTGGGCATTAGCACCACCGATATATCTGTAAAGTGGCATATGTAAACTATTGGCAGCACATCTGGCAACCGCTAAGGAAACACCTAAGATGGCGTTCGCACCTAATTTACCTTTGTTAGGTGTTCCATCCAGCGCAATCATCATTTCATCAATTTCACGCTGGTTTGTCACCTCTTTGCCGATGACTTCTTTAGCGATGATCGTATTGACATTATCGACAGCCTTGCTGACACCCATGCCATTATAACGAGTGGCATCACCATCACGTAATTCAACGGCTTCATGAACACCGGTAGATGCTCCGCTAGGGACGATGGCACGACCGAAGGAACCATCATCACCGGTCACTTCCACTTCAACGGTTGGATTACCGCGGGAGTCCAGTACTTCTCTTGCATAAACACTTTGAATTTTAACCATTTCTTCTTTCCTCCTTGGATGTTTCCTTCCCTATGTGACTGGCATAGGGAAAGGAAAATCATTTATTCACAACAGTTAGACTTCGCTAACTGTATATAGTATATCATACATCGAGTGAAAATGCAAATCATTCTGCTTCTTTAAAAATAAAATGAGAAAATGGTGCTCATAGACAGGCATGAATTGTGTTGAAGGCTGCCGTTTTTTTGAAATGACAGACAAATATGGGGATTTTTCGGGTGGGCTTGTCGCTATTTGCGAAATCATCGATAGGGAATCAATAAATCGACTTTTTTCCCAAATATTTTTGGAAGAATGCTTTTAAAAAGTCGGCATATAATGCTAAAATAGACTTATAACATCCATGTAGGGAAAGGAGCGAGCAGGGATGAATGATCATAAACAAGGATGGGTAAGCCGGGAACAGATATCGATTCCGCCCATTGAAAAGAAAGGCTACCCTTCGATGGTCCTTATTCGACCAACAACCAGACACGTTGAAATCAAAACTTCCCGTCCAGTCCTCAGGCCTTTTGTCTATCGCCTGAAGACAGACGAGAAGATTGCTGTCACTGCGGATGCTTTTGTCCTTGGCAAAGGCTCACAGGCAGATTATATTATTGGCGGAAACAGTGCCATTAGTCGGACCCATGTCCGTATTTCGAAACGCGACGATCACTATTATCTGGAGGATCTGGGCAGTTCGAATCATACTTATGTCAATGACGATTTGCTGCAGGGTGAGGTGGCGCTTGAAGACGGTATGCTGTTTAAGATGGCCGATGAAACATTCCGTTTTGCGTTAGAAGGAGGTCAGGAAGATGCCTGATTTCAGTCAAATTGCCAGTACGTATACAGGAATTCAAAAGATCGGCGAAGGCAGCGGCGGGATTGTGTATAAAGCCTACCATGAGCGTTTGAAGATCCCGGTTGTTTTAAAAGAGGTCAAGCATATGGGGAAGACCCTGGCGACCAGTCGTCAGGAAGTGGACATCCTCAAAAACTTAAAACATCCCTATTTACCCCAGGTCTATGATTTTTTAGAACTGGATGGGTCTATTTATACCGTGATGAGCTTCATCCCCGGCAAATCTTTCCAGACGCTGCTGGATGAAGGACAGCATTTCAGCCAGGCGGAGCTTATCATCTGGGCCAGACAGCTCTTAAGTGCGTTACATTATCTGCATACGCAAACACCGCCGATCATTCATAGCGATATCAAACCGGCGAATCTCATGCTGACTCCGCAGGGGAATATCTGTCTGATTGACTTTAATATCTCTTTCTTTTTAGACGGAAAGACCTTACTAGGCTATACGCATGGGTATTCCAGTCCGGAACAGAAGCGAGTCGCGATGTCAAGGGAACATAAGGGAGTGGAGACCATTGACGTCAAGACCGATATTTACAGCGTCGGGGCGACGTTCTATCATCTCGCTACCGGGACGAAGATGGGAGATGCGGGAGATTTTGCCCTGCTAAGCCAGTGCACGAGTGAAGCCTTTAGTCGGGTGATTGAAAAAGCTACCTCTAAAAATAAAAATACCCGTTATGCTTCCGCTTTAAAAATGTTTGCGGCTTTGGGGAATATCCGCAAACAGGATCAGCGCTATCGTCATTTGACCAGTCAGCACCATTTCATTCAGACGATGCTGGTGCTGGTGATGGCGGTATCGATCGTCGTTGTCGGTTATGGTTTTCACAGTTTGCAGCTGGAACGCACCCAGAGCTATAATCTTTTGGTCGAAAGTCAGATGACCAATCGCGAAAATGGTCAGTATGATGCGGAAAATACGAATTACCTTCAGGCGATTGCTTTAAAGCCGGAAAGCATTGAAGCCTACTACCAGCATGCCTGTGCGCTTTATGAGCAGGAAAAATATCAGGAGTGCATCGATTTTGTGAATTACGATGTGAATCAGAATGAAAAGCTGGATCTGACGAATCCACGCGTGGCGGATATTGGTTATATTCAGGCCAATAGTTATTTTGAGTTAGGCGACTATGAGCATGCCATCACAGCTTATGAAAAACTGTTTACGATCGGTGGCTTCTATGCGTCCTATTATCGTGATTATGCGATCACGCTGGCCTATGCCGGCAATCTGGAAAAAGCCAATGATGTCTTAGCTCAGGCAATTGATTATGGTCTGACAGATGACTCGGTTTACTTTGCGAAAGGCGAGATCTCAGCGAGCCAGAATATGCGGGATGATGCCTTGAAGAATTTTGAACTTTGTATCGAAGAGACCGAAGATACGGATCTGAAAGCCAGAGCCTATCTCATGAGTGCTAAGCTCTATGAGCGCTTTAATGAAAATGCCAAGATTCGGGAAATCCTGCTGGAAGCCAAGGACGTCTTACCAATGTCCAGTCAGCTCATGATCTTGCAGAAGCTGATTCAGGCAGATATTGATCTGGGGGATACGACCGGGCAGACCAGTTATTATGAAGAAGCGGTAACGCTCTCTGAAAGTCTGATCTCACAAAAATGGGCAACGCGGACGACTTACAATAATCTGGCGATCTTGCATCAGAAATTAGGCCAATTAGACGAGGCCGAAGCAAGTTTGGAAACGATGAAGGATCTTTACGGAGAGGATTATAACCTATATAAACGTTATGCCTTTATTGAATTGGACCGCCAGGCATTAAAAGAAAATCTGGAAAGAGATTATGCCCAGTTTGCGGCCTATTATGAAAAGGCAATGGCCCTTTATGATGGCAACAACGAAGATGCCGAAATGGCCTTGCTGCAAACCCAATATGCCCAGGTACAGGAAGGAGGCTGGTTATCGTGAGTTTAGGGATGATCTTCGTTATCATTGGAATCGTCGGTATCCTGCTGTCTATTCTTGGCTTAGGCATAGAAAGTGCGTTATTTAGAAGGCGGCAGCGCCGCTTGATCAAAGAAATGGAGGATGAGTGACCATGAAGAAGGGACTACGATTTATCATTGCGCTGCTGCTGATGGCCGGTGTCGGAGCTTTGACCTTTTTGCCGGTCTTATCAATTGCCTCGGTGAATATCGCTGTGAAGGACATGATCTTGTTGGCCTTCAATCAGTTAGCAGGACTGGAAGCCCTGCAGGAAGTGGGGGTTCTGGTGCAGTCCTATATCAGTCCGTTTGGCTATGTGCTGATTGGCGGGCTGGTCCTGGCAGCTTTGCTGGCGATACTCATCATGATCTTAGGTGGGAAAAAACCATATATCTTATCTATTTTTGGGCTGATTGCCTTAAATGGTTATATCGGCGGACTGGTTTATTTCCTCTATGATAAGTTTCAGAATTTAGCTCAGGGAGTGGCTTTTTATCAGCTGGAAGGCGGTCTTGTTTTTTCATGGCTGCCTGTCATCCTCTGGGCTGTGGTGAATATAGTGATGGTGGTACTTGCTATCGTGGGGATCCGTCTGAATGGACAAGACCGTCAGGTGGAGAAGGAAATCTTGATGCCCGAGTCTTATCCAGGTTCAGTTGCCGAGCGCCTGGAAGAAAAAGAAGTCGTCTTTCAGGGGGCTTTGCTGGGAGTCGCCGGTCAGTATCTGGGACTGGCTTATCCATTGCAGGGCATGCAGCCTGTCTACATTGCCGAGGATGATACTGGGCTTTATGTGAGCAAACAAGCCCCAACAACCTTTTTGGCCCAGGTACAATATGACAAGACAAAACAGGAATACCAGTTGGCTGTGCAGGCTTTGCATACGGTCCATTTAGATAGTGGCCAGCCACTTGGGGCACGCTTATACTATTTGCCTCGCGGCACCCAATTGCATTTCATATCGGCTCAAGAGGAGCTGGTATTAGGCTAGAAGGGAGATGAAGAACATGAAGTGTCGTCAATGTGGACATATCAATGAAGAGGGAGCCCGTTTCTGTGAGAAATGTGGGCAGCCACTCATTGAAGAGAGTCGTCCGATCAAACCAAAAAAGAAACATCATTTCAAATGGCTCATTCCCTTCTTATTGATTCTGATCGTTGCAGTGGGTGGTGGCATCGCTTTAGTGATGACACGTTCACCTCAGTCAAAGGATTATACCATGCTGCTGGATGAAGCGGATCGCTATCTGGTTGGCATGGAGTATGCCCAGGCCGAAGCCAGTTATCTTGAAGCCATCCAGATCGACAAGAAACAGACCATGCCTTATGAACGATTGACAGAACTTTACTTGACGCAGGAGGATTATCCCAAAGCCCAGGAGATCCTGCAGCGTGCCCTGTCTAACGTGGAAGATGAATCGACGTTTAACGAAACCTACACCTATGTACGCTATATGAATGAGGAAATCCTTGCGGACAACGGACAGGTTCACCAGGGGAAGTACGATGCTTCCTATGCTTATCAAAATGAGATCCCAACGACCTCTTATGTCGAGGATGTCAAAGGCCTAATGACCAGTGATATCCGTGATTATGACAAGGATGGTCAGACGGAATTGCTGGCGGTCAGTCTGGATGAGTCAGGCAGTACGCTTACCCTCGTTTTGACGATGTATGAATATCAGGAGGACAGCGTTGTGCTTTCGGATCAGCAACGCTTAGGTACAGTGCTGGGCGGCGATGACGCTGAACAGGTCGGACTCTATTTGAAAGACGTCAATGGGACACCCTATATTTATGGTTTTATAGAAAAGGAAATGAACTTTGCCAGTCAGGGAACCCAAGCTAATCATTTTGTCTTCACGTATGATGGGAGCCAGTTTGTTTCCTATTTGGAGATGTCAACGACAGAGCCGTTTATTGCTGATGAAAATGCTGTAGCTTCATTTGAACAGGCTGCCGCTTTATTAGAGAATATTGGACTTTATGCTTCTGCCAGTCAGACTTATGATACGGCTGGTCAGACCTTTGGCATCGTTCAAGCCGATGGTGCTGATGAGACCTTGCTGACCATTCAAGGAAAGCGTGCGAATCAGGATGTCGGTTACACGACCGGCATCAGTCTGGAAGCCTGCGGTAAGGTTCAGTACCGTCTGGTGGTTTATATGGAGACACCGGAGAAAACGGCAGAAGCCCTCTATCAGCCGGTCCTGGATGCCTACCATCATGCTTTATCAAGTCAGGAGGCTTCCATCAATCCGCTGATCTTAAACGAACAGACGACGGGGCTTTTGGCAGGAGAGAAACCCGAGGATCTCTTCTATCACTTATTGGATATCGATGAGAATGGTGTGGAAGAACTGTTCATTGCCAAAAGTGATGGGACCATTGTCGATGTGTGGACCTATGATGGGGTCGATCTTCGCAGTCTGGAATTACAGGGTCAGTTACTGAGTGATAAGAGTATCCGCTGCCAGACAGCGGAGAATAGGTATACCTTTTATACATTGGCAGATGATGGCTATGAGATCTGCACGAAGCGCGAACTCAAGGCAGAAGACGGTAGCTATTATAGCCGTGAGAATAGTTCTCAATGGATGAGCATCGGTCAGACAGACTATGAAAGCCAGCTCTCTGATGAGCAATGTCTTTCAGTGCAATGGACCTCCATCGTCAACGATTATGTGGCCAAGACACAGGCGCCTACCTATAATAAGGCCGATATCTTAAACGAGTTAGAGGCGCTGGAAACACAGACCGAAGAAATGACGAGCTCTGCCATGTCGACAATTGAAATGATTTCTACCAGTAAAGAAGCGACAGAGCTGTGGGAAGCGGAAATGAACCAGATCATTACGCTTTTAAAACAGAGCATGAATGAAACGCAGAGTGCTGCCTTCGACCATGAGCAGGCGGAATGGGAAATCGAAAAAGAAGAGATTGCTTCTGAAGCTTCTAGTGAATATGAAGGCGGGTCCTTATCAGGTGTGGCACTTTCTTCAGCCCGACTGGAGGAAACCCGGAAACGCACATATGAATTATATAATCGATTACAGTAGGAGGTGAAAGGATGCACTGTCCTCAATGTCATCATGAGAATGAAAAAGAGGCCCGTTTTTGTGAACACTGTGGTGCGCCTTTGCCTCTTCAAACAAAGAAAAAAAGGCCCCCTTCTCTTTTGTGGGGCGGACTGGTCGTCGGTGTCGTGGCTTTGCTTGCGGCTGGCTGGTTTTTAATCAGCCAGCATCAGCCAAGCGATAAAGCCTACCAGGAAACATTGGAAACAGCCCAACAGTATTTGATGTCGCTCGACTACGAAAATGCCAAAGCCAGTTATCTTGAAGCTGTGGATATTGAGCCCAAACAGGCGTCGGCTTATTTAGCCTTGGCAGATATTTATATGCTTGAAGAAGATCCTGAAGAGGCTGCGGCCATCCTGGAACAGGGATTGGCGCATGTGGGGGAAGATTCTGACGAAGCTGCCTCTATTCAAGCCAAGCAGGAAGAGATCATCCATTATACCTGGCTGGTCCTGCCTCAATTTGAAGCCGATGCCTTATTTTACTTAAAAGACGACGATCTGGATCACTCCAGTAATGAGTTGATCTGTCAATATCAAAGTGACTATGCAGTCTATGAAAAAGCGGGTCGTTATGGTTTGATCGGTCATGATGGGGTGGTCCTAACTGAGCCAATCTATGCCTCGATCGTGGTTGATCGAACGCATTATCTCTTGGTGACCGAGGGAGAGCCTTACCAGGAAGTCGATGGTCAATGGAACACATATATATTGAGTAATGATACCATCATGCCTTTTTATGGCGCTGATGGGTATATCGGTCAGGCCACTGGAGTGAACTACTATTACACTACGGAGCTGATGGATACCGATCATCAGCCGGCTAGGGAGCCCCAAGTGCCTATTCCGGTTGCTCATTATGATACGGTTGTCACGACAGACTTAGGACGTCAGTGGCAAAAAACAGTCACCGGTCCTTATGCCATCTACAGTGAAGGTGGCTTGCAAAGCGACTTTGTTTACAGTGCCTTAGGCAGTTATCGGGATGGTCTGATGGCTGCCTGTCAGGATGGCAAATGGGGTTATGTCAATGCCCAGGGAGAGGTCGTGATTCCTTTTGCTTATGATGCCAGTTGGACGCATTATGCTTATGCCGACGATCCAACCGCCTATAGCGATATGTGTTATAGTGCGAGTGACGGCTATGTCGTGCTTTCTCAGAACGGAACATATGCTTTAGCGGATACAACAGGCAAGACCATTTTGATGGACGGAACCTTTGATGAGATCTTACCGGTGGTAGATGGAAAGGCATTTGTCAGAATGGGGACCCATTGGGGTGTCATTGTTTTAAATGATGATAGCGGTTCTTCTTCAGAATCGCTCAGCGATGAAGCCATCATTGAGCGTGTTGAAGACTACTTTGGTCCGGATTATGTTATTTTCGAAAGTGAGGTCACTTCGAGTGATAAAAATTTACAGGGCTTCATCCGTTACCAGGGAGGCAGCCAGGCGAATCTCATGGCCGGAACGTTCTATGTGGATAAGCAAAGTGGGGATGTCAAAGAAAGTGAGACGGCTAGCGAAGTGCTCTTTAACCTCTATCAGACAGTTGCAGCCCCCGCATATCCATCTCAACAGGACGATTATCTGATCTACACGGATGTCAATGGGGTGGAGATGACCTGCTTTGCCAATGCGGCCGATCGCTCCCAGATATATCTTGTTTATGATGGGGAGATGGTCTATATGAGTCTGGGGTCTGATGCCCCATGTGAACAGTATCGACTGGTGGATGGGCAATGGCAGTTAATGAGTACAGAAGTCCTGATTGCGCGCCAGCCAACCAAACTTCTTGCCAGCAATCTCGAAATATATGATGAGGATCATCAGTTACTTGTTGCCAGTTCTGAGTATGTTGACTTGGACTGGTCGAAAATCCATGCTTAGGAGGTCTTGATATGGAAGATGAAAAGAAGCTTGAGACGTTGTATATGGAGTTAGGCAAAGCCTATTATGAAGGACGATTTGAAGATCCTTTACCTGAATTATTACCTTATTTTGATGCCATTACCAAGCTGAGAGCGCCACAGGATGACAATGTCTTTTGTCCTAACTGTGGTTCGAAGATCAAACCCGGTGCTACTTTCTGTGGCAACTGTGGCTATCATTTAAAATAGAGAAAGTGAGGAACGATTATGTCAAACGAAACAGTGATGATGTTAGAGGAAAAAATCGCTGAGGAGAAAAAACATCGCGAAGCACTCTGGCAGACTTTAGGTCAGCGTCTCGACCAGGAATTCGCAGAAGTTGTGAAAACCTATGCCCCCGACTTGGCCAGTCAGCTCGAGGCCAGTCAAGCCAAGCTTGCAGAATATCAGGAGGCGATCTATGAGGCAAAGGGCTTGATCGCCTGTCCGCATTGCCATACGTATAACACTTCTGATTCTGTTTTCTGTATTCATTGTGGCTCATTATTGAAGCAGCCGCAAAGCGATACGGGTGAACGGGTATGTCCGCATTGCGGTGCACCGGTGGCTCAAGATCATCTATTCTGCAGTCGCTGTGGTACCCGTATTGACGAGGTATCTGAAACAGGTAGCGAAGCACCTGTTATACCTGAAGAACCAGTTCATGAACCATCGGCCGAGATGTCCGATCTGCCAGACTGGCTCTCCGAAACTTCTCGTGATGAACCGGTGATGGAAAAGACAGAACCTCAAACGCATTGGGAAGGACCAGGTTATGATGATATGACGACTCTGCTGGTGGATGAATCAATGATGTCTGAACAGGAAGTGCTGCGCTGTCCGATCTGTGGAGAACCAGTTGAACCGGGTCAATCCTTCTGCATCCATTGTGGCAGTCGCATAGATGATGCACCGGTGGAACCGGAAATCACTTCTGAACCACAAACAGCGGTTTGTCCTGTCTGTGGGCAACCGGTGAAAGAGGATGATCAATTTTGCATGAACTGTGGCGCTAAACTGGAACCGCAAGCCAAACAGGTAACAGTAGAAGCTGATCCGTTAGTTTGTCCGGTTTGTGGCTCAGCAGTCAAGGAAGATCAGGTTTTTTGTATTAACTGCGGTGCGAAATTAAAATAAATAGATAACAAAAAATAGCCTTGTGTAGTCAAGACTATTTTTTTTACTGTTAAAATTTCTTTGTTGGGCAAAAATGAAAATATAAGGAGGAATGATCATGAGTGAACGAATTTATGGTTATGTACGTGTGTCCACCAAAGAACAATGTGAAGATCGGCAATTAATAGCGTTACAGGAATTTCCCGTAGATAGCAGACACATCTATATGGATAAATTGAGCGGTAAAGATTTCAATCGTCCCCAATATCAAAAATTATTACGCAGGCTAAAGGAGCAAGACACCCTTGTGATTAAGTCAATCGATCGACTGGGACGGAATTACGATGAGATCCTTCAGCAGTGGCGCGTTATTACGAAAGAAATAAAAGCGAACATCGTTGTTCTTGATATGCCGCTTTTAGATACCCGTGAAACCGGTCGTGATCTGACTGGCACATTTGTGGCTGATCTGGTCTTACAGATCCTTTCTTATGTAGCTCAAACAGAACGAGAAAATACACGTCAGCGCCAAAAGGAAGGAATTGCCGCAGCGAAAATGCGAGGTGTTCGCTTCGGACGGCCACGTAAGCGCGTTCCGGCCAACTTTGCGGAAGTAAAACAGGGCTGGTTGGATAAACAGTTTGGCTCACGCGAAGCAGCCAGACAACTGGGCATCTCACAGGATACATTCTTGCGCTGGTCCCGCCAATTAGAGAAGGTCTAAAAAAGCAGAAGCCGTGTCAGGCTTCTGCTTGTCTCTTATAAGAAAATTTCGCAATCGCTTTCTACTTTTTTACAATTAGCTAAAACGTCTTTCATGACAGCCTTCACATCGGCACCTTCTTCAAATTCAACGTTCATTTTTAAAGTCATGAAGTTGACCGTAGCGTCTTTGACACCAGGTGTTTTCTTCGTTGCATCTTCCATCTTGTTCGCACAATTTGCGCAATCTACATCGATCTTATACGTTTTTTTCATCCTAGCGGCTCCTTTCGTTTTAATAATTGAACATTTGTTCATTTGATACTTATATTATACGCCCATTACAGATAAATGCAATCCTTTTTTGAAAAAAATATCCAGAACTGGCTTCAAATCGTACAGAAGGGATGATATTTTTTAAATGTAGTATAGAAAATCATAAAAATATCTGATTTTAAGAAGGTAAAATTCACATTTGTAGTACGGAAAAAATGAAAGAAAAACTAGACTTTTTCGTTCAAATAAAATTTGAAAAAAGTAAATATGTATAGCGACAAAAAATGATGTTACGATAAGAAAATAGTCCTCGTTTTTATTATATCTTCATTGTTTGAAAATGTCTACTTTTCCCAGCAGTTGGTAAAGGATGGAATAAGGTGGGGTGATCAGCCGATGAGTAAAGAAAAATACATTAAAGTTGAAGGTGTAGCGGTGCCTATATCCCAGACAGATATAGAAACCAATGAAAAAGACAGCGATGAAACTGAAAGATGATCTCATACTTAGAGAAGTCGCAGGACAGTATGTGATCGTACCTGTGGGCAAACGTGTTCAAGAAATTCCGACACTAGTCTATGTGACAGAGACAGCGGCTTACCTTTTGGAATATATGACTACCCATGATTTTGAAATGGACGATCTGGTAGAATTGATCCTAAAGAAATATGATGTTGAGAGAGAAACAGTCCAAAACGATATGAAGAACTTTATTAAAAAGTTATCTGATTATTATTTATTAGATGACGGCAAAGTGAGAGGCCGGATCTTTGTAGAAAACAAGAAAGGAATGTGAGATAAATGGGAAGTGTATATGTACCTGTTGATGTCGCCAATGCGGGCATCATGCCTATGGATGCTTCTGGAGGTGGAGGTCAAACCGGGGGCGGTTACTGGATTAACTGGACGGCTAGTGGATATGAAGGTCATGGTTGGTTTTGGGATAAGCCAAATAACTATTTAAAAGATGGCTGGGCTGCTGCAGTTGATAATGGAGGCGGCTATGTTGGGGATGGTTGTAACGGAGATGGAAGTAATCAACCGCATACTTCAGAGTTTGAGTCTTTTTTGATTCATATTCAGAATGGACATTCAGAGAATTTAAATGCGATCTTAGGATCTTGGCCTAATGACAAGAAGTTAACTTTTGTTTTGACAAATGCAGCTAAATTAGAAGGTTGCATTACTGCTACTGCATCATGACTTACTATAAAGTAATCGATATCCCCTTTGAAATAAAGGGGATGGGCTTATTCAATAGCTGGACGGACTTTGTCTCTAATGAAGAAAAAACGGCGTTCAGAATTGAAATTCTGCCTTCTGTATGGGGTGTTCATGGTATAGAGCAGTTTCAATGTATGAATGATGCACATTTGTTTAGACATTATACCGAAGTCATGATGGTGAGTCAGGATTGGAAAGAAGCGGTGATCTTGCCGCCGCTTGTAAGGGAAAGTGTCGAAGCATTATTGATGCAGATGTATTATGTTCATGCGGCTTTTCAGCAGATGATCCAGGTGCATAGTTCTTTAGTTGATTTTCAAGGCAAGGGAATCCTGTTTTTAGGACCCTCAGGCATTGGGAAAACAACGCAGGCGGAATTATGGCATCAATATGCAGGGGCGCACATCATTAATGGAGACCGGGTGTATGTGAAGGAAGAAGCGGAACTTTTTTATGGCTGTGGAACGCCCTGGCATGGCTCATCGCCTTATTGTCTGAATCAGCGTGTTCCCATCGTTTGTCTGGTTGTATTGAAGCAGGCTAAGGAAAATCATATTCGAAAGTTGTCTGGATTTGAAAAAGTAGCGGCTGTCTCTGGTAATGTTTTTTATCCCCAATGGGTCAAAGGCGGCACGGATGCCGTCTTAGATACGCTTGGAAGGCTGTTGGAAAAAATACCGGTTTATGAATTAAGCTGTTTGCCTAATCAGGATGCGGTGATGTTATTGAAGCAGGAGATTTCTTCTTAAATGAGGATCTCCTGCTTCTTTTTGGTGTTTTTTAGAATTTTTCATCTTTTGCTTGCATATTTATATAAATAGGCTATAATAGAATTGACAAATGAACAGATGTTCAAATGTTAAAATGTTAGTATCGGTAAAGGAGAGACAGATGATGAATAAAAAACAAAAGAAAATGCTGGCTCGAATTATTATTTCTGCTATCTTAATGATCGCGCTCAGCTTTGCACCTGTTGAAGGAGCATTACGCTTTGTCCTTTATATGGTGCCTTATCTGATCATTGGTTATGATATTTTGATCAAGGCAGCCAAAGGCATCAAAAACAGACAGGTCTTTGATGAAAACTTTTTGATGGCGGTCGCAACGATCGGGGCAATCGCGATTGCTTTATATGATAGCGGGGACTATACAGAAGCCATTGCGGTCATGTTATTTTATCAGGTTGGTGAATGGTTTCAAAGTTATGCGGTCGGAAAAAGTCGCCGCAACATCAGTGAGCTGATGGATATTCGTCCGGATTATGCTCATCTTGAAGTGGATGGTCAGCTGCAGACGGTTGATCCGGATGAAATCGAGATCGGTTCAACGATTGTAGTGCAGCCTGGGGAGAAAGTACCGATCGATGGCATTGTCCTGGAAGGACAGTCGACCTTGAATACCAGTGCATTGACAGGAGAGAGTGTGCCTAGAGATATAGCCGCAGGTGAGGAGATCATCAGTGGTTGCTTGAATATGACGGGTGTACTGAAAATTCAGACGACCAAAGAATTTGGTGAATCTACTGTTTCCAAGATCTTAGATTTAGTCGAGAATGCCAGCAGCCGTAAGTCGAAATCGGAGAACTTTATTTCTAAATTTGCACGGGTCTATACACCGGCTGTTTGCTACAGCGCTTTGGCTTTAGCCATCCTGCCTCCATTATTTTTGGTGTTTGCTTTGGGACAGGATCCTCAGTGGGAGACATGGGTCTATCGTGCTTTAACTTTTCTAGTCATTAGCTGTCCATGTGCACTAGTCATCAGTATTCCGTTAAGTTTCTTTGCCGGCATTGGCGGTGCCAGCAAGGCTGGTATCCTGGTCAAGGGATCCAATTATCTGGAGACTTTGTCAAAGACGAAAACGGTTGTTTTTGATAAGACCGGAACACTGACTCAGGGTGTCTTTAAAGTCTCAGGAATTCATCATTGTCCGCTGAAAGATGAGGAGATCCTGGAATATGCAAGTCTGGCAGAGAGTGCTTCGAGCCATCCAATCAGTAAAAGCTTGCAGCAGGCCTGCGGCAAGGAGCTGGATCGTCAGCGCGTGAGCGAGATTCAGGAAATAGGCGGCGAAGGTGTCATTGCAGTCGTGGATGGAAAACAGGTTGCCTGTGGTAACCGTCAATTGATGGAACGCTTAAACGTCGTCTATAAGGATTGTCATGATGTCGGTACGATCGTGCATGTGGCGATCGATGGTGCATACATGGGACATATTGTCATTTCGGATATGGTCAAACCGCATGCGAAAAAAGCGCTTCAGTCATTAAAAGCAGCTGGTGTGACTAAGACCGTCATGCTGACGGGAGACCGGAAGAACGTGGCTGAAAAGATTGCCCAGGAGCTTGGGATCGATGAAGTTTACAGTGAGCTGCTGCCTGGTGACAAGGTCAGTCAGGTAGAAAAATTGCTTGAACAAAAGCAGGCGAAGGAGAAGATTGCCTTTGTCGGTGATGGCATCAATGATGCGCCCGTCCTTTCCAGAGCGGATATTGGGATTGCGATGGGAGCCATGGGATCGGATGCAGCTATCGAGGCAGCGGATATCGTCCTGATGGATGATGATCCATTGCAGATTCCAAAGGCCATCAGGATCTCACGTAAGTGTTTAAGAATTGTTTATGAAAATATCGTATTCGCAATCGGGGTCAAGCTCATTTGCTTATTCTTAGGTGCGATTGGCCTAGCGAATATGTGGTTGGCTATCTTTGCAGATGTAGGGGTCATGATCATCGCTGTCTTAAATGCGATTCGTGCGCTGTTTGTACAGAAACTTTGATCAATTTAAAAAATCGGAGAGCAGAGCTTTCCGATTTTTGTGTTAAGGATTCAAGCTGTGATAGTCTTCATCCATCTCATGAAGATATTGATAGACCTTGATATCTTGCGGACAATGTTTTGTACAGAGCCCACAAGCGATGCAGTTACCGGGCAGTTTGGCGGGATCTTCTGCTTTTAAGCGACTTAGACGCCATTTGCCGCCTGTGTGATATTCATTGTAGAATTGCAATAATTCTGGAATATTCAGGTGTTGAGGACAGTGATTGAGGCAATAGCGGCAGGCTGTGCAGGGAACACCGACGGATTGATGGATGATGGTACAAGCCTGCTGGATGGCTTCTTTTTCGGCCGTGCTTAAAGGCTGAAGGGTTTCAAAGGTGCAAAGATTTTGCGAGAGCTGTTCCGTGGTGGACATGCCGCTAAGAACAACATAAACCCCAGGGAGAGCGGTGACAAAGCGGAGAGCCCATTCGGCTGGCTGGCGAGATGGGGCTACGGTTTGTAAACAGGCGCGGGCTTCTTCAGGAATGTTGGCCAACATTCCTCCGTGAACAGGCTCCATGACCATGATCGGTAAATGGTGTTCACATAGGATCTCATACTGGCGTTTGGCAGTGCCGTAATACCAGTCATAATAGTTGAGCTGAATTTGGACAAAGTCCCATTCTGCCCGGGTAACCATTTTTTCGAGGGTCTCAGGCTTCCCATGGAAGGAAAAACCTAGATAACGGATGCGTCCTTCTTTTTTCAAAGACCGGAAATAGTCAATGCAGCCATTATCCAAAAAGGTTTGTGCAGAATCATCCGAGACACCATGTAATAAGTAAAAGTCGATATAGTCCGTCTTTAACCTTTCCAGCTGAGTCTTGAATTGGCGCCGGTAATTCTGATCGGCCTGCAGATTAAATTTATCTGCCAGATAGTATTGATCGCGTGGATAGGATAAGAGTGCCTGATCTAAAAAACTTTCTGATTGTCCATTGTGGTAGATATAGGCCGTATCAAAGTAGTTGATGTCTCCTGCGATGGCCTGATCGATGATCGTCCTGGCTTTGGCGACATCGATGGTATCGCCATTTTCACCGGTTACTGGCAGGCGCATGTTCCCCATCCCTAAACGTGAGAGCTGAATGCCTTGAAAAGTGCAGTATGGCATGAACGTTCCTCCTTTACAGGACTATTGTAACACGCTTTCAGGTTGAGACGAGATTTGTCAAGGGGGCTTTCTGCAAACAATCGTTCTAATCGAATTTTCCTAATACATTGATTAGTATTGGATTCATAATTACATATTTCTTCAAGAAGTTGCATCTTCTTCTTTAATTTTTAGAGCAATTTGTTGAAAAAAGAAAGTGTTTGTAGTATAATCCCGTTTTTTACAGTTTGATAAAAAGGAAAAGGAGAATTATGTTGATAATCAGGACATAATCCTCCTTTTTATGTATGGCTAAAAAATGTTGTATGTAAAGCCCTCTATAAAATATTTTTCAGTTTTTTTCTCAGAACCTTCGGTTCGTAATATT
>FCNA01000098.1 GCA_900018345.1 Clostridiales bacterium CHKCI006
AGCGTGGCAAAGTGGTCGAGATGATCAATATGCGGCGCAATCGCGTGATCGAACGATTTGAGAGTAGGGAGGCGCTGATCGAATACATAGAAGAACTGGAGAAAAAACGTCTGATGACGACCAGTCGAAAAAAAGCACTGCTGCGTTATTTAGGGAAGGGTGAGGACGCATGAAACCGAGCCGTTTTGTTTATCAGTTAGCTTTCAAAAATGTACTAAAGAAAAAACAGCGTACGCGTTTAAGCCTGATTTCGGTAACTTTAAGTACCGCTGTTATCTTTGTCTCTCTGATTCTATTTTATACTGTTTTTGCGTTATCGAAAAATATCGATCAGAGTGCGTTAGGAACCAGCCATTATATGGTTGAAAGTGCTGAATGTCTTAATCAGAATCCGTTTCGTTTTCATGTTTCTAGTCTGTCAATAGGAGAAGAAACATTGGAAGATTATCCTGCTGCTTACCTTACTTATAATGATGAGGCACAGTTTTTTACACTGATAGAGGGAACACTTCCAGGAAATGAGCAGGAGATCCTGGTTCCTGCTGAAACGTCCTTAAATGTAGGAGACCAGTTAGGTGATTATATTGTTGTCGGCATCTATCAACCTACCCATTTTTATCAAACACATCTTGATTTGTTGCCAGTGATGGGTTTGAATGAAAATTGGGCTTCTGAGCGCAGTTATTATTTTATTCGAGATGATATGATCCAAAATGAAGAGTCTCTTTTTTCGGTTGCGCATATGTGCCAGGTGGATACGAGTCAGATCTTTTTGAACAGCGAAAGAATCAGTAATGATACGATCATCAATTATTTGAATGACACGACCACTATGCTGATGATGTTTATCGCCATCATCGCGATTGCGATTTGGATGTCTCTTGTTTCTATTTATAATGTATTGATCGTCAATGACCAGGACCTGCGCCAGGAAATTGGTTTATTAAAATCGATTGGCATGACGCGCAGGGAGCTGAAGCGTATGCTGCTTTGTGAACTGGGATATGTTGGTATTGCAGGGAGTCTGATGGGAATGATCCTGGGCGGTGTGATCAGCGCCATCGTACTGCAGTTAGTTTTATCTTCATTGAATGCTGCTTTCCAGCTGTCGATGGTCCTTCAGCCATGGGCTCTGCTGCTGGCTTTTGTCGCAGGTAATGGGTTGATGGTTGGCTCAGGTTTCTTTGTTTATCGTCATTATCTTTATTCCAAACCAATCGAGGATCTCAAAGGGAATGTGGTTCAGTACGATGTCCCTTATGATAGCAAACGCTTCTCTATTTATACTGCAACATGGCAGATGTTTGTTATTTACAATGAACGTATGAAAAAACAGACGCGCAATTTAAGACGTTCTTTCTTTTTAATGATCTTTACCATCACGTTGTTATGCGGCATTGCATTTAGTAATTTTCTTTATTTGAATCGATATCAGAATGTCGATGCCGATTTTATGCTTGAACCATCTGATGCCATTGTCCTGGGCGAGCATCTCTTCTATCCAGAACTGGATCAGGCTGTTTATGTCCTGGGTGAGAATGAAGAGACGGCGATTTCTCGAATGAATATTCAGCGAGTCATCCTCGGCCTTCAGTATTTCATGCCTGCAAACACATTTACGGATTATTATACTGCTAACAGCAGTGTGCAGGGAACGATGACGATCAACGATGAGATCTATTACAATGATGGTTATCGTTCGGTTGTCTTTGATGCACGTCAGATTGAGGAATTAGAGCCTTATGTGGTTGCCGGCAGTCTGACTGACTTAACAGAGGATAGTGTGATCCTGACTATTAATCAGCATATGGATTTTATTCGTAATGATCCTATTCGAAGTGTAGAGCCGGGAACTGAAGTGATCGTGCATGAACGTGAGGCGGAGATCACACAAGGGAATACCACAATGAAGGTAGCAGCAGTCGTCGACTTTCCTGAGAAGGACCTTTCTTTACAATATAGTGATATCAGTCAGTATCGCTTTGGTATGATCTTTACATCGGAAAGTTATGCATATATACATGGTGCAAGTACAACGACTTATAACATGAGTTTGTGTCTGATTAATCCGGCCAATCGCGCCAGCATGGCTGCCGGTCTTGAACGCGTGCTCTCTGAACAGCAATTATCTTCGACCATGGTCATCACGGATTATCTGCAGATCCAAAATGACGGACAATTTGCTGTTTTTATGATCAGTATGCTGATGTATCCGCTGCTGGTCATGCTTGTAATCATCGGTATCATCAATATCAATAATGTTTTAAAGGGTAATATTCATATGAAACATATGGATTTCTCTACCATGAAATCGGTGGGAATGACCTCTGCTCAGTTAAGAATGATCATGCTTTATGAGTATGCTGAGAACTATATCAATGCGGGACTGTTGGCTTTTATCTTGTGCATTCCGGTTTATCTGATCGAGCAGGTGTTTTCGATGGCTTCCGTCTTTAGGATCGGTGATAATTTTACCGGTATGTTTGTGATTTCTTTCATGCTTGTTTCACCAATCATCGTTGTCATCCTGGCTATTCTATCTTTTAAGGAACTGAATCAGATCTCTGCAATCGATGGAATGAAAGATATTGTTTAAATTCAATAGGCAAGTCCTTTCATTTATGTTAGAATATAAGAAAGGAGGTAGAAACATGTATTTTAAAAATTCAAAGGGCTTCCCTTCTGATTTTCTCTGGGGAAGTGCTTCGGCTGCTTATCAGGTCGAAGGCGCATGGAATGAAGATGGCAAGGGCATTTCAAACTGGGATCAGTTCGTACGTATTCCAGGTAAGACCTTTAAAGGAACGACAGGAGATGTTGCTGTAGATCATTATCATCGCTATAAAGAGGACATTGCTTTAATGGCTGAGATGGGATTAAAGGCGTATCGTTTCTCTATTGCCTGGACGAGGATCTATCCGCAGGGACACGGGCCTGTCAATGAAGCAGGAATTCGCTTTTATGATGATCTAATCAATGAATGCTTGAAATATGGTATTGAACCAATGGTCACTATTTATCATTGGGATATGCCTCAGGCACTCGAAGAGGAATATCATGGTTGGGAAGATCCACGCATCATTGATGACTATGTGAACTATGCTAAGACGTTATTTGCACATTATGGTGACCGTGTACATTATTGGATTACCATGAACGAACAGAACGTCTTCACTAGTATGGGCTGGCTGTTGGGAATGCACCCACCAGGAAAGACGATGGATTACAAGACATTTTATCAGGTCAACCATCATGCAAATATGGCTCATGCGAAAACAGTTCTGGCTTATAAAGAAGCTGGCTATCAAGGCATGATCGGGGCAAGCTTTGCTTATGGACCTAGCTATGCACTGGATTGTCATCCGGAAAATGCGATGGCCAAAGCGGATCATGATGATCTCCAGGCATATTGGTGGATGGATGTTTATGCTTATGGACGTTATCCTCGCAGTGCAATGGCTTATCTGAAAGCCAATCAGATTGCACCTGAAATGCAACCTGGAGATGAAAAAATTTTAAAAGCTGCGGCCAGTCAATTAGACTTCATGGGAGTCAATTATTATCAGACTGCTGTCGTTGCTTACAATCCAATTGATGGTGTCGGTTTGTCAACTGAGATGAATAATACAGGTAAAAAAGGAACTTCCAAAGACACTGGTATGCCAGGTCTTTATAAGAATGTTAAAAACCCATATTTACAGACAACAGACTGGGATTGGACGATCGATCCAATGGGATTAAGAATGTGCTGCCGTACCATTACAAGCAGATATGATTTGCCGATCGTTATCTCAGAAAATGGTTTGGGTGCTTTTGATCGCCTGGAAAATGGACAGGTACATGATGATTATCGTATCGACTATATTTCTAAACATCTGCAGGAATTGAAAAAAGCCTGTGATGATGGCTGTCGCGTCATTGCATACTGCACCTGGTCTTTTACAGATCTGTTAAGCTGGTTAAACGGTTATCAGAAACGATATGGCTTTGTTTATATTGATCGTGATGAAGAAGAGGGCGGTACGATGGACCGCTATAAGAAGGATAGTTTCTATTGGTATAAACACGTCATTGAAACAAACGGAGAAGAACTTTGATTCAAAATACACTCTTTCATAGAGTGTATTTTCTCAATCCGGACAAAAAATCTGGGACTTGACAAGAAGCAGACATTATGAAATACTAAAAACAGTCATAAGAGTCGCTATGTCTGCAGAATTTCAATTTTTAGTGCACATTTTCACATTGATTGGTCACAAATGAACAAGTAACATACCATCTTTTGTAAAGAAAGGGATGCGTCCTTTGTCAGTTATTCAGGTCGCAGGTGGAGATTGTTTTGCATCATGATCATCAATTTGTTATAATAATAGGGATAGAAAGTGAGGTGGTATCAATGATCCAGGAACAGGAAGCAGATATTATCTATAATTTATTAACTTATCTGAACGCAGCAAAGGAAGAGGATATGTATTATTCGATTGCTTTGACAACTGTTCAAAATTTAGATATCATCCCCAATTGTTCAATCAACGAGCTGGCGGATCTTTGCTTTACCTCGACTGCAACCATCAGTCGCTTCTGTAAGAAATTTGGCTGTGCCAGTTTCCCAAAGTTTAAAGAAGAAGTCAGAGAGGGCTTGAATCAGGCACGTAATGAAATTCATTTTCCGGCTGAAGAACTCCAGTTTATTCAAGCCAATCCTGCCTATTTGATCGATAAGGTCTATCATCTGATGTTTGAGACGCTGTTACTAGGAAAACAGTCTTTACAGATGGACGAGGTGGATGCACTTTGTCAATTGATCCATGATGCCAAAAAGGTTCACTTTTTTGGGTTTCAATTTAATAAGATCGTTGCGAGTGATTTTCAATTGAAGATGATCAAATTAGGTAAATTTATTTACTCTTTTGTCGATCACGGTGACGATTCACAAAAGACAGATATCTTAGATGAGGACAGTTTAGCCGTTTTCCTGAGTGTATCTGCCCGTGAACCGCATTTATCCCTGATCAATACGATTCATCAAAAGCACGCAAAAGTAGCCTTGTTTACCATGAATCCTGACACCGTTTTGAAAGAACACGTGGATTACTTTTTCAGTATACTCGGTAAAGAAAGTGATTTTACTGTTTCGTCTATTTCAGGCAGTATTGGTTTCCTGACAGTTCTCAATATTGTCTATTTGCGTTACGGGATCCTTTATCCTAAACAATAAATGGATTAAAAGACTTCATAGAAACAGAAGTCTTTTATTTTATTTTTTTGAAAGTAATAAATCCTGAAAAAAACACCACTTTTTTACAAAAAAAGTGAACCGGTTTCAAATCATGAAAAAAACTAGACGTCTGTGAACAAAACCGATATACTGAATCTGTCAAAGAACGAAAATGGTTGAAGGAGGATAAATAACCATGGAAAAAAAACCAGTCAAAATTGTAACTATTGGTGGAGGTAGTTCTTATACTCCAGAGTTAATGGAAGGTTTTATTAAACGTTACGAAGAACTCCCTATCAAAGAAATCTGGCTTGTAGACATCGAAGATGGCAGAGAAAAGCTGGAAATCGTTGGAGCAATGGCACAGCGTATGTGGGATGCCACTCCTTATGGTGTTAAAGTTCATTTAACTTTAGATCGTCGTGAAGCACTCCCAGGTGCCGATTTCGTTACGACACAGTTCCGTGTTGGTTTATTAGATGCACGTATCAAGGACGAAAGAATTCCTTTCTCTCATGGTATGTTAGGTCAGGAGACGAATGGTGCAGGCGGTATGTTCAAAGCTTTCCGTACGATCCCAGTTATCCTTGACATTGTTAAAGATATGAAAGAATTATGCCCAGATGCTTGGCTGATTAACTTCACAAACCCATCTGGAATGGTTACTGAAGCAGTTATCAAACATGGTGGATGGAAGAAATGTATCGGTTTATGTAACGTACCAGTAGGTGCTTTATTAAGCGAACCTCCTATGTTCGGTTTAACAGAAAGAGAATGTATCCATCGTTTCGCTGGTTTGAACCACTTCCACTGGCATAAAGTGACAGATAACCAGGGCAATGACTTAACAGATAAGATCATTGATAATATGTATAAAGATGTCGATGATGGTACACCTGCCAATATCCATGACGTTAAATTCTTAAAAGACCACATGAAACAGATTCAGCTGATTCCTTGTGGATATCATAGATATTACTACATGCATGATGAAATGCTGAAACATGGTTTAGAAGAATTCAATACGATTGGTACACGTGCTCAGCAGGTTAAACAGACAGAAGCTGAACTCTTCGAGTTATATAAAGACCCTAAATTAAACTATAAACCTGAACAATTAACAAAACGTGGTGGTACACATTACAGTGATGCTGCTTGTGAATGTATCAGTTCTATCTACAATGATAAGAGAAGACATATGGTTGTCAGCACACAGAACAATGGTGCTATCGCTGATTTACCTTATGACTGCATCGTTGAAATCTCTTCTATCATTGGTGGTGATGGTGCAATGCCATTAACTTGGGGTAAATTCAATCCTTCTGAAAGAGGATGGGTACAATTAATGAAAGCAATGGAGGAATGTGTTATCGAAGCTGCCATCACAGGTAACTATGGCTTAGCTTTAGCTGCTTTCGAAATGAACCCACAGGTTGAACATGGTCAGGTTGCTCAGACTGTTTTAGATGAATTATTAGTTGCACATAAGAAATACTTACCACAGTTTGCTGACAAGATTGCTGAATTAGAGGCAAAAGGTGTTGCCAGCAAGGATCCAGTTGTCATGGATTTAATGGTAAATGGTCATTAATTGAATACGACTGATTGACGCAATGAAAAAGGTGTGAACTCAAATGGGAGCTCACACCTTTTTTATCATCAGATATAACATGAATCTTAGCGACGGCTAGTTAGGATAGGATCTCCCTTCGATGTGTAAAATAATAGATAAAACCGACTAAGTCAGCTAAGAACCAACCAATTGGGACGGACCACCAGATACCAACGACGCCGATACCTTCTATGCCAGACAAGGTATAAGCCAGCAGAACACGCAGTCCGAGTGAAATGACCGTCAGTACAACAGACATCCCTGGTTTTCCTAAAGCGCGATACAGACCATAGAAGAGAAATAAGATACCGATCATAAAATAGAAGCTGCCTTCAATATGGAGATATCGTACTCCTTCCATGATGACGCTGGTTTGATTGGCATCAATGAAGAGAGCTATCAGATCAGCTGCAAAGATATACACGAAAAAGGAAACGACGAAACTAAAGCCAACTGATGTGAGCAAAGCCCCTTTAAGCCCTTTACGAATACGTTCCTGTTCCTTCGCACCATAATTCTGTGCAAGAAAAATAGAACATGCATTTCCAAAATCCTGGACGGGCAGATACGCGAAAGCATCTATCTTAACACCTGCTGCAAAAGCGGCCATCACAGTTGTGCCATAACTATTGACCAGCCCTTGAACGGCCAGGATACCTAAATTCATAATGGATTGCTGAAGACAGGTTAGTGAAGAAAAACTAAAGATTTCTTTCAGACGTTGCTTTTTAAGATGGATGTGCGGATCTTTTTTGACCAATTGGGGATACTTCCATTTTGTATAGAGCGCAATGCCGATGCCAGAAACGTACTGAGAAATGACGGTTGCCTCAGCTGCACCTGCGACACCACGAGCAAGGACGGCAACAAAATAAAGATCGAGCGCAATGTTAAGCAAGGCAGAAATAGCTAAAAAGAATAGTGGTACAAGAGAATTGCCTAATGAGCGCAAAAGAGAAGCAAAAAAATTGTATAAGAAGATGCCAATCATACCTGCAAAGATAACCATGAGATATTCTTTCATTAATGAATAGAGTTCAGAAGGTGTCTGTAAGGTTTGGATGATCCAATCGAGCAATACATAAATCAGTATGTTCAAAACAATCGTGACGATTCCTAAAAGAACAAAACTAGCTAAAATCCCTTCTTTAAGACCGTGATCATCCTTTTGACCGAAGCGGATCGAAAAGACTGTCCCGCTCCCCATTGCTAGACCGAGCAAGATAGACGTGAGAAAGGTCATTAAACTGAAAGCTGATCCAACGGCTGCCAGCGCATTTTCACCCAAATATTGGCCGACGATCACAGTATCAGCAATGTTGTAGCATTGCTGGAGCAAATCCCCTAGGATCATGGGGATGGCAAAACCAATCATGGTACGCATGACTGGTCCTTTGATGAGTTCTTTTTCCATATTTCCCTTTCCTTTCAAAACGAAATTTATAAATTAACATTCGTAATATATTATAGGATGTGAAAGCGCTAGATGTCAAGAATGAAATGAACTGAGACTTGACGGAATCGAGAAAGGATAGATATAATAAGGATGTTAGAGGAGATGAGGAAAATGTTTTTAGACGCTCTCGATCAACTGGATCAGCAGATTCTTTCGTTGCTGATTAAAAATGCGCGCATGTCCTATTCTGAAATTGGACAGCAAGTTGGCCTTTCCAGGGTGGCTGTCAAGATGCGGGTGCAAGCATTGGAAAACAAGGGTATCATTGAAGAATATACGACCATCATTAATCCACAAAAAATTAGTGGTGCAATCTCTTGTTATTTTGAGATTGAGACGGTTCCTGACCAGTTAATGGCGGTAGCACGTATTCTATCGGATGATCCGACCATCACACAAATTTATCGTGTTACCGGTAAGAGCAAGCTGCATGTTCATGCCGTTGCCAGCGGAAATGAGGAAATGGAAAAGTTGATCTATGAAACAATAGATCATCTTCCAGGTGTGGTTGAATGCAGCTGCAATATGATCTTTTCAAGAATAAAAGATATCAAGGGGTTACGCTTATGAATAATCAGGAATGTAAAACGATGGTGCTTCGTGCTTATGATCAGACACTGCAGGAAGAAACATTAACATTGATCAGTCAATTTTGGCAATCGCATAGCCAGTACTTGCCTGATTTACAGGAAACAAAACAGGATTTGGCAGCCTGGACCAGTCCGGGCAATCAATTGTATTTAGTGATCCATCGGGCTTGTTTGATTGGCTTTGTTCACCTTGGCAGTCGTGGAAGTGCCATTGACTGGTTGGAACATCTATTTATCTTACCTGCTTATCAGGGAAGAGGACTAGGCAGCGCCGTCATTCAGGAAGTTGAAGACATCGTTAAAACTTATTCCGAATCGCTATATATAGAAGCAGCTGCCCGTAATACCAGAGCGATTGCTCTCTATCACTGTCTTGGCTATGCATGTTTGAATACTGTCACGATCCGCAAGGATTTTAAGCCGGCTGATTTTACGGTCTTGGATGAAGAGAAATTATATGGACTTTCTTTTGAAATAAAACGTAAAAAAGAAGCATAAAAGCACTACGGAACCGTAGTGCTTTAAATGTAGTATTCATGCAGGTCATCTAAACATAGACAAGCTAGACGTCCGCCAAAAACAACACCGCAGTCGATGGCAAAATGACGGTTTTCTTTAAAGATGACCGGTTTAAAGTTGGGGTTTAAGGTTTGCGTAGGCGTGTGACCGGTGACAAGGAAACGCGTTGGGAAATAGACTCGCTGATAGTCTGTGCGTTCAAATAATAGTTCAGGGATGCTATAGGATGACAGCGGTCGCTGTGGATCAAAATGTCCTAAACCGGCATGTACCAGGATAAACTGGCGATGATTGACTTCTATCTCGCGATAGGTTGGCCAGCTTTTTAGATAGGTGAGCAGCGCAATCTGTTTTTCTTCAGTCAAGTCGAGCCATTGTGCAAGCGTTGATCGTCCGCCATCATCGAGCCATAATTCAAATATTTCCATCTCAGCATGGCTGAATGCCATGATTTTTTTGTTAGCTAAGAGTTCAAACATTGTCATTGCGGTGTACTCATGGTTTCCTAAAAGACCGACCATATTGGGGTAGGACATCATTTTGAAAAGGATATCCAGCGGCCGTGGTCCGCGATCGAGGACATCTCCAAGGATATATAACTGATCGTTTTCTGTTAAGTCGATTGCTTTGAGCAAGCTCTCGAATTCGTCATAGCATCCATGCAGATCACTGGTTACGTATATCATCGAATTCCTCCAAAAAAAGAGGGTAGCATCGCTACCCTCAAGCAAGCCATCTTATTTAATGATTTCGCCTTCAGTGGCACCACCGCAAGCATTTGCTTCATCTGTATCGATGTGCATTGCTAAAGCGTATTGATCACTGACACGGCAAACAACATCACCAAAAACAAGTGAACGTCCGTTTGACTCTACTTTAACAGAAACGACTTGTTTATCCTCAACACCAAATTCTTTGGCGTCTGCAGGAGTCATATGGATATGGCGTTTAGCAGCAATGACACCTTCTTTAATTTCCACTTCACCGCAAGGGCCTACTAATTTACATCCAGAAGTGCCAGCGATATCGCCTGATTCTCTGACTAAAGCCTGGATACCAGCGCTTCTTGCATCTGTTAAAGATAATTCAACCTGTGTTGCACTACGAACAGGACCTAAAATGCTGACGTTAGGGATTTCTTTTTTAGCACCGACAACGGTTACACGTTCGTTAGAAGCAAACTGACCTGGCTGAGATAAATCTTTTTTATGTGTTAATTGATATCCTTTACCAAATAAGATCTCGAGATCTTCCTGAGTGACATGGACATGTCTCGCTGAAGTTTCAACTAAAATTTTCTTCATCGTTTTTTCTCTCCTTTTCTACATGTTCATTGTATGCTTTTTCTTATCTTTTTGCAAGACTCTGTTCATGATTTCGTTGCTTTTTTCAATAGTCCGACCCTCCATCAAGCATTCAAGATCAGTGATCGCGGATTCGTAGAGATTAGTTAGTGAATTGGAAAGACACATGTGCTATAATGAAAGACAAGGAGGGAGTATCAATGTTTTTAGGCTTGGATATTATTTCCAATATCACAGATTGGATCTATGCGAACTGGACAGTTGTTCTAACTGTTATTCGTACGATTATAGATGGAGCCCTCGTTTGGTCTGTATTATATTATTTGATTGAAATTGTTCGGCGTAACATGCGAACACTACAGATCTTTAAAGGGGTCTTGCTTGTTGTCATAGCAAAGCTGATTGCGAATATTCTTCAATTAACCATGATTTCCTGGCTGGTTGATAATATCATTACCTGGGGCGTCGTTGCCATCATTGTAATCTTCCAGCCAGAGATAAGGGTCATGCTGGAGAAAATGGGGCAAACTAAAGTCATCAACAATGTGACCACACTCTCCTCAGATGAGAAAGAAAAAATCGTCAATGAAGTGACGACGGCTGTCAAACAAATGTCTCAGGAGCGCACGGGTGCGCTGATCTCTTTTGAACGCTCTCAGTCTATGATGGATTATATTGCAACGGGAACAAGGATCGACGCCAATATCTGCAGCGAACTTCTTTTGACGATCTTTATGGAAGGAACGATGCTGCATGATGGGGCTGTTATCATTCAAGGTGACCGCATTGTTTGTGCTTCAGCGTTCTTTCCGCCAACCAAACAGGATCTGAGTCCAAAATATGGTGCGCGTCATCGGGCTGCATTGGGTTTAAGTGAAGTCAGTGATGCCCTGACGATTGTTGTATCTGAAGAAAGCGGGACGGTCTCATTTGCGCTTGATGGTAAATTGCGTCCCATTCCACTGGATGAATTTAAAACGGCTCTATCCAATGAAATCACCGGATTTATAGCCGATGATAACGGAGGTGAGACGAATGAGTAAGGACGATATAGAAAAAAAGCCACAGGACCAGGAAGAGAATATCGAAGATGAGGCTAAGAAATCGACCGAGTTTTTCCTTAATTTCATGAAAAAAAGTCGTGAAGATGAAAATAAGAAAAAAGCGCTTAAAGAGAGAAATGAAAGACAGAAGA
Source organism: Clostridiales bacterium CHKCI006 (assembly GCA_900018345.1). Taxonomy (GTDB): domain Bacteria; phylum Bacillota_I; class Bacilli_A; order Erysipelotrichales; family Coprobacillaceae; genus Fimiplasma; species Fimiplasma intestinipullorum. The sequence goes on from FCNA01000098.1 coordinate 11,895, forward strand.
AATCAGCGATACGCGATATTAAACCAGAATTTAAGGTATCCCAGCTTGCACAGCGGATGTCCTTGTTGGTGGTGAAGATTTTTAATCAGTTAAACCGTTGGATGGATCTGATGATGTCTTCAGACAAACGGATTCGCTGGCTGTCTTTATTGATGACACTCATCATTTATGTTGTCGTTAGTGGAGGAACGGGGGTAACCACGGCACGCTCCATCGACATTATTCAGGATGTGCCTGTCATTGTGCAAAAAAATGAATCTGATGAAGTCATCGGCTATGATGAGACGGTCAATATTCAGTTGATTGGGAACTTTACGGATATCCAATTAGCAAAACTAACCAGTAATTATCAGGTTTATCTGGATACGACCAGTTACTCTGAAGGTGTAGCGGAAGTGCGTTATACGACCAGCGGGTTCTCAAGCCGTCTGGAAGTCAGTGTGATTCCTGAATCTGCTGAGGTCACTATTTCACCGATCCGTTCCCAAACCTTTGATTTATCCAGCTGGATCGTGGGTAAAGAGACTTTAGATACGTCAATCAGCTTAGGAGAACCAGTGCTTGCCTTCAATGAGGTTGAGGTTCGTGCCGGACAGGCAACGCTCGATCAGATTGACCGAGTAGTTGCGCGCATCGATGTGACGAATTTAAATCAGTCTGTGGACGGTGCTTCAGCGAATATCGTTGCGCTGGATGCTTCCGGAAGAGAGCTGGATGTACAGATTGAGCCTTCTACTGTACGTTATTCTTTAGATGTTGTAGAGAATGCAAAAGATGTACCGATTCGGGCAGAAATCGTCGGCAGTGTTCAGGATGGCTACGCGATTGCTGATTATGCGCTGTCAGCAGCAACCGTGAAGGTTTTTGCTAATCCGGATGTGCTGGAAAGTATTGATGAAATTGTGCTGCCAATTGATGTCAGTGGACTTAACCGCAGTCAGACGTTGAACAATCTGGAATTTGATTTGCCTGAAGGAGTTGTTCGGTCGTCGTTGGAGAATGTTGATGTGGAATTAACGATAGAGCCTACGAGTTCTAAGCAGATCGATAATATTCCGATTCAATTATCCAATATTCCTAGCGGGCTTGATGCATCGGTAGTCAATGATGCCAAGGTTTCTATTATGGTGACCGGTGCGCAGTCGCTGGTCGATCAGTTAACAGCGGAAGATATCACAGCGACGATTGACCTCACCGAGGCAAGAAGAGGTTCATTGACTTATGAAGTGACACTGACTTTGCCTAGTGAATTCCTTACTTATACGTGGGTATCTGGTAATAGTGTCGTTGTTGAGATCACAGGGTAGAGGTGAGGACCTCTACCTTTTTTCACATGATTCAACACATTGCTTTGATAAAAAGTAAGAGTATTTTTATGTATGATAAAAGTGACAATGATAAGGAGGGAAACAACAATGAAATATAAGATCAATATTATTGATGATGAAAAAAGTTTGAATGATCTCGTTCGAGCCTATCTGGAAAAAGAAGATTTTATTGTTTATTCATTTTATACATATGATGAAGCTTTGATGCATGTAGATGATGATGTGCACCTATGGATCATTGATATCATGTTAGATAAACATAGTGGTTTTGATCTGCTTAATGATATTAAGGAACATAAGCCGGATATGCCTATTGTTTTCATGTCTGCTCGTGATCAGGAGTTTGATCGGATCATCGGTTTGGAAAAGGGATGCGATGAATATATTACAAAACCTTTTTCGATGAAAGAATTGGTACTGCGCATTCGAAATGTGCTCAAACGCGTTTATAAAAATAATCCATTCCTGATTGAGATGGATGGCTATCTGATTGATGAAGGAAAACGGCGTGTCAGTGAAAATGGGCAATTTATTGATCTGACGACCAAAGAATATGATTTGTTACTGTTCTTTATTAAAAATCGTGCGATGGCATTGTCACGTGAGCAGGTTCTCAGTAAGGTCTGGGAAAAGAATTACTTCGGTTCTGACCGTGTGGTCGATGATACGCTGCGCCGTTTGCGTAAAAAAATGCCAAATTTAAACATTAAAACGATTTATGGTTACGGTTATCGTCTTGATTAAGCATGAATAACAAACGCTTTTCTTTAAGTCGGTTATCACTGGCAAAGCAGCTGATCTTCATTTTAGGTGCACTCGGTATCCTGATCGTCTTATTGGTCATTCCCTTGATTGAGCATAACATGCGCCGGATCGTCGGGAATCAGATGATTGATACGATTGCTAGTCAGCAGCAAAGTCTGATGCTTTTGAATGAATCAAATCTGGCGGATGGCAGTGATCTATATGATAACTTGCGTCAACGCAAACAGGATATGAATGTGAATCATTTTATTTACTTTCCTGAACAAAATGTATTTCGTAATCTGACTTCACTAACGAATGAAAATGCGCTTGCGTTGCAGCGCAGTGTCTTTAATCCCTATCTGATCAACCAGATTCATACAGGTGAAACGCAGGGAACATATCACTCTTCTTATCATGATCAGGATATTTATTTTGTCATCACTGAGAGTGAGAAAGCAAATGTATACTGGATCTCGTTCGCTTACAGTGATATTTCAGGTGAACTATTGAGTGGATTAAGAAATGAGCTTGTTTATGTTCTTTATGGGGTTATTTTGTGTATTGCGCTAGTTCTTTCATTGTGGGTATTTACACTGATCAGACCTCTGAAGGAGATTCAGAGTTATATTGGAGCTATCAAAAAGAAAGAACCGCGGCATCTTAATATTGAACGTCAGGATGAAATCGGTGATGTCAGTGCAGCATTGCTGGAGATGGAAAATGAACTGGAAAGACAGGATCAGCTCAAATCAGATTTGATCCACAATATTTCGCATGATCTCAAAACACCGATTGCGATCATTCGAAGCTATAGTGAGAGTATGAAAGAGGATATTTATCCTTATGGTGATAAAGATAGTTCCTTGGATATCATTATTGAGAACGCTGATCGGTTAGAGAATAAAGTGAAGGATTTCCTATATTTAAATCGTCTGGATTATATTGATGCGAAAAAAGAAACTATCGAGCGTATCGATCTTACTTTCCTGGTTGAGCATCTGGTAGAGGAATTAGCACCGTTGCACCCACAAATTGCATTTAAGACCGATCTTGTTGAGGGCGAGTTTTCAGGTAATCCAGAACATTGGTATAGTGCGGTCATGAATATCTTAGACAATGCCACACGTTATGCTGCCAGCGAGATAAAGATCACGCTTCGTTCAGATTATTTAGAGATCTACAATGACGGCAGTTTCATAGAGGATGACCTGATGCGTGATTTATTTAAACCCTATACTAAAGGCCCAAAAGGAAATTTTGGTTTAGGTATGTCCATCGTTCACAAGGTGGTTACGATGTACGGATATGTGATCGAGGCTAAGAACATGACCGATGGCGTCAGTTTTGTGATACAAAAAAAGAGCGTTTAACCGCTCTTTTTTACTTGTTTGTTGGATCTTTAAACAATTCTGCTAAAGTTGTAGCCGTTCCGGCAAGCCCTTGCAGTTCACTTGGGATGATAATCTTCGTTGATTGGCCGTCTGCTACTTTTTCCAGTGCTCTAAAGCCCTGTAGTGTGATGTAACCTTGTGTCGGTTTGGCATCATTGATATAATGAATACCTTTTGCTTGTGCTTCATAAACCAGGCGCAGTGCTTCAGCCTGTCCTTCTGCTCTGGCAATGGCAGCTTCTTTTTCAGCTTGAGCCTTTAATACGACCGCTTCTTTTTCACCTTCGGCAGTTAGGATTGCCGCCTGTTTTTTACCCTCAGCCTGCAGGATGGCTTCACGTCTTTCACGTTCAGCTCGCATTTGTTTTTCCATCGCTTCCTGAATATCTCTAGGTGGAATGATATTCTTGACTTCGACACGGTGCACTTTGATTCCCCAAGGATCAGTCGCTTCATCAAGGATCGAACGCATTTTGGTGTTGATGATATCACGACTGGTCAATGTTTCATCTAATTCCAGATCACCGATAATATTTCGCAGTGTCGTTGCAGTAAGATTTTCGATAGCATTGATAGGTCGTACTACACCATAGGTAAACAGTTTAGGATCGGTAATCTGAAAATAAACAACGGTATCTATCTGCATGGTGACATTATCCTTCGTGATGACGGGTTGTGGGGCAAAATCAACTACCTGCTCTTTTAAAGAGACACGATTGGCGACACGATCAAAGAAAGGAATCAGAATATGCAGCCCAACATTGCATGTTCGGTTGTAGGCACCTAGTCGTTCTACGACATAGGCATTGGATTGAGGTACGATCCTGATTGTAAGAGCAACAACAATTAAAACGACAATGATTAACGCAATCAGTACAAAATAAAACAGAAAGTTATCCATAAATGTTCCTCCTTAAGCTTGATGCTTGACGATGAGCTTGACACCATCAATGGCTTGTATTTCGACATGTTCACCTGCGGGAATGGTCTTTTTATCATCCATTGAGATAGCGCTCCAGAAATTTCCTAAGACTTTGACTTCACCGGGTGCATCTGGTGTAATGGTCTTTGTGACAAGTGCCGTCTTTCCGATGACCCGATCCACATTCGTTTTGACAATATTGCCACGCAGATACTTCTTGGCCAGCGGACGAGTGATCAGGATACAAATCAATGATACGATCACAAAGGCGATTACCTGCCAGACGATGGATACATTGAAATACGCTAATAACAATGCAACCAGCGCCCCAATCGTAAACCAGATGCTGACCAGATTGATTGTACAAGCCTCAACAATTGCTGTCAAAACAACAACGATCAGCCAAATGAATGGCATGTTCATATTCTCCCTCCTTTTTTATATCTAAAGCTGAACAATCAACATGTTCTGCTCTTTGTCAAAGGTTGCGTCGAGCTTGAGTCCTTTATCTTTTTCATAATTGAGTTCAAACAAATCCTGCAGGTTTTTCATAAAGCTTTTATTGCTGATGCGACCATAACTTTTTCCTAGAGAAAGCTTATGTAGATTTGTTTTTGGATAAAGACCTAGATCGATTTCTTCTTTACTCACTGGTTTGATGGCTAGCTGCCGATTGTCCAGATCGTAGCCGATCAATACATAGCGAACCTGCTCAAAAGGGGCACAGGCAGCTTTATTCAGTGTAATATTGGATGCGTAAAGGGTCACTGAATAGCTGGCCACTTCATTTTTGGCCCATACAAAGTTCATAAAATCCCTCCTTGCTTATATTATATTATAAATATTATTTTTATGCAACTTATATTGAAAAAAACGCAATGATCAGCTTGTGATTGGATTTTTGATCGACTGATCTTCGCTAGGCGGTGCTTGCGTATAAGGTTTAGTTGATGAAGTAGAAAAGGATAAGCACAGGTCACCATACCAGTGGTCGAAAAGGAAAAACTGTGGTATGATAGTAGGGAGAACGAAAGGGGGAAATAGATTAGCAATGTTCAAGCAATTAAAAAAATGGGGGTTGCTTTGTTTGATGATTTGTTGTGTGGTCGGTCTTACCGGTTGTCAGAATTCAAACAGTAAAGAATCCACAGAACCTTTTGATGTGCATTTCTTTTATTCTTCAACATGTAATTACTGTGCCTCACTGAGAAGTAATCTGCTTTCGAAGATTCAAGAGGAATTTGGTAATCAGGTGACAATCTATGAACATGAAATAGATGATGAAGAAAGCAAAACGCTTTACGATACTTTCTTTGGTGTTTATGATGCGCAAACAGACACGGTCATCAATGGTCAGCTTGAGGGGGTGACACCGGAGGAGATCGGTGTCAGTGAGCTGTTGCCGCTCAATCAGTATTATGTACCGGTTTTGGTCATTGGAGATTACTATGCTTTTATGGGGTATGATTCTAGCTTTGATGACGATTATTTAAATGATATTCATCTGGCGCTAAGAGGAGAACCTTTATCCTCAAAGATGGCGGCAAGTCGCTGGGAGTTCAAAAAGGATGCGTAAGTGGCTTTGCTTTTTGCTTTCAATGATCAGTCTGACTGCCTGTCAGACGATCGAGAAGCCAACGCTTCATCTGTTCTATTATGAGACCTGTCCAAACTGTGCGTTGATGGAAACAGAAGTTTACTTACCGGCTCAGGAACGTTACGGTGATCGGCTCAATTACGAAATGCATGATCTTGATCAGGAAGATGGCCAACAGCTATATGCTTCTTTTATGGGAACTGCTGATAAGGAGGGACAATTGGCCGATGTAGCAATTCAGGATCGTCAGGATTATTATGCGCCCCTGTTAGTTCTGGAAGGATATTATGCCATCATGGGCTATTCTTCATACTTTCAGGAAGATTATTTAACAGATATAGAGCGAGCTTTGAATGGGGAGGATCTGAGCCCTTCCTTGCAGGATGGCCGCTGGTATTTTAGAAAGGATGGTTGATATGAACACACCACATAACGAAGCCAAAAAAGGGGAGATTGCACCGGTTGTCTTAATGCCTGGTGATCCGCTGCGCGCTAAATATGTTGCGGAACATTATCTTAAGGATGTGAAGGTTTTCAACACGGTTCGTAATATGTTAGGTTATACAGGCGACTATCAGGGCAAACGCGTTTCTGTCATGGGTTCAGGTATGGGCATGCCTTCGATAGGCATTTATTCTCATGAACTTTATCACTTTTATGATGTGGATGCCATCATTCGTATCGGTTCTTGCGGTGCGTTAAATGAAAACATTCACGTGCGTGATCTGATTTTAGTGCAGGGCGCCTGTACAGATTCACGTTATGCCAGTCAATTCGAGCTTCCAGGCACCTATTCAGCAATCAGTTCATTTGACTTGCTTGAAAAAGCAGTGAATTGCTGCCGTGAAAAAGATCTGCGCTTTCATGTTGGAAATGTTATTGCTTCTGATTTTTTCTATCATGCGGATGCTAACAGTGCTGAAAAATGGGCTTCGGTAGGCTGTTTAGGAGTAGAGATGGAAAGTTATGCTTTATTTATGAATGCCGCTTATGCGAAGAAAAAAGCGATGACCTTGCTGACGGTTTCAGATCATCTCTTTCTTAAAGAGGACACCACACCACAAGAACGTGAAAAAACTTTCCATGATATGATGGAAGTGGCCTTGGAGATCGCATGATGCAAAAAATCGCTTTTTATGATTTTGATGATACGCTGCTGCCTTATGATTCTATGGCACGTCTTGTTGCCTATGGCTTAAAGCGAAAACCGTGGCTTATTTATCGGCTGCTGCCTTTGCTGTTATATGCATTAGCTTATGGTTTGCATCTGATTTCTTTTCGACCGCTCAAACAGCAAATATTGTTTCCGTTGAAATATCTGGATGAGAAAGAGCTGGAGGATTTTTATACGCAGGTTTTGATTCCGCGTTATTATCCGAATGTTGTGGCGACACTCCAAAAGCACCATCAGGAAGGTTACTTCTGTGTGCTTGTATCTGCCAGTCCAGAAAGTTATTTGAAATATACTGACCTGCCTTTTGATCTAGTGATCGGAACGCAAATGGCCAAGCATAGTAATCAAATGATCTCGCCGAACTGCAAGGGAGAAGAGAAAGTTGTACGGATTCAAAATGCTCTGCGTGAGCGACAGATTGAAATCGATTATGATCGCTCTTATGCATACAGTGATTCTGATTCAGATCTGCCGATGTTACTGCTTGTTAAAAATCGTATTCGCGTAGTAAAACATAGCGGGAAGATGATTCCTTTTGAAACGAAATAAAGACCGAAACGAAGACGTTTCGGTCTTTATTCACTTGGTTCGAAAAATAAAGCCAAGTTAATGATACCGCAGATTCCGACAATCATATAGACGATGTTTGCCAGAAAAGTTCCAGTACCAAATAAAAAACTGACCAGATTAAAACGGAAGAGTCCAATTAAGCCCCAGTTAATTGCACCAATCACGGTAAAAAACAGGGCGATTTTCTGATATAGCTTCATAATGACCTCCTTCAATTTCTATTCTAACCGTTTTCTTCCCTTTTATGCATAGCAAGGGTCTTTTCAACATAGGATGAAATAGAAACTTGAGGTGAAGAAAATGAAAAAAATCGTCATTGCCATCGTTGCGGTCGTGGTTCTGGTAGGTGGCCTGCTCATCTATAAATTTCAGAAACCGACATTGAATAAGGCCTATCAGGCGGTAAAAGATGATTACTCATCTTATACGATGGAAGGCACTTTATCAATGATGGACGGGGAGAATCTCAGAGAATATCAGGTCCATGTCGATTATACCTGCCAGGATGAAACAGAGTATTTTTTGGTAAGCCTGAGTGATCCAGATCTTTCTCAGTCACAGAAGATCATCCGCAATGCGGAAGGTGTCTTTGTTGTTACACCGACACTGAATCGTGCCTTCCAGTTTAAAAGCGATTGGCCTTATAACAGTCCTAAGCCATACATCTATCAATCCCTGTTGGCGATACTGGAAGGGGAGTATGATAGTGAAAAAACCGAGCAGGGATACCAGGTCACGGCTCCTTTAAGCTATGAAGCGGATCCGAGAGTGGTTTCAGTTGAGATTGGCTTTGATCACAATCTGGCTCCGCTCTATGTCTATTATTATGATGAAAATGCCAGTGAGATCATTTGGTTGGAAGTCAGTCAGTTCCAGCGAGATGTCGATCTTGATCTTGCTACTTTTAGTATTGAGAAGGCTACTCAGGAACAAACAGAAACTTCCTCAGCATCTGTCGGCGAGTCCAGTCTGCCATACTATCCGCTGGAATTAATGGGGTGTCAGTTAGCCTATGATGAAAAGACAGAGATCAATGGAGAAATGAAACACATCCTTAAATTTGAGGGGGACCATCATTTTACACTCGTTGAATCCAGCTTATCCAGGGAAGAGGAATTAGAAGTGCTGGCGATGGACGGGGATGTGTTGGAAATGGCAAGCGGAATTGCCTTCATTTCCGATGAAGGAATCAGTCTGTTAGAAAATGATGTCCTGTGTCAGATCTATTCTGATACATTGACCCAAGAAGAGATGCTGCAGGTTGCAACGAGCCTGGATGGAAGTTTGATGAAATAATCGTGCAATTGACAGGTAATTGTGCTACAATGGTTGCTGAGGTGTTTTTTAAATGGAAAATTATCGTGACACATACGCAAACGTCGATTTGGACGCTTTAAGGCGTAATATTGCCTATATTCATCAGATTGCCAAAAAGCCTATTATGGCCATTGTGAAGGCGAATGCCTATGGACATGGCGCCGTGGAGATTGCTAAGGCTGCTTCAAGTATGGATGAGATCCAGATGTTTGGAGTCGCCACACTGGGTGAGGGCATTGAACTTAGAAATCATGGGATTACTAAGGAAATCTTGGTAATTGGTTCCAGTCGTCCGGAAGATATGATGATTGCCAGTCAACGCAATATCAGTATTAGTGTCTATTCCATGGATGATTTAGAAAAAGTTTTGTCAGCACATTTTGAAAAGCCGCTAAAGGTGCATATTAAAATTGATACTGGCATGAATCGCATCGGTTTTAAAGGAAAAGCAGATTTTGAAGAAGCGCTCGCCAGACTACAGGCACATCCATTGATTCAGGTAGAAGGCGCCTTCACTCATTATGGTGCTGCAGAAGAAGAAAATGATACGTATCAGCATCAGTTTGAGACTTTTCAAAGCATCGTTGCAGGACATCAGTTCAAATACCTTCATGCCGCTAATACGGCAGGTGCACTGTATCACCATGAAGATCTGACAAATCTGGTCAGGGTAGGAATTGCTTTATATGGGATTGAGCCTAATGGCAGTGATGATACCCCTTTAGAACAGGTCATGTCGCTTTATACGCGTGTTGTGATGACTAAAAAGATTTGTGCCGGAGAACATGTCGGTTACGGCTTTACTTATCAGGCGAAGCAGGATGAGTATCTGGCGACTGTACCGATTGGGTATGCGGACGGGATCATTCGCAAAAACCAGAATCGTGAGGTGTATATCAATGGTCGTTACTACCAGATCGTAGGACGTATCTGTATGGATCAGATGATGATCCGCGTGGATGAAAACGTGCAGGTAGGCAATCTGGTGGAGATTTTTGGGCCACATATTTCATTGAATCGGATGGCCAGAGAATTAGAAACGATTCCTTATGAGATCATTTGTCTTTTATCGCTTAGAGTAGCCAGACATTATATTCAAAACGGCATTTGTGAATAATGCCGTTTTTTTCTAGAAGGTTGAACAATTGAATAGATTAGCTAGCTCTCGAGAGTGGCGTGAATGACTTTACCAGGTGTTTTATCATTCCGATTAGAGATAATGCGATACGTTTATGATAAATGGACAAAAGAAAAAACCAGCATAGGCTGGTCTATTTCTCTAGCTGGTGCCCAAGGCCGGACTCGAACCGGCATGGCTTATCACCGCTTGATTTTGAGTCAAGTTTGTATACCAATTTCAACACTTGGGCTTCATCAACCATCTTTTCAGATGGTTATTGTTTTGTCTAGATGTGACTTAATTATAATAGCATAGGGACTTTAAAAAAGCAATCCTTTTTTGAATTTATTTTTCTAAAGCCTGTTTTGCCAGAGCTAACGCACCACAAATACCGGCGTTATCACCTAAACCAGGTGCAACGATATAGTCTTTTATACCGGAGCTGATTTCTGGTTTTTGAATATAGCCGTTCAGAAATGACTGCGTATAATGATGGATGCGTGGGAAAAGCTGTGTCTGTTTCATCACGCCACCACCAAGAATGATCTTTTTAGGTGACAAGATAAGAATGTAGGTCGCGAGGGCCTGACCGATATAATAGGCTTCCATTTCCCAAACGGGATGATCTTTAGGCAGTTCATATGCTTTCTGATGGCAGCGTGCTTCGATTGCCGGACCGGATGCCAATCCTTCAAAGCAGTAAGGGTGATATGGACAGATTCCCCGGAACTCATCATCCGGATGGCTAACTAAGCGCATATGTCCCATCTCAGGATGCAAAAGCCCATGGACGAGCTTTCCTTCCACAACGGCACCACCGCCGATCCCTGTACCAATGGTAAGATACAGACAGCTATCCAATCCTTTGGCAGCACCAAAGCTGACTTCTCCCAAAGCAGCACCATTGACATCCGTATCAAATCCCATAGGAATAGGATAACGCTGTTTCAATTGTCCCAGTATATCCACCTGATTCCAATGCGGTTTAGGTGTTGTGGTAATGTATCCGTAAGTTGAACTATTGGGATCGGGATCAATCGGACCGAATGTGCCTACTCCTAACGCCTCTATGTCGAACTGATCAAAAAAAGCAAAGACTTTCGCTAACGTTTCTTCAGGCGTGGTAGTCGGAAAAGATTCTCTTTTTTCAATTCTCCCAGTCTCGTCTCCAATGGCGACCACAAACTTTGTTCCGCCTGCTTCAATTGCTCCTAATTTCATCTTATTGACCTCCTTCTAATTAATCAATGTACTGTTATCATTCTCATCATCATTGAAAAAGACTTCCTCGATGCGTTCTTCACTTTCGAGGATGGCGCGGCGAATTCCTTCCAGTGTTTTCTCATCACAAAGGATCTGAATTGCTTCATGCTTGTCACGCGCTTCAATGGCGATGGTTAGATCTAGTTTAAATTTTTTACGTTCCATATTGATTGCTCCTTTTAATTCAAAATGATGAAGGACTCTAACTTCTTCTTGAAAGAAGGAAGGGTCTCAATATCCATGTAGATGCCATTTTCCTGATATTGGACCTCATTGACATGAACATGGCGCATGATCATCGCAAAGGTCTCACCTTGTGCATAGGGAATCCACAACTGATAGCGTTCAAGATTTCCAAACAAGGTCTTGCCTAGAAAGCGTTTTAGCTGGTCTAGATTGGTTTTCTCCTTGGCTGAAATCAAAAGGTGTGGTTCACGTGTCTGCAGGAAGACGATATTGCCTTTGTCTATTTTATTGTAGACATATAACATAGGGATGTCTTTGACTCCCAAGCTTTCAAGGACCTGTTCGGTCGTTTCGATATGCTTTGTGTATTCGGGGTGACTGACATCGATGACCTGAATGATCAGATCAGCCTCTCGAATCTCTTCTAAGGTGGAGCGGAAAGCTTGAATTAATTCGTGCGGTAAAAAGGAAATGAATCCGACTGTATCGGTGAGAAGGAAAGGCAGGTGATCGTCTGTTTCACAATACCTTGTCGCTGTCTGCAGAGTGGCAAATAGCATGTCTTTTTCAAACACTTTCTTCTCATCTACCAGCGCATTGAGCAATGTCGATTTCCCGCTGTTCGTATAACCGACCAGGGCCACGATCGGCAGATCGCTTTTTTTGCGCTTATCGCGTTGCGTTTGGCGCTCCTTGGCAATCTGCCGGAGCTCTTTTTCATATCGCTGAAGTTTTTGATGGAGCAGCCGGCGGTCGTTTTCTAATTGCGTTTCTCCGCTTCCACGAAAGCCAGATCCACCTTGCTGACCAGTCAATTCACGGTGAGCGCCGACGAGGCGGGGCAGGGTGTATTTCAGACGAGCGATTCCCACTTGCAGGATGGCCTCGCGCGAACGCGCTCGTTGTTCGAAGATACGCAGGATCAGACTGGTTCGATCTTCGATAGCACAATCCAGCTGATCTTGAAAGTAAAGGTATTGAACACTAGTCAGTTCCTCATTGAAAAGGACTAAATCGATTGCTTCTGTTTGAATGAACTGACGCAGTTCGCTTACTTTGCCTGAACCAAGGTATGTCTGTTTATCCGGAACGGGCAGATTTTGCACAAACGAGTATTGAACTTCAATATTTAAAGCTAGCGCTAACTCTTTTAATTCCTGCATCATCATTTCAAAGACCGCATGAATCGCTGGATAATGAACTCCCACAATCATGGTTCGCATTGAATCACCTCTATTTTTTTAAGCGTGCGCATATACATAGGAACGGGTGATACCATGAAAAAATATTTATGGCTTATGCCAACGATGCTATGTATCTATACGTTTATTTATAGTTTAACACATCTCACAACCATAAATCAAATTACACAGAGCACTCTGGCCGCAATTTTTCAATTAATTCCGTCCTTGTTTTTTCTGATGCTTCTTTTTGGTGTGATGAATCAGATGGGACTTTTTGGATTGGCGGGTTTTTTTCTGGAAAAAATACTGAATCCGCTTTTGCATCTAGGAACACGTGCCAGTGGACTATATGCAGCAAGTCTTTTTGCTGGATATCCGACATTTGCCCTGTTGATCGGACAGGCTTATGAAAGACAGGAGATCGATGCGGCTGAAATGAAACATTTGATGCGGATCTCTTCGCATGCCAGTCCGGCCTTTGTTTTGTTAAGCATAGGGAGTGGACTGTTTCATTCCTTAAAGATGGGACTTGTGATCTGGCTGATTCACATCCTGAGCAATTTGATCCTGGCACTGATCTTTCGTCCTGCCAGTCCAGGTAAGAAGCTAAGTTGGGAAAGCTGTCTGGAAGGGTGTGCCTCAACAGCGTTTGTTCCGCTCTGTCAGCGACAGCTGATCCAATGTGTCCGAACTTTTGTTTACATCTATGGTTTCATGCTGATCTTTAATGTATTGCAGGCATCCTTATTTTCTCATCTGCCTGGTTCAGCAATCTTCCATGGACTGCTTGAATTTAGTGCTGGAAGTCTCGACTTGGCAAATCAGCCGGAACGTTCGATCTTTGTTCTGGTCAGTTTGTTTTTAGGCTTTTCTGGTATCTCATGTATGATGCAGGTTCAGGCTGTTCTGTCACACATCCAATGGGCATTTCAAAGTTACTTCATTGCGCGCCTTTTTCAGGGGTTGATAGCTTTCTTGCTAAGTATTTTTTACCTCTGGTTGTCTTGAAAAAGCATGGAATTTTGTGTATGCTTAGACATAAAGGAGGAATGGGTCGTGCCTTGTTATGTCTATATGTTGCGCTGTCAGGATGGATCCTTGTACACTGGCTGGACAAATGCGCTGGAAAAAAGGGTAGCGGCGCATCAGTCTGGTAAGGGTGCCAGGTACACTCGGGCGCATCGACCGGTTGCATTGGTCTATGTAGAGACATTCGATACAAAAAAGAAGGCGATGCAGCGGGAATATCAGCTCAAACAATTGACGAAAGCACAAAAAGAGGCCCTGGTAAGTACTTATGAAGCAAAAAAGACAAATCTTGTTTAATTTTCTAGCTATGTTGATCTGGATGGCTGTGATTTTTTCTTTTTCTCAGCAAAATGGGGAGTCCTCACAGTCTTTGAGTAATCACCTGTTGGCTTTGTTGGGACTGGAAGGGGAGATGGCAAGTTTCATCTTACGCAAATTAGCGCATTGGACAGAGTACTTGATCTTAGCTTTTCTAACAGCCCGCTTTGTGAAAAGCGCTGGCCTATTACCACGCTGGATCCTGATCTGGGTCATCATGTTTGCCTTTTTAGATGAATTTCACCAGTCTTTTATTGCCGGGCGAGTCGCTTCGTTATGGGATGTCGGTGTTGATACTTTTGGGGGATTGGTCGGTTACTGGCTTTTTTCTAAAAAATAAAGTGTAACAGCAGCTTTTTAGGGATAATAGAGTAGGAGGTGATTGGATGCACTGGTATCCGCTTTATCTGACTCAAGATCCCCAAAAAACTGCTTTTTGTTGTTTGCAATCCGTCTTAGCTCATCATCGGTATCGTCATGACTGGCGCTGGATGCTTAAAGATATCGGTGAGCATGCGTGGGGACTGGATGGGTTACTACATCTTTTGACGCTTTATGGCATAGACTATACCGCTTTTTCATCTATAGAAGAAGCGTTAGCGCATCGCTGTTTCCCCATCATTGCTAACTTAGGTGATCATTTTGTTTTAGTGATGCGATCTGGGACCAAAGCGGTCTACCTGATGGATCCGCTTAGAGGGTATCGCAAAATGAGCCTCTCTTCATGGAAGGAAAAAGCAATCTGGCAATGCTTGAGCATTGGCTTTATTGGACGCTATCCCTATCATCACCAATCGTTATGGCCGTTATGTTTGCGTCAGCCACGTTTTCTCATTTCATTTTTTCTATATCTAATAGGGACGATGGGCTATTATCTGGTTCTTTTTCACTTTCACCTTACGCAAACTATCTGGCTGGATCTGGGCCGGGGAGTGGAGAACGCTGCTTTTTTATGGGTGACGGCCCAAGGCTTATTTGAGCTGATGACTCAGTGGCAGGAACGCTGGCCGTCGATCCGTCCATACCCAATCAAACAGATCATCAGACAGAACCTCTCATTTGTGGCACAATTACTCTGGGGTCTCTGGCTTATAGAAAGCTTGGTGAGAGCGGGACGCAGTGCTTTGATGGCAATGCTTTACGGGCTTCTTTTAGCAGGCTTGTCACATTATCTTTGGCATCGCTGGCAGCCGGCGGATCGCCATTGTCTGGAGTCATCTTCTTTCTGGAATTATTTAGGTGGATTGGGGCTGGTGCTCAGCATCCATCTTGGCTTGGTGATTGGATACTTTGGCTGGACGTCTTCCTGGATAGAGACGCAAGCCTTGTTATATATTGGACTGACAGGATTAGGCTGGCACTGGATTTCTATTGGTTTTCATCTCGCTTGCACACAACTTGCCGATTGGCAGTATTGGCTAGAGACGAAGAAAAAAGAAGCGCCACTGGAATCACTGGAAGAAATTCGTTTTTATCAGGCGACAAAGCTCATCTCCATGTCTGTTTCAGGCGGTTTTTCCAGTGATCACTACTTATTGCCTTTGATGATGTTAGGAAAAGGAATGCCATCGCCTGAATGGCAGGTTTATATCAATGGTCATCGTGCGGATACATATTCGATGTCAGATTATCATTGTATCATTCGTTATTTTGATCACTTCTGTCTAGACGAATCAGAGTCTTTGCGGGATTATCTGGGAGAGGCTGGTGTGAAGCTGGCCTGGCAATATCAATTGCTGAAAGAAGAGCTGCTCATTAATTTGCAGTTGCCCTTTTTATCTTTTGAAGCTAAAGAACTCGCAGGTTTTATCCATCAGTATTTAGCTGATGGAAAACTGATGATCTGTGTGCATTGTTTAGATCATTTGCAAGCGGATAGTTTGGAAAAGGTCATCCGCCTGATTCAGGAGCAGAATGAACGGTGGGTCATTCTGGTCAATCCTCAAATAAAATTAGTGAATCCCTCGTTCGAATATGCTATAATGGGGCATGAAGAAGGAGGATCTTGATGGAAATATCTTTTGCGTTTGTCAATCAGACGGACACTGATTTGACTGAATATGAAACGCTTTTTTCGCAAATCATTGAAACCGCACTAACCATTTTACATATTGATGATGATGTTGAACTATCCTGTATCATTGTAGATAATAATGCCATTTGGCAAATCAATCGGGATTATCGACAGATCGACCGACCAACAGATGTGATCAGCTTTGCCTTGGAAGATCAGCCGGACGTTTTGCCTGAAGGCATGCCGCGGGAGCTGGGAGATATCTTTATTTCGTTAGAAAAAGCAAGCGAACAGGCAGAGAGCTATGGTCATTCTTTTCATAGAGAATTCTGTTTTCTGTTCACACATGGACTTCTTCACCTTTTAGGATATGATCATATGGAAAAACAAGAGGCAGAGGTTATGTTCGGTTTGCAGGAGGAGATCTTAAATGCCCAAAAAATTACCCGATAAAGTTCATTATTCTCATTTTCGGGATATGTTCAAATGTGCTGGTCATGGCATCTTCGTTTGTATCAGAGAAGAAACCAATATGAAGGTGCACCTGATCATCGCTTTGCTGGTGATGATCCTGGCATGGTGGCTTGACTTTGCGCGGATGGAATGGTGCATGCTTCTGTTATGCATTGGTCTGGTGCTGGCTTTGGAGATGGTCAATACGGCGATTGAAAACATCGTGGACTTCATCTGCCCGCAATATGATCCGCGCGCAGGGAAGATCAAGGACGTAGGTAGCGGGCTGGTCCTGATCTTTGCACTATTTGTGGCTGTTATCGGCTGTATGCTGTTTATCCCGCATTTGATGGAATTGAGGTGAGAAGATGGAAGCATTAGAATTGATACATCAGGCTTTTCAGGCGCGTGAGAACGCCTATTGTCCTTATTCGAATTTTAAGGTTGGCGCAGCTGTTTTGTTGAAGAATGGCCAATATATTGTCGGTGCCAATGTTGAAAATGCTGCGTACGGCTCTAGTATGTGCGCTGAACGGAATGCGATTTTCCAGGTTTACAGTCAGGGTTATCGCAAGCAGGATATCGAAGCATTAGCGATCGTCGCTGATACGGAGGCCGTGATCACCCCTTGTGGCAGCTGCCGTCAGGTACTGGTGGAACTTTTAGATTCAGAAACACCGATCTTTCTGGCAAACAAGACTTCCTATAAGCAGACGACGATTGAAAAATTATTACCAAAATCATTTACAGGAGCGTATTTGTAATGTTTAAATCAGGTTTTGTTGCCATCGTAGGCCGTCCGAATGTTGGCAAGTCAACGTTATTAAATCATTTATTAAAAAAGAAAGTAGCCATCATGTCCAATGTGGCTCAGACAACACGAACGACCCTGCAGGGAATCTATACGGATGACAAGAGTCAGATCATCTTCATTGATACGCCAGGTGTGCATCGTCCTCAGGACCTCTTAGGTAATTTCATGAATACGACAGCGATCAATAGTGTTTATGGCACAGATGTTGTTTTGTTTATGAGTGCAGCCAATGAATATATTGGTCAGGGAGACCGATATATCTTAAATAAGCTCAAAGAACAGGAAGTACCTGTCTTTCTAGTGCTCAACAAGGTGGATCTGATCAAAAAGGAAGAACTGATCCAGGTGCTGAACAACTGGCAAAAGGAATTCGATTTTGCTGAGATCATTCCGATCAGTTCCCTTCAAGATGAGAACCTGGATACCTTGCTCGAGGTGATCCGAGGATACTTAAATGAAGGAATTAAATATTATGATGAAAACCAGCTGACCGATCATTCTGATCGCTATTTGATGGCAGAATACATTCGTGAGAAAATATTATTCTTTACACATGAAGAAGTTCCTCATTCGGTGGCAATCGTGATTGAACGTTATGAGGAATTTGAGGATCATTACGAGATCATGGCGACGATCGTTGTGAATCGCAGCAGTCAAAAAGGGATTATTATTGGTAAACAAGGCAGTATGATCCAAAAGATCCGTCAGGCAGCTCGTAAGGATATGAAACGCTATCTTGGTAAGCGAGTGGATCTGGAACTGTTTGTCAGAGTTGAGAAAGACTGGCGTAATAAGCAGCGCTATCTGAAAGAGTTTGGCTATGATGAGGAAGATTATTAGATGAGTCAGACCATCACGGATGAAGGGTTGATCTTAAGGACGCAGCCTTATCAGGAAAACGACTTACTGGTAAGTGTCTATTTTGCTCATTATGGGAAGATGAACCTGCTTGCACGTGGGGTTCGTAAGCCGAAAAGCAAAAACGCTTCGAGTTTACTGCCGGGGATGATTTCGGAGTTCGTCTTTATTCTCAAAGAGGGACTTTCGCGTCTGATGAAAGCAAGTCCCGTACGGTTGTTTCGTTATTTGGATTCTCATTTAGAGGTAATGGCCTGTGCGCAGCTGACGATGGAGTATTTTTATCGCAGTGCGCCAGACCGTCAGCCTAACGCGAAACATTATGCATTTATCTGTCAGGTACTCGAGCGGTTGGATGAGGGATATCCTTATTTGCTGGTTTACTTTTTTGTGATTGCGTATATCTTGAAAGACTGCGGCAGCGGATTGATGGTGGATCATTGTGTTTTTTGTCAGGATTCCCGTCATATTGCTTCCATCAGTGTCCGGGATGGTGGTTTTGTCTGTCAGGAACATCTGCAGGGAACGATGATCACTTATTCCAGACGTATCCTGCGATCCTTTCGCCTGATCAACAAGCTGGATCTCTCGCGCATCGATGATTGTCAGATCGAAGTGGAGGATTATCCTGTTTTAAAAAGGCTCATGGAAGACTTTTTAGATGAATATTGTCCGGTCCGTTTAGGAAGCCGTAAGTTCATTTGATGTACCCTTATTGTTGGTTGACAAAACACCACGATAAGGGTATATTTTTGTTGCGTAAGGAGCGTATGACAATTAAAGGAAATGGGCATATGCGACTACGAATATTGTCAGAATTTGCCCTAGCAGCAGGCTAGAGGCTTTTTTTATCGTGAAGGAGGATAATTAATGGCATCAAAAGAAATGGAAAAACTGGTCAGCCATGCACGCACCTCTGGTTTTATTTATCAGGGTTCAGAAATTTATGATGGACTGGCGAATAGTTGGGATTATGGACCATTGGGCGTAGAGATGAAAAATAACATCAAAAATGCGTGGTGGAAAAAATTTATTCAGGGATCAGCTTACAATGTAGGCTTGGATTCGGCCATCCTCATGAATCCAAGAGTATGGGAAGCTACAGGACATGTCGGCGGTTTCTCAGATCCACTAATGGACTGTAAAGAATGTAAGACACGTCATCGTGCAGATAAATTGATCGAGGATTATGATCCAAGTGTGCATTGCGATGGCTGGAGCAATGAAAAACTGATGGATTACATCAAAGTACATCATATCAAATGTCCGGTATGCGGCAAAGAAAACTTTACCGAGATCAGACAGTTCCAGCTGATGTTCAAAACCAGCATGGGTGTTGTTGAGGATGCGAAAAGCACGGTTTATCTGCGTCCGGAGACAGCTCAGGGGATTTTTGTCAACTTTAAAAACGTACAGCGTACGAGCCGTAAGAAGGTGCCATTTGGAATCGGTCAGATTGGTAAAGCATTCCGAAATGAGATCACACCAGGAAACTTTATCTTCCGTATGCGTGAATTTGAACAGATGGAATTAGAATTTTTCTGTAAGCCAGATACGGATCTGGAATGGTTCCATTACTGGAAGGATTTCTGTATGAACTTCCTGCTTCAATTGGGGCTTCGTCCTGACCATTTACGTTTTAGAGATCATGCGAAGGAAGAACTGGCCTTTTATTCGAAAGCAACGAGCGATATCGAGTATCTGTTTGCCTTTGGATGGGGTGAGCTCTGGGGAGTTGCTGACCGTACAGATTATGATTTGAAACGCCACATGGACTATTCTAAAAAATCATTAGAATATCTCGATCCAGAGACCAACGAAAAATATGTTCCATATTGTATTGAACCTTCGGTTGGTGTGGATCGTCTGTTCTTAGCGTTATTTACGGATAGTTATGAAGAGGAAG
The DNA here is from genome assembly GCA_900018345.1 of Clostridiales bacterium CHKCI006. Lineage (GTDB taxonomy): Bacteria > Bacillota_I > Bacilli_A > Erysipelotrichales > Coprobacillaceae > Fimiplasma > Fimiplasma intestinipullorum. The sequence continues at coordinate 32,086 of FCNA01000098.1, forward strand.
TGCTGAATGAAAAGGATACGCGTATTGTGATGCATCTTCATCCGGCCATTGCACCGATCAAAGCCTGTGTCCTGCCTTTGACTAAAAAACTGCGTGATCAGGCACAGGAGGTTTATGCACATTTAGCACCTTACTTCAATATTGAATATGATGAAGCCGGTAATATCGGAAAACGTTATCGTCGTCAGGATGCAATCGGAACACCTTATTGTCTGACGGTTGACTTTGATACGTTAGACGATCAGTGCGTAACTGTTCGTGATCGTGACAGCATGGAACAAACACGTTTACCGATTGCCGATTTAGTGGCATTCCTGGAAGAAAAAACCAAATTAGTCTGAGAGCGAAGATGAGGTGATGCTTTTTGGCTAGACTTTCAGAAGAAAAGATCGAACAGATTCGTTCGAGTGTTGATATTGTCGATGTCATAGGCAGCTATATTCCTCTTAGCAAACGCGGCAAAGGCTACTGGGGGATCTGCCCATTTCACGATGACAGCAATCCTTCCATGTCAGTCAGTCAGGAATTACAGATTTATAAGTGCTTTGTCTGTGGCGCTGGCGGAAATGTCTTTACCTTTTTACAAAACTACCTCAAGATCGGCTATTTGGAAGCTGTCAAAATGGTTGCGGAAATGGGAGGTATTCCGGTCGATGAATTGAACGAGGCTTACACACGACCTAAAGTCAATGATCAATTGAAGCCGCTTTATGATATGCATGAAGAAGCTTTGAAGATCTATCACGTGATGTTGAGTCGGCGAACCGGCCTGCGAGCTCGAGAGTATCTGGAAAAAAGGCATATTACCGATGAAGTGATTGAGAAGTTCATGATCGGCTATGCTCCTAATGAGGATACATTATTGAAAGGATTTGGGCAATTAAATTTCAATAAAGTGGATATGGAACGTTCCGGACTAATTATTGAAGGGACGCGCCAGGATTATGATCGTTTCAAGGATCGTATCATGTTCCCGCTTTGGGACAGTAATGGTCAAGTGGTTGGCTTTTCGGGGCGTATCTATCAAAAAGACCGCGATGAAGCAAAATATATGAATTCACCTGAATCGGAGATCTTCATCAAAGGTCAGACCCTGTATCATTATCATGAAGCCAAACAGGCGACGCGTCAGGCAGGCTTTATCTACCTGCTGGAAGGGTTTATGGATGTGATCGCGCTTTATCGTGCCGGGCTGGAAAATGCCGTAGCCCTGATGGGGACGGCTTTGACGCAAGATCATTTACGCCTGTTACGAAAATTGACTGTTCAGGTTCATGTATGTCTTGACGGTGATCGCGCCGGGCAGGAAGCGACCTTGAAAAATGCTTCTATCTTAGCGCGAAACGGTTTTCAGGTTCGGGTGATCCGTCTCAAAGATGGGATGGACCCGGATGAAACGCTCGAGCAGTATGGCAAAGAGGGCTTGCTCAAGAGTTTGGCGAGCCATATGAGCTTATTAGAATTCAAAATCAACTATTATTATGAGACTAGTCAAATGGACAATTACGATGAGCGTAAAGCTTATCTGGATCATTTGGCTGGCGATCTCGCTAGTCTGGAAGATCCCATCGATCAAAGCTACTACATTGGCCTGGTATCTAATAAATCCGGGTTTTCCACGGATATCATCCATGAGAAAATCGCCAATATCGGCGGTTCAATGCGCAAAAAGATACATGAAGTACCAATCGTCAGCCATACTAAACAAGGACCGCTGCCTAGCAAATATCAAAAAGCAGAACAATGTCTATTGCATTACATGCTTTTAAGCAAGCAGGTGAGTTCGCAATATGAAAAAAAACTCGGCTATATGTATGATGCGACCTATCGCGTCATCGCTAATTATATTGTTGACTATTACCGCAGTCATGATACCTTGCAAATTGCCGATTTCATTAATGTATTAGGACAGGATTCATTGATCAGTGCTGTTCTGGAAATTGCTCAGCTCCATCTGCCTTCTGAAGTGGACGGAAAAGAGATTCAGGATTATATTCAGACCATTTCTCAGCATACGTTCCGACTAGAGATTGAGGACCGCGAAAAAGAGATGCATCAGGAAATGGATCCGGTTCGGAAAGCGGAGATCTTAAAAGAAATCATCGCTCTTAAAAAGAAGCTTAATGAGTTGAAAGGAGTTATTTAATGGATAACAAAAACAATAAAAAAACAGTCGCACCTGTTTCTGTTGACGATATCAAGAAAATGCTGGATGATAAAAACGCTCGCTTGGGTTTTATCACTCAGGAAGATATTGATAATCTGATGAGCCAGTATGATTTGGATGATGAAACAGCGGATGACATTCTAAACTATATTTCAGAAAAACATATTGAGATCCGTGATGATACTTTTGATGAATTAGAAGCGGATAATCTGGATTTGAACAATATTGAAGATATCAATCTTGATGATGATCTGGATGGCTTGTCCATTGATGATACACCTGATTTAGATTTTGTCGATGATTTTGATATGTTCACTGGAGATACGTATAATATGTATTCTTCGGATGAATTTGATGACAATTCTCTAGGATCAAATGTGAAGATCAATGATCCTGTGAAAATGTATTTAAAAGAAATTGGAACAGTAGAATTACTGACTCATGATGAGGAAATCGAACTGGCCAAACGAATCCTGGAAGGCGATGAGGAAGCGAAAAAAAGGCTGGCAGCTGCTAACCTAAGACTGGTTGTTTCGATTGCCAAACGTTATGTAGGCCGAGGAATGCTGTTTTTGGATCTGATCCAGGAAGGAAATATGGGGTTGATCAAAGCCGTAGAAAAATTTGATTATACAAAGGGATTTAAATTTTCTACATATGCCACCTGGTGGATCCGACAGGCGATTACACGTGCGATTGCTGATCAGGCCCGTACGATTCGAATTCCGGTACATATGGTAGAGACGATCAATAAGTTGACTCGTATTCAGCGACAGCTGATTCAGGAACTTGGTCGTGAACCTAGTGCTGAGGAAATTGCCGAGAAGATGGATGGCATGACGCCTGAAAAGGTGCGCGAGATTCAAAAGATCTCTCTGGAGCCTGTTTCGCTGGAAACACCAATTGGTGAAGAGGATGACTCCCACTTAGGTGATTTCATTGAAGATGAAGGAGCTATGAGTCCGGATGACTATGCCGCTAATGAGTTGCTCAAAGATGAATTAAATGAAGTTCTGTTGGAATTGACCGACCGTGAAGAAAAAGTATTGCGCTTACGCTTTGGTCTTGATGATGGAAGAACACGAACACTCGAAGAAGTGGGGAAAGAATTTAATGTTACCCGTGAACGTATCCGTCAGATTGAAGCCAAGGCCTTACGTAAATTAAAACACCCATCTCGCTCGAAACGTTTAAAGGATTTCCTGGATAAATAGTGAAGCTTTCCAAACGTTTAATGGCGATTGCCAGGATGGTTCAGAAACATAGTAACCATGGCGAGCTGGCCGATATTGGAAGTGACCATGGTTATTTGCCTGTTTGGCTTGTTTTAAACGGTGTAATCTCAAGTGCCATTGCCTGTGAGATTGCTGATGGTCCGATTCAAGCCTTGAAGAAGACAATTCAATTATCGCATACAGAAGATAAAATTTCTGTAAAAAAAGGGGATGGACTTCAACCAATCATTGGCAGTCAACTGGATATGATCACAATCTGCGGGATGGGAGGCAATTTGATCTGCCAGATTCTGGATCGGGATCTTTCTAAATTGGCGGTTTCTACTTTAGTATTAGCACCTAATGTCAACGAAGGAATGGTACGTGAATGGCTGATGCAGCACGGTTGGCAGATTGTTGATGAGACGGCTGTTGAAGATATGCATCACTACTATGAGATCATCGTTGCAAAACCTGGATGCATGGCACTCAATGCTAAGGAAATTTACATGGGACCTGTGTTATTAAAAGAAAAACCGGATGTCATTTTCAAAAAATGGAAATGGCAAACCGGAATTCTAGAAGATATTCTGAAAACCCTAAATGAATCTAATGAAAAACATAAAATGATTCATTTGCAGCATCAGTGGTTAAAGGAGGAATTGTGATGCGTGTACAAGATGTTGTTGCGTATCTGGAATCGCTTTATCCTCTATCTGAAATGGAAGAGTGGGATCATAGCGGAATGCAGATTGGCTCACGCGAGCAGGACTGTCAGAAGGTCATGGTTGCTTTGAATGCAGATGAAGGAACGATTACGCAGGCTTTAGCGGCTTCCTGTGATCTTCTAGTTACCCATCACCCTTTTCTCTTTCATCCGCTGACCTCTTTAGAGATTGAAACGTATCGCGGGGGGCTGATCGCACGTGCTCTTTCGGGACATTTAAGCATCTATTCCATGCATACGAATTATGATCGTTTGCGTATGAATACGCTGCTTCTTGAGAAATTAGGGTGCACGAACATCGAGCCTTTTGAAAGCACACGTATCCCACGACTGGGTCATTTGCCAATGCCTATGGCTCTTGAGGCCTTTATTGAGCATGTGAAGCGTGCTTACGATCTGCCGTTGGTTCGCTATACAGGCAAACCCAAAGCTATGCTTCGCAAGATTGCTGTCTGTGGTGGCAGTGGCTCTGAATTTGTCAATGATGCACTCGATCAGGCAGATATTTTTCTGACAGGCGATTTCAACTATAATCATGCGACAAACTTGCTTGATCATCCTCATGGTCTGGTGCTGGGAATTCCTCATTTTGTTGAAGCACTGATGAAAGCGGATGTTCAAAAGAGTTTGCAAGTTTTCAATATCGATGTTTTGCTTGCAGACGAGAAGGATTACTTTATATATAGATAGGGAGGTTTTAATATGTATGAAACGAGAAGACAGTATGTCATGGATGCCATGAAAGAACATTCTTTAGGCATTATCTATGCGGATCGCGAGGTCTGCCGCAACTTTTTCTATTTGACAGGGATCGAAAGAGCAGGGATGATCCTATTACTTGTGAAGAATAATGGTCAGTCCCATGCGACGCTCTTTATCCAGAAACCAGATCCTCTTTATGAAAAATGGAATGGCAAGCTCATGACTGCCAAGGAAGCCAGTGACCTTTCTGGTATTGAAGATATTGCTTATCTGGAAGATTTTGAAGCAACGGTATTACGTTACCTTGAGCGCTCTGGAATTGAAAATCTCTACTTCAATCTGGATGAATTCAGTCTTTCTCATACGGAAAGCATGAGCACTCGAGAAGCGAAACGCTTTGGCGAACATTTCCCAGCGCTGCATATTGAAAATCTCTACCCAATCATCGGTACGGCACGTATGCAAAAGGATGAAGATGAGGTGGCAAAGATTCGCAAGGCCATTCTGATGACCAAGAATGGTCTTGAGGCGGTCATGAAACACCTGAGACCGAACTTATATGAATATCAGGTTCAGGCTGTTTATGAATATGCTATCAAATATCAGGGTTCGATCAAACCATCTTTCCCAACTATCGCTGGAGCAGGTTATAACGGTACGATGCTTCACTATGGTACCAATCGCGATCTTTGCCATGATGGTGATTTGATCTTATTGGATCTAGGTGCCATGTATGAGGGGTACTGCTCTGATATTACACGTACTTATCCGGTCAATGGTCATTTTACAGAGCGTCAAAAACAGATCTATGACATCGTTTTACAGGCTAATGAAGCGGTTCGTAAAGCGGCGCGACCTGGTTTGACGACCATTGATCTAAATAATGTGTGTAAAGAAGTTTTGGCCAGTGGTCTGATGGAGATCGGTCTGATTCATTCTGCAGACGAATTAGGGAAATACTATATGCATGGGGTAAGTCATCATTTAGGACTGGATGTGCATGATGTAACGATTGCCAGCAATGCGCTTCTGAAGCCTGGTGCTGTGATCTCCAATGAGCCAGGTCTTTATATCGAGGAAGAGGCGATTGGTATTCGTATCGAGGATGATCTTTTGATTACTGAAGATGGATGCGAGGTCTTATCCAAGGATATTATGCGTACAACAGAAGAAATTGAAGCTTTTATGCAGAAATATCATTCATAAAAAAGATTCCGAAGGGAATCTTTTTTAATCGAGAATATGCTTTTTGTCGATGCTTGGGAAAGGCGGAAGACTTTGAACAGGCGCTTCGAGTGTTTGCAGATAGGCAATGATCTGATTGGTCAGATAAGTAGGTGTCGATGCACCAGAACTGATGGCAACACAGGATTTTCCTTTTAGCACATCCAGGCTCAGATCTTGGACGGATTCAATTTGGATGACTTCTTTGTGTGCTTTTTGACTGGCAATGGCTGCCAGTTTAGCTGTGTTATTGCTGTGAGGATCGCCGACGATGATGACCAGTTCTACTTCTTCAGGCACTTTGGCGATCGCTTCCTGACGGATGCGGGTGGCCTGGCAGGTTTCTTTGGCAATCTGAATATTGGGCAGCTTTTTTTGGGCATATTCACATAGATCATAAACATCCCAAAGACTCATAGTGGTTTGATTGGTTATCAAATAAGCCTGATCATGGTTTTGGATAGCATCGATATCCTGTTTGCTGGTAATCAGATGAATATGCTCTGGATCAATGGCAATGGTGCCTTCTGCTTCAGGATGTCCTTTTTTGCCAATGTACAGGATTTCCTGTTGAGCGTCTAGAGCTGTCTTGATCAGCGTATGTGTTTTGATCACATCTGTACAGGTGGCGTCAATAATTGTCAGGCCTTTTGCCTGTGCTTTGTCAAAAACATCCTGACCCGCACCATGCGCTGTGATCAGCACAATGCCTTCATCGATCTGGTCTAATAGTTCAAGCCGGCTCAGGCCGGGTTGATCGACAGTGTGGATCCCCATTTGGGCCAGGGCATCAACGATATACTGATTATGCACGATCATGCCGAGAATATGGATCGGTGTATCGGGATAGTCATGCGCACAACGCTTCGCCAGTTCAATGGCATGAACCACGCCTTTACAATAACCTCTGGGTGTGATTGGATATACTTTCATAAGTTGCACCTCCATCGCCATTATAACATATTTATGGGTTCAGGGGTGAAAGAGAATCGGATTTTCAGAATCAGGGATATCGTTTTTTGATGTGTCCGGAACATCGATAATGGTTGCTGGGGCGGCTGGTGGTGGATCTGATGCTTTCACAGCCTTGATGACATGCAGAGCGGTTTTCGCATTCTCCAGCATCGGTTGCAGCTGTGCGATGAGCGGAATGATCCGTGAAGCTGTTTCCAGGGTCTGCAAAGCGACGCGTAGACCAGAAACGACTTGTTGACGGCCCAGCTTGGTTTGCATATACTGCTGGGGCTTATAGGCCACGATAGGCTGATAAAGGTAGGGCCGATTTTGATTAGGATACATATTATCACCTCAGTTTAATTTATGCACGCATGTATGAAAATGTGAAAAACATCCATCAAATGGACGTTTTTGCTTTATTTTCCAAATAAAATAGTGTATAATAGCGAGGATGTTGAAAGAGAGTTGAGAGATATGAATACATTCGATACTTACCCATTACGGCCTTTTGTTAAAGAGACCATTCAAGAATTGGCATTTACTCAGCCAACACCTATTCAGGATGCGGTCATTCCCGTGATGCTGAAAGGCAAAGATGTCATCGGTATTTCGCAGACCGGTACAGGTAAGACCCATGCGTTCCTGATTCCTATCATGAATCAGATCCAAACTGGCAAAGACAAAGTTCAGGCCGTGATCACAGCGCCTACCCGTGAACTTGCCAGTCAGATTTATGAGCAGGTAAAAATCTTTATGAAACATCAGCCGGCCTTGCGCGCTTCACTGCTGATTGGAGGCAAAGACCGTCAGAAGACGATTGCTCAGTTAAGCACTCAGCCGCATATTGTTGTCGGTACGCCTGGGCGTATTCGAGACCTGGCTTTGGATGAGCAGGCTTTGCATATCACGACTGCAGATATCCTGGTGATTGATGAAGCGGATATGACGATCGATCTAGGCTATATTGAAGATATTGATGCAGTGGCAGGAAAGATGAAGGATGACCTACAGATGGCTGTTTTCAGTGCGACCATTCCACAAAAAATTCGTCCGTTCCTGAAAAAATACATGCATCAGCCGCAAACGATTGAAATCGAGTCAAAAAAAGTGACTAATGATCATATTGAGCACATCTTGATCTGGACAAGGCATCGAGACCGCTATGAGGTGCTGCAGGAATTGACTGCTTTAATTGATCCTTATCTATGCTTGATTTTTTGTAACACCCGTACGCAGGCGAGTGAAATTGCGCATCGCTTCTATGATGCCGGCATGAAGGTAGGGGAGATCCATGGGGATCTTGAACCACGTGAACGACGAGCCATGATGCGCCGCATCAAACAGTTTGATTATCAGTATGTTGTTGCGACCGATATCGCGGCCAGAGGAATCGATATCGATGGCGTGAGCCATATCATTAATTTGGGGTTCCCTAAAGAACTGGATTTCTATATCCATCGTTCCGGACGTACCGGCAGAGGAAAATATACGGGGATCTGTTATAGTTTATACGATACAAGCGATGAAAAAATGGTGGCTCAGCTTGAGAAAAAAGGCATTCAATTTAAAAATATGGAAATTCGTAACGGTCAGCTTGTTGATCTAGGCGCACGCGAAAAGCGGAAGGCACGCAAGAAACAGCCAACTGCCCTAGAAATGGAGATTCAAAAGATCGTTAAGAAGCCAACGAAGGTCAAACCTGGATATCGTAAAAAAAGAAAACAGCAGATTGAGGCACTGGTGCGTAAGCAGAAACGACAGATTATCCAGCAGGATATTCGTCGTCAGAAAAAAGAACGCGCACGCCAGGCTCAGATTGAAAAAAGACGAATGAATGGAGAATAACATGTTGTTGATTGGTAGTCATGTGGGCATGAAAGGACCAAAAATGCTGCTCGGTTCAGTAGAGGAAGCGTTGAGCTATCATGCCAACACGTTTATGTTCTATACTGGTGCGCCCCAAAATACGGTTCGTAAACCTGTCGAGGATCTCAGACGCGAAGAAGCTTGGGCGCTGATGGAAGCCAATGGCATTTCACCTGATCAGGTTGTTGTCCATGCGCCTTATATCATTAATTTGGCGAACACGGTCAAACCGGAAACCTTTGAACTTGCGGTTTCCTTTCTTAAAATGGAACTTGAACGCTGTGAAGCTTTAAAGATGACAAGACTGGTCCTGCATCCGGGCAGTCACGTTAAGATGGGTGCAGAAGCTGGTTTAGAACGAGTGATTGAAGGATTAAATCAGGTCTTAAAACCTGATCAGAAAGTGAATATTGCACTTGAGACCATGGCCGGAAAAGGCTCGGAAGTGGGTCGCTCTATTGATGAGCTGGCTTATCTGATCTCCCATGTCACGCACCCTGAACATCTTGGGGTCTGCCTCGATACCTGTCATCTTCATGATGCAGGGTATGATCTGAATCATTTTGATGACTTGCTGGAAGAAATCGATGCCAAGATTGGTCTTGATCGCATCTATTGCGTCCACATTAACGATTCTAAAAATCCTTGTGGTGCAAAGAAGGATCGTCATGAAAATATCGGTTATGGGTATATCGGTTTTGAACTGTTGAATCGTATCGTTCATCACCCGGCCCTGCAGGATGTACCGAAGATCCTGGAGACGCCATATGTTGAAAAAATGGCTCCATATGCCAAAGAAATTGAAATGTTTCGACAGGAAACATTTATACCCGGTTTAAAATAGACCTGAAGTCATATGCTTCAGGCCTTTTTTGTTATATTTAAAAGGGTTTTGAAAAAAAAGGTGGACTTCATTACTAAAGTAGCTTAAAATAGGTCCGTAAGAATCTTACAAAGGAGGAAACTGCATGAGTGGATTTTTTGGGGTTGCATCCAAAAATGATTGTGTTTTAGATGTATTCTTCGGTACGGATTATCATTCCCACCTGGGAACGCGCCGAGGCGGAATGGCGGTGTATGGAGAAAATGGCTTCATCCGTTCCATTCACAATATTGAAAATTCACCTTTTCGAACAAAATTTGATAAAGATTTAGACGATTTTCAGGGGAATGTAGGGATCGGTTGTATTTCTGACAATGAGGCTCAGCCTTTATTAGTCAACTCCCATTTAGGATCTTTTGCGATTTCCACGGTTGGTCGTATCAATAATCTGGAAGCCTTAAAAGCGTATTGCTTTGAGCAGGGAAAAACGCACTTTTTGGAAATGAGCGGTGGTGTCATCAATCCAACGGAAATGGTGGCTGCTTTGATCAATCAGAAGGATGACATGATTGAGGGGATCAGTCACGCACAGGAAATGATCGATGGGTCTATGAGCATTTTGATCCTGACACCCGAAGGTCTCTATTGTGCGCGTGACCGTTTAGGACGTACACCAGTTATCATCGGGAAAAAAGAAGATGCTTTTTGTGCGACTTTTGAAAGTACGGCTTTCCTGAATCTAGGTTACCATCATTATAAAGATCTTGGACCGGGCGAAATTGCTTTTGTGGATGCTGAACACTTTACGCAGTTAAAGCAGCCGGGCAATGAAATGAAGATCTGTTCTTTCTTGTGGGTTTACTACGGCTATCCTACTTCAACATATGAGGGAGTGAATGTCGAAACGATGCGCTATGCCTGCGGTGATATGTTAGCTAGACGTGATGATGTCAAGCCGGATTGTGTCGCCGGTGTTCCGGACTCAGGAACAGCCCATGCAGTCGGTTATTCGAATCATTCAGGTATCCCGTTTGCGCGACCTTTTATTAAATATACGCCAACCTGGCCACGTTCATTTATGCCGCAAAATCAGAGTCAGCGAAATTTGATTGCGAAGATGAAGCTGATTCCGGTTGAAGAACTGATTCGAGATAAGAAACTGCTGTTGATCGATGATTCCATTGTACGCGGTACGCAGCTGCGCGAAACAACGGAGTTCTTATACGAGAGTGGGGCCAAGGAGGTTCATGTACGACCAGCTTGTCCACCTATTTTATTTGGTTGTAAATATTTGAACTTTTCTCGTTCCAATTCAGAGATGGATCTGATCACCAGACGCGTTATCTTTGATTTGGAAGAAGGTGAGATCACTCCAGAAGTGCTGGCTGATTATGCGAATCCGGATCATCCAAAATACGCCAAAATGCTTGAAGAGATCCGCCGTCGTTTAAAATTTACTTCATTACGTTACCATCGTCTGGACGACATGATTGAATCGATTGGTTTAGATCGCTGTCAGCTTTGTACGTATTGCTGGGATGGAAAAGAATAGAAAAGTGTATAAAAAAACCAACTCAGGCATATTCTATGATTGACCGTTGCTTTCAATGGTTCATACATCTGCTAAACGAGAGTCCTCTCTCGTTTTTTTGTTTAAAGAAAAACAAAGTCAAGCATGACTTTGTTTAACCATTTCCAGAATTTCTTTTTTTAGAACATCGACAAGTTCTTCCTGTTTGACTTTACGTATGATCTCCCCTTTTTTAAATAAGAGTCCTTCCTTGACACCTCCAGCGATACCAATATCTGCATTGCGTGCTTCACCTGGTCCGTTGACAGCGCAGCCCATGATGGCTACCGTAATCGGCGCCCGAATATTTTGCAGAAATTGTTCGATTTCTTTAGCGACCGGGATCAGATCATATTGAATACGTCCGCAGGTCGGACAGGAGACAAGATTTGGAACGTCATCTAAGAGATCAAAGTTTTTAAGCAGTTCTCTGGCAACTTTGATTTCTTCAACCGGATCATCGCTCAAAGAAACGCGGATCGTGTTTCCTAATCCTTCATGAAGCAGGATCCCCAGTCCTGCGCACGAACGAATGGTGCCTCCAAAGGCAGTGCCCGCTTCAGTGATGCCTAAATGTAAAGGGTAGGGAAAGGTCTCACTTGCTAACTCGTAAGCTTCCACACACATTTTCATCGTACTTGCCTTTAAGGACAGGCAGATATCTTCAAAATCAAGTGATCTCAAGATATCGACATGACGCTTGGCACTTTCCACCATTGCCTGAGCTGTTGGTTTACCATATTTTTCTAAAAGTTCTTTTTCTAATGAACCGGCATTGACACCGATACGGATCGGTATATGTTTTTCTTTACAAGCTTCCACAACACGTCTGACATTTTCCTTTGATCCAATGTTGCCGGGATTGATGCGGATCTTGTCAATTCCTGATTCGATTGCTGTTAAGGCCAGACGATAATCAAAGTGAATATCGGCGACCAGAGGAATGTGAACCTGTTCTTTAATGGTTCGGATGGCTTTGGCATCCTCTTGATCGAAGCAGGCCATTCGGACAATTTCACATCCTGCATTTTCTAAAGCCAAGATCTGATTGACCGTTGCTTCTACATCATGTGTTTTAGTATTGGTCATGGACTGAATGTAGACGTGTGAATTGCCGCCCATTGTCAGATTACCTACCTGAATGGATCTTGTTTCATCTCTTTTCATAGACTCACCTCAATGTCATTATATCATCTTTCAGGTCAGGATACAAAAAAAGAAGGTAGAATATCTACCTTCGTGCAAGTCACATCATCGCTTAAGCTTCGATAGAGTTGACTAACTTAGCTAATCTTGATTTCTGTCTAGAAGCGTAATTTCTGTGATGAATTCCTTTAGTTACAGAAGAATCCAGCTTAGCGCTTGCTGCATTATAAGCCGCAACAGCAGCTTCTTTATTACCAGCTTCAACTTCAGCTAAAACTTTTTTGATTGCTGTTTTTAAACCTGATTTAAAAGAAGTATTAGCTGCACGTTTAGCGTTATCATTTTTATAACGTTTGATTTGTTGTTTCATGTTTGCCATGTTTGTTCACCTCTCTTTTTTTGCTACTGTATAATATTAACAAATTCAACTGGTAATTGCAATATTTTTTTTGATTTTTGCATATAATTGTTCTTTAGCTTTAGACTAAGATGGGTGATAACTATGTCAAATTTTCGGTTTCGAAGTGACCTGGCACTTGATTTTAAGGAATTAGAAGATGCAGATGGTAAGCTTCATTTTAAGATCAGTCAACGTCGTCAGGTTCGGATTGAAACACTTGTTTTAGAAAAAGAAAGATTTGGAAAAAAGCCAGGAACTTATACAAGTCTGGCATTTGAAGGATTGGCGCTGGAAACACTGCGCGAGGATCTGGCTGAAGTCTTAGCCGAAGAGTTGGAAACAATGATCGGCGCACTTGCAATCAGAGATCTCAATCGTATTCTTGTTTGTGGATTAGGGAATCCGGATCTGTCATGTGATGCCATCGGTCCTCTTTTAGCCGATGAACTGCTGGTCAGTGCTCATATTCCAGAAGAAGATCGACAGCAAGAGAGGATGCGAGCTGTGGCTTTATTGATACCGCGGGTCCGTGCACAAACCGGTATGGAAACGATCGAACTGCTGTTAGGGACGATTGAACGCTTTCAGCCAGATCTTGTGATTGCTGTTGATGCTTTGGCTAGCCGCAGTCTTGGGAGAGTCGGTCATGTTATTCAGCTGACGGATGCCGGGATGCAGCCGGGTAGCGGGGTGGGTAATCATACCCGTGAATTGACTAGATCGAGCTTAGGCGTCCCACTTATCTGTATCGGTATTCCAACGGTTGTTGATGTTTCGACGGTTGCTTATGATGTGCTTGAAATGGTCGAGAACCATTTTGCGAAACATCTTGAAGATGAATGGAACGAGATGCTCAGCGCACATCTGCTGGGCGAATTTGGACGTTTGGAAGAAGCCGACGGTCGTCAGCTCCTCCGTGAAATTCTGACACCTGCAGGTATGAATATGATCGTCATGGATAAAAGTATCGATCTGGAGGTCAAAGAACTGGCCAGCATTGTCAGCCGAGCTTTAAATCAAGTCCTTTTAGCTTATTAAGGACTAATTTTGCGCTTTCCTGCATACATTGAGCTGTAGAATAAAAGAGGTGGTTGAATGCAAAGAAATTCCTGGTTCAATGTATGTGTAAAGCTGCTGGCAGTTATGCTGATCTTGGCTGGTTTACATAAAAGCAGTCTGGTCGTTTCCGTGATGCAGGATTTTGATGTCTCTTATTTAACGAGCTTTCATCCTTTTGATGTCAGTGATGTGGTAGCCCCCCTGCATCTGGCAACAGTGGATGATGATACGAGTCTTCTAGTTCATCAAGTGGATCAGAAGATGGCATCAGAGACATTAGAAACCAGTGAACCAGACACTCAGACAGAAAATACGCCACAGACAGAAAATACTCAGACCCCGACCCCGACAGGAAAACGTATCTATATCTATAATACACATCAGTATGAGGGCTATGCGACCAATAACGTGATGGATGCTGCTGATTATCTGGCTGGCCAGTTGAGAAGCCTTGGATATGAGGTGATTGTTGAAAAAGCAGATTTTGAAGCATATCGCTTACAGGTCGGCGATACTGGACAATCCCGTTATCCGACCAGCCGCATTTTTATGGAACAGCAGCTAGCAACTTATGGATCTTTTGATCTGATCATTGATCTTCATCGCGACTCAATCAGCAAGGACCTTTCGACCGCGAATGTTGATGGGGTTACTTATGCAAAGATGATGATGGTCATTGGAATGGCATCAGCCAATGCCAGCGAAGTCGCCAGTCGCAGTGCCGTTATTCATGAAGAAGTTGACCGACTTGTGAATGGTGTGATGCGTTCAGATTATCAGCGAGCCAGTGGGACCTATAATCAGCAATATGCCGATCATATGGTCCTCATCGAGTGTGGTGGACCCGAAAATACGTATGAGGAAGTCACACGCTCCATGGATCTCCTTGCGAAGGCCATCGATGCCGGATTTAAAGGAGGACGTTTATGAAAAATATCTTGTTAGACTTTTGTCTGGTATTATTAGTATTGATGTTGGCAGGGCAGTTTTTAAATCCTGATTACTTAAAAACAGAACAACAAAAATCAGCTTTGGATAGTTTTAATCAGGATGTCAGGCAGGGCCAAACATTGCAGTCATCCTACCTTTCGAGTCGGGTAGATGAAGAAAATCAAGTGAGTCAATTTGTGGGGGAGGTGAGCGATCTATCGCGTCAAGCCATCTCAAACACGGTCTATTTCTTTTCCGGACTGCTGCAGAATTTATTTGAAAGCTAGCCCTTTTGTGATAGAATAGAAGCATGAGAGGTGTTTAGGATGGAAGATATTCGCATTGTATTCATGGGAACAGCCGATTTTTCAAAAGCAGTCCTGGAGATGCTGCTGGAAAATCATTATCATGTTGTAGCTGTTGTCAGTCAGCCGGATCGTCCGGTTGGTCGTAAAAAGATCCTTAAACCGACAATGGTCAAGGAAGTGGCCATGGCGCATGGCATCGACTGTGTGCAGGTCAGCAATATCAAAAAACAATATGAGGAGGTTCTGGCTTATCAGCCGGATCTCGTTATCAGTGCGGCTTATGGTCAGATCGTCCCGGAGGCTTTGCTTAAAGCACCTAGATTGGGATGCATCAATGTGCACGCTTCGCTGTTGCCTAAGCTGCGCGGTGGGGCGCCTGTGCATCATGCCATCATCGATGGCTATGATCGAACTGGGGTCACGATCATGTATATGGCAAAGAAAATGGATGCTGGGGACATGCTGGCAAAAATCGAGACGCCAATTTCTGATCAAGATACGGTCGAAACGCTTTATGCGCGTCTGACGCAGCTAGGAGCCAATTTGCTTAAAGAAATGCTGCCTGATTTTCTGGCAGGCAAGATCATCCCGGAAAAACAGAATGAGGATGAGGTGACCTATGCGCCAACGATCGATCGTGAAACCGAACATGTTGATTTTAATCAGAAAGCGGTTGCTGTGGATCGATTGATCCGTGGTTTAAATAGCTGGCCGGTGGCCTATGCGCGTCTGGATGATGGAAATGTCAAGCTCTGGGCCGGAACTGTCACTACCACACCTGCCACGGACAAGCCGGGAACCATCGTTCAGGCTGATCATAGTGGCGTTTATGTCTGCTGTCAGGATTATCTTTATCGGCTGGATGAGGTTCAGGTTGCTGGTAAAAAGAAGATGCCTGTCAAAGATCTGATGAATGGACGGCATCCTTTTACGAATGGAAAATGTTTTCAATAAAGCTCTATTTCGATAGGGCTTTTTATTATGGTGCAAATTTGATATAATAAAAGTGAGTTTAAAAAAGCATGGATTTTCATCTGCTTTTTTGTTATACTAAAATTTGTTTGCGAAAAGAGGGATAATATGTTGATGACTGATTTGATCCATCAGAAGCGAACCGGCAAGGCACTAAGTGATCAGGAAATTGAATGGATGATGCATGCTTATATGCAAGGTGACATTCCGGATTATCAGATGAGTGCTTTTTTGATGGCCGTATGTTTTCAGGGGATGAATGAGCGGGAGACCCTGGCATTGACCAAGGCCATGTATCTTAGCGGGGAGACCTTAGATCTAAGTGATGTTCCAGGCTGGAAAGTGGATAAACATTCGACGGGTGGTGTTGGCGACAAGACGACGTTAGTCCTGGCACCGCTGGTAGCCAGTGCGGGCATGAATGTCGCTAAGATGTCCGGTCGCGGGTTAGGGCATACAGGCGGAACGTTGGACAAATTAGAATCGATTCCCGGTTTCTGTATTCATTTGAGTGAAGAAGCATTTAAAGATCAGCTCAGAAGGATTCATGTTGCCATTATCGGACAAAGTGAAAAATTGGCGCCGGCAGATCAGCGTCTGTATGCTTTGCGAGATGTGACAGATACCGTGAATGCGATTCCTTTAATTGCTTCAAGTATTATGTCTAAAAAGCTTGCCTGTCAGACAGATGCCATTTTATTAGATGTTAAATATGGCAACGGAGCATTCATGCCTGATCGTGAAAGTGCGCGTCAGCTAGCGGATACGATGATTGGTATTGGCGAGGCATTTGGGCGTAAAGTGGATGCCGTTCTTTCTAGTATGGATGAGCCGCTTGGCTACGCTATTGGGAATGTCCTCGAAGTTAAAGAAGCGTTGGCAACACTCAAGGGGCGTGGTCCTAAAGATCTGACCGCTCTTTGTCTGCATGAAGGTGCGCGTCTTTTGTCAATGTGCGAGATGGGCATGACTGAAAAAATGGCTTATCGTTTACTATCTGAAAAGCTTTTATCGGGGGAAGCATTTGATATTTTCCGTCAAATGGTGGCTTTTCAGGGCGGGGATATAGAATATATTGACCATCCTGACCGTTTTGCGAAGACTCGTTATCAGATTCATCTGAAGACTCGGACCGACGGCTGCATTCAATCTATCAACAGTTATCAGCTTGGTCTGGCTGCCATGCATTTAGGGGCTGGCCGGCAGACCAAAGAAGATACGATCGACCCAGATGTTGGATTGGTCTTAAAGGCTAAAATAGGTGATCATGTCAAAAAGGGAGAACCTTTGTTGACGATTTACGCCAATACGCTGCCTTCCCAGGCGTTTTATGATACACTGTGGCAAAGCTATGTGCTGAAGTAAGGGGGAAATACATGAATATTACGGAATATATTGATTTAGTTCTTTTCGTGGCTATGGCGGTCGATCTATTTATCCGCCATCGCCGCTTTAAAAAAGTCAAACATCAGATGCCTAAATGGAAAAGATATCAGTACAATGCGACGAAGCTGCGTAATGTGATCTATGGAATCATTTTAACTATCTCGGTGGCTTATGTGCTTTTCCGTTTATATAATCTAATGACTGGCGGCAATTGGATCTTTCCAAGGATCATGATTCTGGTTCCCTGCATTGATTATTACATTATCTGGGATCTTCTCTATGCTGGCATTTACTACAATAAGAATGCTATCTATTATAAAAACGAGCTCTATGAATTCCGGCGTGCTCTTCATATCTATCGCTATAAGGTCAAAAATCGCTATGAATACGAGATGACTTATCGAAATCCAGATGGGGGACAGAGAGAAATTGTAATCAAGGTTCCAGATGAAAAGGAAGCGTATCCTTTATTGATGTGTATTCCGTTTGAAGAGGAGGATGAGGCATGAGTTCGGTTGCCGTTTTAGGAACTGCCTGTCTGGATCGTGTGATTGTTGCGCGCGAAAATGGAAAGCTTAATTTTCAAACGACGACACAGGTGATTGAAACAGACAGTTTTGGTGGTTCAATGCATAATATTGCTTTTCACTTAGGTGTTTTAGGTTTAGATTGTCATTTTATAAGTAAATTTGGTAATGATGTGACCAGTCAGGCGCTGATCAATGATATGGAAACGCATGGGGTAAAGGTTCATCCTACGATTCTGGATGCACCTTGCCCGGTTTTTACTTGTCTGCAGGATGATGAGAAAAAAATGTATGTTTCCAGTGTGGATCCACGTTATTTTTATCATGATGAGGATGAAATTCCTTTTCGTGAACTCAGTACCTGTCAATGGGGCATCACGGATAATAACGATCCGCGCTTTCTAAAGAGGCTGCTGCAAACCAGTCCGAATACGCGCTGGATCATGAATGCCCGCCAGTTTGACTGGCAGCTTATGCCACTATTGGAAGGGTATATCCTGAATCGCGAAGAGGCGGCACGCTACTGTCCCGGTCTTGATCAGGATGCGTTTGCTGCCAAAGCGCTCGCTGCCGGTTTAAAATGGATCGTTATTACGATGGATAAAGATGGTTTAACTTATTATGATCATCAGGTGAGTCGCCATTTTGATAGTCTGACGGGTGGACCCGGCGTTACATTAGGTTGCGGCGATGCGTTTTCGAGCGGCTTGCTCTATGCGCTTAGTTTGGGAAAGACGCCTTTAGCAGCTGTTCCATATGGTCTTAAGGCTTCTGCCATCATCTATAAACTGCCGACTGCAACCAGTCTAAGCATTACTCAAATCAAATAGGTCTATTTCTTCCTTGCCTGACTATAATGAAGCAAGGAGGATTTGAATATGAATAAAGCGGGATGTTATGCCATTATTGATTATTTATGGCGCAGAGGAGTTATTAATGATGATCAATATCTGGCTATTTATCGTTACTATACGTATTTAGATCAACTTTCCAAACCATAGGCGTCTTCAAGACGCTTTTTTTCATAAATGTTTAATCTCAACATATAGTGTGCTGAGGGGTGAAAAAGATGAAAAAATGGATGCTCTGTTTAACACTGGTCATTGGTTTGTGTATTGGGGCTGTTCCCTGTCAAGCAGAAGAACTGGCCAGTCAAGCCAAGGCGGCTATTCTCATCGAAGCGAAAACCCGAGATGTCCTCTTTACCAAAAGTGAACACGAAAGGATGTATCCGGCCAGCACGACCAAGATCATGACCATGATCTTAATTTTTGAAGCTTTAAATGAAGGGTCGCTTCAATTAGATGAGATGATTCATACCTCGGCTTATGCTGCCAGTATGGGCGGCAGCCAGGTCTATCTAGAAGAGAACGAAGTTTTGCCTCTGTCTGACATGCTTAAGGCGATTGCTGTCAGCTCTGCCAACGATTGCTGTGTTGCGGTAGCGGAGCATATTGCCGGAAGCAGCGAAGCATTCGTCGATATGATGAACAAGAAGGCGAGCGAGCTAGGTCTCAAGGATACGCATTTTGTGAATTGTACGGGGCTGCACGACGAAAATCATTATACCAGTGCTTACGATCTGGCGATGATGGCTGCCTATCTGGTTGAAATTGGTCAGGATCAGCTTTTTGATCTGACCAGTCTCTATGACGCTTATATTCGTGAAGATACCGATCAGAAATTTTGGCTGGTCAACACCAATAAAGCACTTAATCCGAGTCAGGGAATCGATGGCTTGAAAACGGGTTTTACTAAAGAAGCCGGTTATTGCTTAGTACTGACCGGTCAGCGTGATGGTCTGCGAATGATAGCAGTTGTTTTGAATGAAGAAGATCCCAAAGTACGCAATGCGGAAGCGACGGCGCTGCTGGAAAGCGGGTTAGCGCAATATACGACAACGACTTTGTACCGTGCCGGTGATGTCGTAACCGAAATGGACGTCAAACATGGGCGCGTGTCAAGTGCACCAGTCATCAGCGCTGAAGATATACAGGTACCTTATCCTAAAACAGAAACCTATGAACCGGATTATGCGATTGAGATCGATCGTGACGAGGCGCCCCTATACACAGGAGAGGTCGTCGGATATCTGAAATTAATGAATGAGGAGGCAACCGTTGCGCGTTATCCACTGATTGTCAATCAGGATGTAGAACGGATTTCTTACTGGAGCTTCTTCAAAGAGTTGTTTGGAAATTTACTTTATGCATAAAAGGTCGTCTTGCTTCTAGTTTTGCCGTCACAGTTCTAGTTTTGTCAAAAATGTCCACAGGGACATTTTTTTCGTATATGATATAGGCGGAAAAGGAGTGAGAGATTATGCAAAATGAAATGAAAATCAGTGAGACTGAAGACGCCCTGGTGGTTTTCTTTTATGGCGATCTGGATCATGAAACAACACTGCGCTATCGAGACCACCTTGTGTCTTGCATCGAGGAAAGTCATCAGCCCAGTGTCATCTTTAATTTCAAGCATGTCCATTTTATAGATAGTTCGGGAATTGGAATGGTATTAGGTCGATACAATCAGCTGGTAAAAAGTCAGCGTCGCCTATATCTTTCTGGTTTACATGGTTCTGTTTATAAGCTTTTTGATCTGACAGGCCTTTTTAAGATCATTCAGTGTTTGGATGAAGATAAGGAGGTAGAAGCAAAGTGAATCGAATGGAAATGCACTTTGATGCGCGCATTGAAAATGAGGCTTTTGCCAGAACGGTCGCAGCCAGCTTCATTGCCCCTTTAAATCCGACCATGGATGAATTGATCGAAGTGAAAACAATCATTTCAGAGGCAGTCGCCAATGCCATTATTCACGGCTACAACGGTCAGTCTGAAGGGCAGGTTTATTTACGTCTGGAAACCCTTGATCATGAACTACATATAGAAGTCGAAGATTATGGGGTAGGCATCCAAGATATCAATCAGGCGTGTCAGCCACTCTATACGACACGTCAGGATCTAGAGCGCTCTGGGATGGGGATGACGATCATGGACAGTCTCTCTGATCAGATGCAAATCGAATCCATACCAGAACAGGGGACAAAACTGGTGATCAGTAAACGTTTCAAACATGGTTCGGACAGTCAAGCCTAAGACCCTCGATTTGATTGTTTTAGCTCAGCAGGGGGATGAAAAAGCGAAAGCAACAATCGTGGAGGAAAATGTTGGACTTGTCTGGTCCATCGTCCATCGTTTTAAAAATACACTTTATGATAAAGAGGATCTTTTTCAGATTGGCTGCATTGGCTTGATGAAGGCAATCAATCATTTCGATACACAGTATGAAGTTCAATTTTCAACTTACGCTGTCCCTATTATCATGGGGGAGATCAAACGCTATTTTCGTGATGACGGATCGATCAAGGTCTCGCGTTCTTTAAAAGAGCTCCATTTAAAAGTGGTCAAAGCGAAAGACATGCTTCAGGCGCAAAACGGATCCGATCCCACTTTGGAAGAAGTGGCAGCCTATTTGAAGGAAGATGTCCAAAATGTGATTTTAGCTCAGGAGGCAAGTTATTATCCGACTTCTTTAAGTGAACCGATCTATGAAAAAGATGGTTCGTCGATCTGCATGGAAGAGCGTTTAGAGGATCATTCACGCACGCACTGGTTTGATAAGCTTGCCCTGGAGATGGAGATTGATAAATTATCCAACAAAGAGAAACTGATCATTCAGATGCGCTATTATCTGGATTTTAATCAGGAGGCTGTAGCGAAAAGACTGGGAATCAGTCAGGTGCAGGTTTCCCGTTTAGAAAAGAAAATTATACAGAAGCTAAAAACAAGACTAGTAGAAGACGAGTAGAGAGCTCGTTTTCTTTTTGTTATTATCAAACAAAGGATGGGAAGAATCGTTTTTATTTCTAATTGACGTCAATTTATGATATAATGATTAAAGTAGGTAATTAAGGTGAGAATGATGACAGAGTTAAATCGTAAAACGCTTTTTTCTTATATACGCTGGGTACTTGTGACCATGCTGGTTATCAGTGTGTTTTTTCATTTTTTTATGCTCGCACGAGTGAAAGGTGAATCGATGGCACCTGGCTACCATGACGGGGATCGTGTGCTCGTCAGCCGTTTTTATTATGACTTGCAGGCACCTGAGTATAATGATCTAGTCATTATTCAATATACTTCGAGTAATCTTGCTGCACCGAGCTTAATGATCAAAAGGGTGGTTGGTTTACCGGGGGATCATCTGGAGTTTCGTGATGGCAAGCTGTATCGTAATGAAGTGCTGGTCGAGGAACCTTACCTGCTGGATCAGGATGTTACATTTCCTGATCGTCATGTGATTGTTTTAGAAGGTGAAGTGTTTGTGATGGGGGATAATCGCGATAACAGCATTGACTCCAGACATTTTGGCTGTATTGATATTCAGTCTCAGATCATTGGAAAGGTCATATGGAAGCTATTTTAAAGGGGGATGTGCATGAAGTTTGAAAAAGTAGACGAGATGGCTATGTTTTACAAAGTCATCGGTGATCCGACGCGAGTCAAGATTCTTTATACACTACTCGAAAAAGAACATAATGTGTCAGAAATTGCGGATGCTTTGGAAATGACGCCTTCAGCCATTTCTCATCAGTTGTCCAGGCTGAAACAGTTTAGATTGGTCAAAAGCAAGCGGGTAGGAAAAGAAATCTACTATTCACTAGATGATGACCATGTATTACAAATTTTTAATCTGACACTTGAACATTTGGAACATCAGTGACGTTTGAGACCGATTACATTGTTTTTTGTTGGGAAAATCAATTGATTTTCCTTTATTCTATGTTAGAATTGGATTGATAGGATTAACTAATGAAAGGTGGGAATCTATGAGTTATCGATTTAAACTAACGAATGGTAATGTCATTTTGAACTTTAGTGAGGAGTATCATCATCGTTCCATCGAACTGATCGAAAGCGACGGTTTTTTAAAACTCTTAAAAGCCTTCATTGCCAAAGGCAAGACACTCGGAAACGATGCCTATGTTTATCTGCATTCCTGCAATGCGGAGGACAATGAGTTGGCTAACGATCTACAGAATATGGCGAGACTCCTTTTAATTATGAATGTGGATGAACTATCTCACAGTTATCCGCAATATGCACCTTATTTTCGCAACAGACAAATGTTTTATAACGTCATCGAACGTTTCTATCTTTTCTGGCGGCGGTTGCAGCGTTATGCCGTGGTTTTTAATGATCATACGCAAACCGGGTTTCAAAATGTAGGTTTTGTGGATGCCCAGATTCAGTTTGAGTCTTTGATCTTAAGAACATATCGTCAGATAGAAGAAACTGTGATGGGATACCAAAATCGCGTTTATCGTCAGATCACAGCTGGTGTCAATGCCGGTCTGGTTGTCAGCCGTGTGCGTTCGGTCTTACCTTATGAATATCGACAGCTTGATCCAATCCCTGTCATTGAATCAGTGGTGGTTCATCCGCCATTCATTACTTATTCTAAGCGTAATAAACGTTCCGGTGTGTTCCCGGAAGTCAAAGAGAATCCTTTGGAAGATAAGCGCTTTGATCCGGAAAACTGGTTCTGTTACCCTGCGAAAGTAGGGGATCTGCTGGCCTTTGTTTACTTCCATGTCGATTATATGGCGCAGGGAATTACGCTCTGTAACCTTTTTGAACTGGCTGATGCTGAAGAATATCGCAATCGTAAACCGGATATTGTTTATGTTTATGGTTATGAGGACGGTCAGCGTAATGAGTGTTTCTATCAGGATGAAGAAAATGATATTATGGTCGCCTTGCTGAGTCATCATGATGATTTTGATTATTTTGGATATATGAAAAAAATGATCCTGACTTTGCATAATGTGCGTAAATTAAATCAAGGTGAATTACCGATCCATGGTGCCATGGTGGAGGTGACTTTGCATTCCGGTCAAAAGCGAAATATCGTCATTATGGGCGATAGCGGTGCCGGTAAATCTGAAACTATTGAGCAGATTAAAGGCATGGGTGAAAAGAGCATTCGTGAAATCAAGACCATTTATGATGATATGGGTGTTCTGAGTAAGGATGAGAATGGCCAGATCGTTACCAGCGGTACAGAGATTGGCGCATTTGTTCGTCTGGATGATCTAGATGCCGGATATGGCTATAAAGAACTCGACCGTTCTGTTTTCATGAATCCCGATAAGGTCAATGCACGTATCGTTATTCCAATCACACCATATCGTGAAGTCGTGGCAAAGCATAAAGTTGATTATTTCCTTTATGCCAATAATTATGATAACGATCATGATGCCCTGCATTTTTTCAATCAAATCGATGAAGCACTGGATGTCTTTAGACGTGGTGCCAGAATGGCGAAAGGCACAACAACAGAATCAGGCTTGGTTGAGAGTTATTTTGCCAATCCGTTTGGTCCTGTTCAGCGTCAGGAACAGACAGAGGTTCTTTTACAGGACTATTTCAAAGCCATGTATGATCAGGGAATCAAAGTCGGACAGGTTTGTACGCGTTTAGGCATTCCTGGCAGTGAGCATCAGGGACCTAAAGAAGCGGCAAAGGCATTGCTTTCATTGATCCTGGACGACTAATATCAAAAAGTACCATTTTGAAATGAACCTTGTTATTTGGATACCCAAATAATGGAGGTTCATTTTTATTATGACCAAACTGATAAGAGGACAAAAAATAGAATTATATAAGAAGAGAAAGGGGGGCAATCTATTACGAGCACAGCGATTGCGTAGGGTTTATTTAGTAATGGAGGGATCAGTATCTGGAAGCGGAGAATGAATACCTCAAAAATGCAGAGCTGCAGATCAGGCAAGAAAGAATCGACAACCGAAGAAAAAGTCATGGTGGTTTATCAACTGCAGCTTAAATATCCACTTAGGATCCTTACTAAGATATTCAAATTAAAAGTTCAACATATTACGATATGTTATCCAAAACGTATAAGGATTTGGTTCACTTCATTTTGAAGGTACTTTTCGTGAAAAAAAATCACCCAATGGGTGATTTTTAGAAGATACCTTGACTTAACATCGCTTCAGCGACTTTCTCAAAGCCTGCGATATTTGCTCCGGCAATCAGGTCATAGCCTAAACCGTATTTTTCACTAGCTGTTCTACAAGCATTATGGATAGAAATCATGATCTGATGTAATTTCTCATCGACTTCTTCTCTGGTCCAGGCATAACGCATGGAGTTCTGACTCATTTCTAAAGCACTGCAGGCAACCCCACCGGCATTTGCAGCTTTCGCTGGTGCCAGAATACCGCCATTTTGAGTAAAGTAAGCGATCGCTTCTGGGGTGGTTGGCATATTGGCGCCTTCGATAATGTATTTAACGCCATTAGCCATTAAAGTCTTTGCTTCCTCTAAGCCGATTTCATTTTGGGTGGCACAAGGGAAAGCCATGTCAGCTTTGATTCCCCATGGCTTTTCTTTAGGGAAGAACTGACAGTTGAATGTTTTGGCATAGTCTTCGAGCTTAACATCGTTTGAACCACGGATCTTCAGCAGGAAGTTGATCTTCTCATCGGTTGTAATACCTTCAGGATCATAGACGTAACCATCACGTCCGGAAATGGAAACGACCTTTGCACCATAGTCACGCGCTTTTAAACATACGCCCCAAGCGACATTACCGTAACCTGAACAGATAATGGTCTTGCCTTTTAAACTGTCATTAAAGTGTTTAAGGATCTCATCCGCAAAATACACTGCACCATAACCAGTCGCTTCAGGGCGAATTAATGATCCACCATATGTCAATGGTTTACCAGTTAAAACACCATTCTCAAAGGCACCACGAATGCGGCGATATTGACCATACATATAACCAATTTCTCTGGATCCTACTCCGATGTCACCGGCTGGTACATCAATATCAGGTCCGATATGACGATAGAGCTCAGTCATGAAGGCCTGGCAGAAACGCATGATCTCGCCATCGCTTTTTCCCTGTGGATCAAAATCAGAACCACCCTTGGCTCCGCCAATCGGTAATGTTGTCAGTGCGTTTTTGAAGACTTGTTCAAAGCCTAAGAACTTGATGATGCTCAAGTTTACGCTTGGATGGAAACGTAAGCCGCCTTTGTATGGACCGATTGAGCCATTGAACTGAACACGATAACCGCGATTGACCTGAACTTTGCCATTATCATCGACCCAGGTTACCCGGAAGGAGATCGCACGTTCTGGTTCAACCATTCTTTCTAAAATACCAGCTTTTTCATAAGCAGGATTCTGGTCTAAAACAGGTTTTAATGTTTCTAAAACTTCTTCTACAGCCTGATAGAATTCAGGTTCGTTTGGATTTCTTTTCTTTACAGAATCGAGTACTGTTTCAACGTAAGACATGTTGTTACCTCCCTTTATCTATGGTATCATTGTAGCTCATTTATTTTAAAAAATAAAGTTTTTTTATCAAAAATAGAATAAATTATTAATTCCATTTTGTCGGCAGATTTGTTAAAATGAGGATGAAAGTGGTGAGAACATGCGCTTTAAAGAATTACGCGGATTAGGAGTAGCGCTGCTATTAGCAATTTTAGATGGTGTATTGATTGGATTAAGCCTGCACGCGCATGATCGGATGAAATTGATCGTTGCCCTGCTGTTATCTTTTTTAATTGTGATTTCGTTATTCATGCAATTCTATATTCGGTTATTTGATGACGGTGTCATATGTTATCGAAGTTATATCGTGGCAATGTTGCCGCAGTTTGTTACTTATGACAGCATTCAAACAATTGAACAGCGAGGAAAGCATCATGTATGCCTTCATACGGATCAAAAGACCTATCATCTTTATGTCTGGAAAGCAGATAAGCTGCGCCTTCAAATTGAGACTAAAACAAAGGCAGAGGTTTGATCAACTGCCTTTTGCTGTGTCAAATTTAGACCCGTCTGAGTTAGTAGAGTAACTCTTTTTACGTCTTCATCGAACAATCACCGGTATGCTTCTTTGAGGTCAGGCATAAACTTGAAGTCAATGGGCTGATCCATCCTTCAATCCTGGTCAGGATGATCGAAGATCTGAGGATCCATAAAATGGATTACATTTAACGCCTTGCTCATGATTCTTGCAAAGGTTCTGCTGTCTAATGAACAGTAAACGTGCATGGACTGATCGTTCTTGTTTATTTCCGTTCTTCTTTGTTTCCTATGTGGCGATACTTTCGATTTGCAAGCCAAGCTTTATTGTTTTTAGATAGATTTTATGCTATAATCACTATCAATGAAAGGAAGGAAGATCTATGAATCGTTTTTATCGTCAGGAGGATATCGACCAGATTCTGAGCGGATACGATATTCAGAAAGACTTTTATGTACCTGGAGCCTTATTTAAGCAAATTGCCTATCGTAATTTACGGCTTGAAGTGAAATGGGCTTATATCGGCTTGCTGCACCTTGTTCTCAGTGAACCACATTTCAACGATAATGGGGATGCGTTGTTAAGCTATGGTATTCAGCAGATGGCGATGCCGTTAGCGAAATTAATGAATAAAAAAGTGGATGAGGAAAAAGTGCATCAATATTTAAATGAGTTGCGAGAAGCAGATCTGATTGAATCCGTGAATGGACAGGATCTGTTAGTGAATATTGTCTAAAAGGATAGAGTGTGCTCTATCTTTTTGTTATGAGGAAAGGGGATAGCGATGACTAACTTTTTAATTAAACATCTGATCAAAAATGCAGACGATGTGAAAAATGATCAGGTGCGGGAAGCTTATGGAACGTTGACCAGCCTGATCAGTATTTTATGCAATGCCGTTTTATGTGTCTTTAAGATGCTTGTGGGTATTTTATCTCACTCGGTCTCGATTCAGGCGGATGCTTTAAATAACCTTTCAGATGCCGGCAGCAATGTGGCAACCTTATTTGGTTTTAAGCTTGCAGGCAAGCATCCGGATAGTGATCATCCTTACGGACATGGTCGAATCGAATATATCACTGGAATGATCATTGCTTTTTTGATCATTTTGGTTGCTTTATCATCGTTTAAAGAATCTGTCACCAAGATCTTTCATCCAGAAGCAATTAGTTTTAGCTATGTGACGTTAGGGGTGCTCCTGTTTTCAATTGCCGTCAAGTTGTGGATGGGATATTTTAATCGAAAAATTGGTGATAAGATCGATTCCAGCAGTTTAAAGGCAGCCAGTCAGGATAGTTTGAATGACGTGATCTCAACATCGGCAACATTGTTTTCACTGGTCTTTGCCAAATTCAATTCTTTTCCAATCGATGGTTATATTGGTTTTTTTGTTTCTATTTTTGTATTTAAAGCCGGACTGGATGTTTTTTCAGATACAGTCACACCACTGCTGGGAAAAGCACCGGATCCAGCTTTTGTCAATGCGATTCACGAATTTGTGATGAGTCATGAGAGTGTCATTGGTGTCCATGATCTGATGGTCCATGACTATGGTCCTTCGCGTTGTTTTATCACTTTACATGCTGAAGTATCCAGCGATGCAGATCTTCTGGCGATTCATGATGAAATCGATCAGATAGAAAGGGAGATGCTGGAAAAATTTCATGCCCTGACAACCATCCATATGGATCCTATCGTTACGAATGATCCTTTCACCAATGAACTGCGTGAGAAAACAGCCTCTTGTGTGAAGGAAATTAATGAAAATTACAGTATTCATGATTTCCGCATCGTTCCGGGTCCTACCCATACCAATCTTATCTTTGATGTGGTGCTGCCGGCTGATGATTATCGGGATGAAATAGCTCTGAAGAAAGTTATTGATGAAAAAATCAAACAGATCAACCCCAAATACTACACCGTTATTAATGTCGATCACAGTTATATCTAGTGATCGACTTTTGCTTTTAGATTCCCAAAATGTTCAATGAATTTCACAAACCGTTCACTTCTAAAGACCTTGACAAGAAAAAATGAAAAGGTTAATATAAATTTATCATCTTTTAGATAGGAGGGAATGCGATTGAGCCAAAAGCGTAGAAGATTGAACTATCGAGCTAAAATCTTAATTGGTCTAGTGGGATTCATTGTCATTGCTGCAATTATGATTCTTTATGGACGGTCTCAGATTTCTGCCAAAAATAGTGGCTACATTACTTTTGAAATAGGAGAGCCTGTCAGCACACAAATCGATGACTATTTAAATCTCTATTTTTATTCAGAATCCGAAAAACAGACAATGTCCAGTGAAATGGAACTTATCGTAGATGATTTAAAATATATTGATGAAGATAACACGCTGCCTGCGATTGGTACTTATACAGCCATCTTACGTTATGATGGACATATTTATCCTCTGATCCTGACTTATCAGGATACACTTGCGCCGACCATTGAATGTCCAGAGATCTTTCCATATATGGATGAGGAATTTGATTTAAATACAGCCATTACCGTCTCTGACAATTCTATGCGTAACTGTGAGGTGAGCATCAATGCAGATGCCTTAGATCTATCCACACAGGGAAAGTACACGGTGAGTGTGAGTGCAACGGATGTGAATGGGAATTCGACGACACAGAGCTTTAATGTTGAGGTTCGAGATATCAGTGCCCCTGAACTCAGCGGTGTCGAAGATATTTTTGTTCCTCTGAATAGTTCTGTCAGCATGAGTGGGGGCATATTGGCCACTGATAATGTCGATGGTGACTGTACGGCGAATATTCAGACAAGCGGCGAAGTGGATTACAGTCAAGTAGGGGCATATCCTGTCACATACACGATTCAGGATAGTGCAGGGAATGAAACATCAGCATCACGTACCATATACGTCGGTGAGTCCTCATTACGTCTAGATGAAGTTCCAATGATTCTACAGATGCCTGAATATTACAATGGCTGTGAAGCAACGTGTGCAACCATGCTGCTGCAGTACTATGGCTATGACATCAGTTTGGAAGAGATGGCAGAAAGTGTTCCTTCCATGACCATGGAAACAGTGGATGGACAATTGTATGGCCCAGATCCTAATGAGGCGTTTGCTGGTAATATGAGCGAAACAGGCTACGGCGTGTATTTAAAGCCTATTCTGAATACGATGCAGAATCTGATTGATGCAAATGGTGGAAGCCATCAGGTCCGAGATCTAACCGGTTCTAGTGCAAAGGCACTTTACTATTACTTGAATACCGGCCATCCTGTACAGGTGTGGGTCACGACCAATATGTTAGATGTATCTTATTCTGATACGATTAGCTGGTATGTCAAACAAAGTGATGGGACATACACCGAAACTGAAATTGTTTTCCCGCTAAATGAACATTGTCTGGTCCTGATTGGATATGATGAGGATAGTGTTTATTTGAATGACCCATTGCGAGGTCTGGCAATCATCGATAAAACAGACTTTGAGACGGCCTATGCAAGCATGGGCGCCATGGCACTGATTATTGAATAAGGCCGGATATTTCATAAGCGATCTACGAAAAACCCGCACATCGTGCGGGTTTAAACATGTGTGATCTTCGGAATAGAGGTTAACTCATTTTCCCGATAAGCCAGGTCGATCCACTGCAAGATGTCCGTGTCTAAATCCTGCACACAGTGCAGAAATAGATGATGCAGCCAAACATTAGCATAAGGTTCTGTAATTTGGACAAACCGGGAATTATCTAATCGCTTGGATAGAAAGACGGATAAAATCAAATACGGCTCCTGCCCGGCTTTTTTGCGGTGTGGAAGAGTGACCACCAGGTAAGGGAGCTCGTCGTGCACAAAGGCAATCTGGCTGGCCTGACAGGCAATCACGGTTGCAGGGTAACGTTCTTGCAGAGTTGTCTTTAATTTTTCATAAATGGTTAATAATTCAGGTGTTTTCTTTAGGGCATCTAACATATTATCTAGCATGATCCCACCCCTTTCTTTAAATTTATTGTAACATATTTTTGACTCGCTTGAAAAATGATATGACTATTCGCTCTCAAAGAATTGAAGTGCGTTTTGGGGCGTGCTAAAATGGATTCAAGGAGGAAGAAAGATGAGTGAAAAGGAAAAAAGGGATCTGGGCGAATGGTATGATGCTAATTTTGATGAAGAACTGCTTGAAGAGCGCGTTGCAGCGATAGATCTTTGCTTTGATCTGAATCAGACGCGTCAGTCTGAACGAGAGAAACGTCAGCAGATCCTCCAGCAATTAATCGGGAAAGCCGGAGAAGGTCTGGAAGTTATCAGTCCTTTTAGCTGCGATTATGGTTATCATATTCATTTGGGAAAACAGGTCTTCATTAATACGAATTGTTATTTGATGGATTGTGCACCGATCACGATTGGGGATCATGTGTTTATTGGTCCGCATTGCGGTTTTTACACAGCCAGCCATCCGTTGAATTATACAATGCGCAACGCGGGACTGGAAAAAGCATTGCCTATTACGATTGGATCTAATGTCTGGTTTGGTGGACATGTTGTCGTTCTGCCCGGCGTAACCATTGGTGATGGTTGTGTGATTGGGGCAGGTAGTGTGGTTACCCATGATATTCCTGCCAATAGTGTGGCCGTTGGTTCGCCTTGTCGCGTCATCTCAACCATTGATCAAGATGATCGGACACGTTAGCTTCTGTGAAAACAACAGAAGCTTTTTTGATACTGTTTACTTTTAGATATTTTGAGAAAGCTGTCCGTTTTAGGCAAACAGGAATAGATAAGAAATAAGCTGTCTTTTTATATTTTAGTGAGATATAATAAAAATAGCATAAGCAGGAGGGAGGACGGCTCTATGGGAATCTTTGTCAGCTTGTTATAGCAAGGTGGATCTTGATTATTGCGCCTTGCTGATCAGTCAAACAAGGAATGATTAGGAGGCTAATAATGGCATATTTTCATTATCAATCAAATAAGATCTTTTATAAGGAAGCCGGTGTTGGGACCCCGCTGATCATGCTGCATGGTGACACGGCTTCATCTGTGATGTTTGAGTTCATATTACCTTTGTATCAAGAAAACTTTCGCGTTATCCTGATGGACTTCTTAGGGAATGGACGATCAGACAGGGTCTTGGCATTTCCTGAAAATCTCTGGATAACTCAGGCTGAACAAGTGATCGCACTTATTGAACATTTGCAGCTAGCGCAAGTCCACCTCTTAGGAACGAGTGGTGGTGCCTGGGTAGCAATCAACACAGCGTTAAAACGTCCAGATCTCATTTCTAAGGTGGTTGCTGATAGTTTTGATGGCAGAAGTCTGCATGAAAACTTTGCGAACAACCTTTTACAGGAAAGAGAAATGGCAAAGCATGATCTTTATGCAAGACAATTTTATGAATGGTGTCAGGGTGATGACTGGGAAACGGTCGTGGATCTGAATACCCAGGCACTGCTTCAATGTGCTACCGATAGAATTTCTTTATTCTGCCAGCCGTTAGAAACGTTAGGTGTTCCTATACTTTTCATGGGCAGTTTAGAGGATGATATGTGTCGCCAAAATATGCTGGAAGAATATACAGAAATGAAACAGCTTGTTCCTCATGGCATGATTCATCTTTTTGAATCAGGAGGTCATCCTTCGATTTTGACCAATGCCGAACGCTCTTGTCAAGTCATTACAGACTTTTTCAAGCGTTAGATAGGACCAAAAACAGCGGTTAATGATCATTGACCGCTGTTTTTATTTACTAAGATAGATTTTATTGACATAGATGAAAGCACATAAGCAAAAAGCTGGAGAATAGATGATCACGGTCGATCAAACATCGTCAAAAAAGAGTGAATCAACGTTCACTCTTTAGCGATCAAAGCCTAAGCGTTTGATCATGGCTTCTTTTTGATCCAGGACTTCTTTAGGAAGTGTAGCTGGCACGACGTTAACGGAACTATTAATGATTTCTGAAGCAAAATCGGCAACGAATTCGCATAGACGAATAAACGTATCTGGGTCAAGATGCTCCATCGTATCTCGGCGACTATGAATTTCAGCACCACCGCGCGGAGTGCGAGTACCAAACGACATGCTTGGGACATCATGCAAGGCAAAGCTGGTCGAGTCAGTAGATGCAAGTCCCATATGCGATTTGAAAGCATGTCCCTTCACTTTTCCTAAATAGAGGACCCGATCAACGATGCTGCGATCGACTGAACCGAAGACCATGTCGCCGCCCATGAGTACGCCGGTCATATCGAAGTTAATATTAAGAATTGTCTTTTTAATCTCTTCAGGGTGTTTTTCACAGTAATCATAAGATCCTAAGAGACCAATTTCTTCACTGCCGCACCAAACAAACTTAACTGTACGACGAGGCTGATGTGCTTTAAAATAATGCATGAGTTCCATGATGGTGATCGAACCCGTGCCATTATCCCAAGCCCCGCTGGAAAATTCTACAGAATCATAATGGGCTGAAAAGACAACCTGTTCTTCTTTCAAATCCGTTCCCTCAATGGTCGCAATGACATTACGTGATTCTCCTTTGGCAGTGGCATCCTGACGTAAGACCATTTTTACTACTGTGGGTTGCGTCTTCAAAAGCTTTTCAGCAGTAGCCAGATTCATTAATACACCAGGGAAATTGCTGTCATCATCTTTCGCAACCACAGCTGTACGATGAGGGACCTGTGTTTTCATGATCTCATCATCATAGAACCCACCCCAAGTTGTAATATAACCAACTGCTCCACGTGCGACTAACTTCTTTCTGAGATCGCTGCTCATACCACCCGTAGAAAGACAAATTTTGCCTTTCACATCGGTAATATCTTCATCATCTCCATCATGAATGTAAACCAGAGGAGCCGTGATTCCTTCGGCAGGGGTTTGCCCGCTTTTACCTAAGCCAGTGCAATAAAAGGTCTCCTGAACAGGTTGGGTAACTGCTATGCTTGCTTCATAGACCTTTGGCTGGTCGATTTCGAAAGGTTCAATAGTCACCAAGACGCCTGCTTTTTCACATTCCTCTAAAATCAGCTTGGCTGCTTCAAGCTCCTTCTCTGTGCCTGAAACGCGTTCAAAAGCGAGGCGCTGAAGCACTTCGAATGCACGATTTTTATCCATATCATTTGCCTCCTTATTTAATATATAAGTATACATTACCACAAAACGAAAAAATGTCAATTAAATTATCGATAAAACGAAATTCTGACTGATTTATTAAAATGTCAAAAAGTTATTTGAAAGACTTGACTTGGAGCTAACTCAAAGGATTAAAATAGAGTTGAAATTAAGAAACGGGAGTGGAAATCAATGAATAAATTTGTTATGTCATTTAATCGTCTGCTGGAACCTAAAAAACAGATTCCAGTTTCAAGACAACGCTTTTCAAATCAGGCATTGATCGCACTGATCATCCCGATCATTATCGAGCAATTTTTAGCTCTTTTGGTCGGTATTGCCGATACGCTGATGATCAGTTATGCCGGAGAAGCCGCTGTTTCAGGTGTCTCACTTGTCAATCAGCTCAATAATGTCTTCATTATGATCTTTACGGCTCTGGCCAGTGGTGGTGCGATTGTCGCCAGTCAGTATGTAGGCAGTGAGGATCGCAAAAATGGAAATCTCGCAGCCAGTCAGCTTGTCTTGCTGATCTTGCTTATTTCTGTTATTTTGACAGCAGGGATCTTTGTCTTCGGTGAAAATATCTTTAATCTGATCTTTGGTCGTGTCGAGACCTCCGTTTTTGATGCAGGAATGACTTATCTGTATATTTCTGCCATGTCCTTTCCTTTTTTAGCCTTATATAATGGCTGTGCCGGCCTTTATCGGAGCATGGGAAAGACCAAGGCGATTATGAATATCTCAATCATTATGAATATTATCAATGTGGTTGGTAACTACATCGGTGTTTTTATCTTACATGCGGGAGTCGCAGGTGTGGCATATCCTTCTCTCATTTCACGTATTTTTGCTGCAGTGGTAATGATGGTCTTATCCATGAAAAAAGATCAGATGATCTATGTCGAGATCAAGCATGTGTTGAGCTGGAACTGGAATATGGTCAAACGTGTCTTCCGAATCGCGATCCCAAATAGTATTGAAAATGGTCTGTTTCAGATTTCTAAGGTTGCTTTGAGTTCTATCGTTGCGTTGTTTGGTACGGTGCAGATTGCTGCCAATGGGATTGCCCAAAGCTTTTGGTCGATGTCTGCTTTATTCGCGACAGCCATGGGACCTGCTTTTGTCACCGTCATCGGACAATACATGGGGGCTGGTGATAAAGAAGGCGCTGATTATTACATGATCAAGCTATTGAAAATGACTTATCTAGGTTCGGTCATCTGGAATTTTGTCTTCTTCTTATTTACACCTTTCCTCTTACAGTTCTACAGTTTAAGTCAGGAAGGAAAACAGCTGGTCATCATCTTGGTCATCATTCACAATGTCTTTAATGCTTTGTTCTGTCCGACTGCTTTCTCTTTATCCAATGGTTTAAGAGCAGCTGGAGATATTCGTTATACCATGTTCTCAGCCATTTTCTCAACCGTTGTTGTCCGCGTTATCTTTTCAATCATTTTAGGTCTATGGCTGAACATGGGAGTCATCGGTATTGCTTTAGCGATGGCGATTGACTGGGGGGTTAAAGCTTTGCTGACTATCACCCGTTATTATTCAAAGAAATGGCAGAATTTCCAGGTTATCGACTAAACATAAAAAGGAGCTTTCGAGCTCCTTTTAAATACGCAATTTGAAGGTTCGCGGGGAAAAATGATAAACGAGAATTAAACTGATGAGGGCATATATAAAGCAGAATCCAAGCAGGGCACTGCCATAGAGGTTGAGGGGGACATCCAGGTTCATCAGAAAAAGACATAAAAGATAGGTCAGCTGACGAAGTAAAGAATAGAGGCCGCTCTTTACCTCCGTTTTTGCGTTGTAAGGTTGCAGCAAGTAATACAAAACGAGATCATGCATTGAGAAAAAGACAGCTAATCCAATGGGCAGCAAGCCTACTAAACAGTAGGTAAGGAGCGTCTGATTCGGACTGAGCACATAAAGCGTACCTAAACAGCCATAACTGATGACCAGGGCAATTTCCAGATTCAACAGCATGAGCGTTTTCAGACGCTGTTTAAACATACCTAAGATAACTTCAGGCCGACGATAGATTCGATAATTTAAAAGGGCGACATCACAATTAAAGAAGAGCGCCTGGGTGTAGCGCGGGCCACGATTGACCAGATACATCATAAAAGGAAGTGCTGAGAGCGCCTGCCAATAGACCGGATCATAATTATTGGAGTAAAATTGCTGTAACAGAAAAGTCAATAAAATCAGGCAGGTAAAGACAATGCTCAGAACGAGGGAAAGGCGGTGCGCACTGCTCTTTAATATCTTCGAATGACGTTTGACAAAAAGCTCATGCAGATAAGCAAACCCTTGTTTGCTGCTGGTTTGTTGACGGTCAAAAGTAATTTGTTTTGATACGTTTTCTTTTAAGAAGCGATTTTTATTGGTGATCAGCCGAGCATTATTGGTGAGGGCCGGTTTAAGGATGGTAAGGAAATTTTGAAAGTACCAAAGCTTTTTAAAGTGATAAGCACCTAGTAGGATCATTAGGCCTGACAGAGCCAAAGAAACAGCATAAGGAAGTGGACACCCCAGAAAACATGGGACAAGAGCGCCTGCCAGCAACCCGATCAGCAATAACATCTGAAGGGCAAAAGGCAGCTGTTCCCGCCAGGAAATCTGATTCTGCTGGTGGTATGCGGCACTGAGATAGCCGAAAGTGAATTTTGTGGCTAACATGAGGCATGGCAGCAACCCCAAGAGATAGATAGGGAGTTTCAGTGAGCTGGCTATGAAGGTTAACGCTGTGAGTAGTGCTATTAATCGCGTCAGTGTGTAATAGAGAAACTCTGAAAGGGTCCGTTTTCTAGGGTTCATCTTCAGCAGGATGATTGCATAATAACTATTGATATCGGCCTGGAAGAGTGGGGTATTGATGATGCCTCCAATCAGTGATAAGAAGATGAATAGATGAAGCATCAGAGAGGCTGGTGGTGCAAACGGGATCGCGCTAACCAAAGTGACCAGCATCCAAACATAAAGCCAGGAACCAAACAGAACCCCAATCAGTTCCATCAATAGACTGACAATGAATGCCAGAACCTTAAGCCATTTGAAGCCATAAAGCCGATTCGGAAAAAAACGGCGGATCAAAGGAAAATGCTGCAGTACATAGAGGATGGTGTTGATGCGATAGGTCATTTTCAGATGATAGCTCAACATAAAGGTTGTCCACATATTACTCCTCCTTCAGCTTAGCGATAATGTTTTGCTTTAAGACTTCCTTATCTATGCAAGCAGGGATAGACGAGAGACGACCATGATTTAGAATGACGATCTCATCGCAAAGATTAAGGGCAAGTTCCATAATATGAGTCGAGAGAATCAGGATGCGTTCCTGCTTGATCTGTCTTAACAGCTCTTCCATTTCCTGAGCGACGACGACATCCAGAGATGTCAATGGCTCATCGAGTAACAGAACATCCGGATCGGCAATGATATTGATCAGCATCTGCATCTTATTTTTCATTCCTAAAGAATAATCTTTGATTAATTTGTCACGATCTTCTTGATCGATATGCATCAGCTCAAAATAATGGTCTAAGGGGTGTATTTCTTTTAGTTTGGTTTTATTGATGTCTATAAAGAATTTGAGAAATTCACGACCTGTCAGAAAATCAGGAACCACCGGAACAGAAAGGACATAACCCAAATGCTCAGATAAAGGATATTCGGTTTCATCCTGCCAAAAGGAATATTTGCCGTCATCGATATTTAAATCTTCATTCAAACAGTTAAATAGGGTTGTCTTACCCGATCCATTACGCCCTAAAAGACCATAGATCTTCCCTTCTGTAAATGTATAATCGATATCTTCTAAAACAACTTTTTGATCAAATGTCTTTTTTAAATGTTCAATCACCAGTTTTTTCATAGTCTGCTCCTTATAAAAATCTCGAATAAACCCCATCCATGTCATCCAGTATATCCTTGTAGGGTATTGCATAGAGTGTAAACGGTCATTAGGTTTTCTTTTTTACTTGTGATCATTATAGCATATAGCACACGAAGTCGATACCAATAATCCCAAAATAGAACATACTTTATTCTTTTTTTATAAATACAATGGTTGATATCATCAAAGGATGAAATGGATTTATTTTTAAACATTGGCTTGAGTGGTTAAAATTTCATATTTTTTTGGCATAAAACAAGACTCCTCATTGATTTGCTTACTATATATTAGTATTAGAATTCAAAAAAGAAAAGGAGGAAGTGCGAATGAATCAATTACCTGATTTTTTTACGGGGTGGTGCAACAGCTGCCAATCAGTGCGAAAGTGGATATAACAAAAGTGGAAGAGGATTGAGCATAATGGATGTTGTAACTGCTGGAACCAAGACAAATGAAAGAAAACTAACTTATCTCAGTCATGATCAAAAACAATCTCATCCATTTTTAGGAATGTTTACTTTGCCTGAAGATGCCATACTCGTGCCTTTTGATGAAGAAAATTATCCTAATCATGAAGGCATTGATTTTTATGGACAATTTAAAGAAGATATCAAGCTATTTGCAGAGATGGGTTTTAACGGCTATCGGATGTCAATCTCATGGTCAAGAATTTTCCCGAATGGTGATGATGATCAACCGAATGAAGAAGGTTTAAAATTCTATGATGCTATATTTGATGAGTTATTAAATTATAAGATTCAACCCATAGTGACCATCTCTCATTATGAAACGCCATTAGCTTTAGTAAACAAATGGAATGGATGGGCTGACCGCAGAACGATCGATTGTTTTATGAAATATTGTCAGGTTATTTTAATAGATACAAAAATAAAGTCAAATACTGGATGACCTTTAATGAGAACAACGTTAATGCAAATTCACCTTATTTAGGAGGAGGCGTCACCACAGATAGTGTCAAGGTACACATGCAATCGATTCATCATATGTTTGTTGCCATTGCTAAGGCAGTGATTTTCGGGCATGAAATAAACAACAATTTTCAAATTGGGTGCATGATTGCATATGCGCCAATGTACGCGTATTCGTGTGATCCTAAAGATGTCATTTTATCCGCAGAGGAAATGAATAAGATCTATTTCTTTTCAGGTGTCATGTGCCGAGGCTTTTACCCATCTTATAAAATGCGTGAATTTGAAAGAAAAGGCATTATTATCGCAAAAGATAAAGGCGACGATGAACTTTTAAGAAAGGGAACGGTTGATTATATCGGTTTTTCTTCTTACATGTCAGGCACTATCACTTGTGATA
This sequence comes from Clostridiales bacterium CHKCI006, assembly GCA_900018345.1. Taxonomy (GTDB): domain Bacteria; phylum Bacillota_I; class Bacilli_A; order Erysipelotrichales; family Coprobacillaceae; genus Fimiplasma; species Fimiplasma intestinipullorum. The sequence goes on from FCNA01000098.1 coordinate 71,245, forward strand.
ATTCTTCCGAAATGAGTGCAGGAAATATGGTCTATGGTATTAGAAATCCTTATTTAGAGACGAGCGAATGGGGATGGCAGATCGACCCAATCGGTTTAAGAATTTCACTTAATCAGCTTTATGATCGCTATCAGCTTCCTTTAATGATCGTAGATAATGGGCTAGGTGCGTATGATAAGCTGGAATCTGATGGAACAGTACATGATGATTATCGTATGAATGATTTAAGAAGTCATATTGAGCAGATGAATATGCTATCTTGATTGATGGTGTAGATCTAATGGGATATACACCTTGGGGGTGTATCGATTTAATCTCTGCATCCACAGGAGAAATGTCAAAGAGATATGGATTTATCTATGTAGATAAACAAGATGATGGAAGTGGGCATGATACAAGATATCGCAAAGATAGTTTTTATTGGTATCAAAAAGTGATTCGATCCAATGGAGCAGACTTAGAATAGAGATATATCATGGGACCTTGTTTTTTTTTGAGGTCTCATCTTATTGTATTAAGAGATTACAGAGGTAGATGTATGAAGCTAGATAATATCAAGTATGAAAATGAGGATATCTTTGAAAATAAAGATAATCAAGACTTTGATAATCAATAAAAAAAGATAAGTGAAGATAAAAATGTGGTTATCATCAATATTGAAGCCAATTATGGGTATGCAATTGGAGAACATTGGCATGATCGGTTAGAATTTATATATATTATTGATGGAGAAACATTGGTTACCACCGATGAAAATCAGTATTTATTATCCACTGGTGATTTTATGATGATTCCATATGGTGCTATGCATTCGAATTTTACTTCAAAGAAAACCCAAAAAATCACATTGCAAATTCGCAGTACGTATTTGAAGTCAATTTGTCCGCAGTTTGATTTCAATCAAATTGATTGCTGCAGTCTGAATTGCCATAATATTGTTGAATACCAAAAATATGTTGAAGTGATCAGCTTGTTTAAAGATATGGTAAAAATGTTCGATTATAAAGATGATTTTGAAAAATTTGGCTTTTATTCTCATTTGAATATGTTTTTATATAAATTAGGGAAATACTTTTATGCGGCTAATACTGAAAAAGGATATCATCAAATACCGTATGATCAAGTTCTTTATCAATTATTGCTTTATATCAACGGTCATTATAAAGAGAATCTTACACTTAATGAATTATCCAATCATTTTCATGTATCTCTGCAATATTTATCTAAAATTTTGAAAAAGCATCTGCATATTACCTACTCAGAGTATGTAACGAATCTTCGTATGAACCAGGCCATTTACGAAATGAAAAATACAAATAAGGATCTATTGACCATTTTACATGATTGTGGTTTTCCTAATAAGCAATCATTTATTCATGCGTTTAAATCTGAGTACCAGATGACACCTTCTCAATTCAGAAGAGCACTGAATCGCTAGTGTGCCTCTGTTACAAACTGTATTATATGTACTATGTTATATATCGTTGACATGGACCGTTGGTACAGTTGTATATCATCAGGAATAGGTCAACATGATCGATGTTTGATCTTCGATAGGCTTCATCGCGATAATGATTGTTTATTTTGGATGATGCCTCATCATGATTCAAAAACTTCTAACGTATTATGGATGGCGGTAATTTGCTGCTGGATCTATTTATGTATATAAAAATGCATGGGGACTTGGATCTTGAAGTAATATAGAAAAGATCCTTTCTGTGCTATGAAACGGTCATTGAAACGCATTATTAAGATTGAGTTTAAATAAAAAGGGTGTGCTATGGAAAGGAGCACACCTTTTGTATATGAATCTAGACTTTCACTCATAGCTATTAAATGAATAAGAGAAGCATCCGACGTTTAACATAGAATCATTCCTATTTCTTTTAATTAAGATCCTTAGGATCTGCACTGTTATCGTAGATAAGTAAAGCAGATGCTTGTTGAATACCATTTGATAATAACAAATAACAGGCGGATTATAATGTGTTCTGACAAGATTTAAAAATTTCAACTACTGCTTCGTTTCTTTTTTTGATCAAATAAAAAAACTGTGGACAGTAATTATCCACAGTTTTCAACTTCAATCATTATTTGCTAGCTTCTTCGATAGCAACAGCTACGGCAACAGTAGCACCAACCATTGGGTTGTTACCCATACCGATCAAGCCCATCATTTCAACGTGAGCAGGAACGGAAGAAGAACCAGCGAACTGAGCATCACTATGCATACGACCCATTGTATCTGTCATACCATAAGAAGCTGGACCAGCAGCCATGTTGTCTGGATGTAAAGTACGTCCAGTTCCACCGCCGGATGCAACAGAGAAGTATTTCTTGCCCTGTTCTAAGCGTTCTTTCTTGTATGTACCAGCTACAGGATGCTGGAAACGAGTAGGGTTTGTAGAGTTACCAGTGATAGATACGTCTACGTTTTCTTTATGCATGATGGCTACACCTTCACGTACATCGTCAGCACCATAGCAGTTTACCTTTGCTCTTGGACCATTAGAGTAAGCAGTTCTGGAAACTTCGTTAACTTCACCAGTGAAGTAATCAAACTGAGTTTCAACATAAGTGAATCCGTTAATTCTTGAGATGATCTTGGCAGCATCTTTACCTAAACCATTCAAAATAACTCTTAAAGGTTTTGATCTTACTTTGTTAGCTTGTTCAGCAATCTTGATTGCACCTTCAGCAGCAGCAAAAGATTCGTGACCAGCTAAGAAAGCGAAACATTCTGTATTTTCATCCAGTAACATTGCACCTAAGTTACCATGACCTAAACCAACTTTACGATCATCGGCAACAGATCCTGGGATACAGAAAGACTGTAAACCAACACCGATTGTTTTAGCAGCATCAGCAGCTTTTTTATCGCCGTTTTTAATTGCCATTGCAGCACCTACAATGTAAGCCCAGCAAGCATTTTCAAAACAGATTGGCTGTGTAGATTTAACGATGTTGTAAACGTCAACACCTTTTTCGTCACAGATCTGTTTTGCTTCCTCAATTGAGTTAATACCAAATTTAGCTAAGGCAGCGTTAATCTGGTTAATTCTTCTTTCATAACCTTCAAATAATGCCATGTCTCGTACCCTCCTCATTATTCCTTTCTTGGATCGATGTACTTAGCAGCTTCAGCGAATCTACCATATGTACCAGTAGCTTCCTTCATTGCTTCATTAGCATCTTTTCCAGATTTGATCATATCCATCATTCTACCTAAGTTAACGAATTCATAACCGATGATTTCATCATTTTCATCTAAAGCGATCTGTTTGATGTAACCTTCTGTTAATTCGAGGTAACGAGGACCTTTTAATTTAGTGGAGTAAGCAGTACCAGTCATACTTCTTAAACCTTTACCTAAATCTTCTAAGCCAGCACCGATCGTTAAACCACCTTCAGAGAATGCGGATTGAGTACGACCATACACGATTTGTAAGAATAATTCTCTCATTGCTGTGTTGATAGCATCACATACTAAGTCTGTATTTAAAGCTTCCAGGATGGTCTTACCAACTAAAGCTTCAGATGCCATTGCAGCAGAGTGTGTCATTCCAGAGCATCCAATGGTTTCAACTAAGGCTTCTTCAATGATACCTTCTTTAACGTTTAACGTTAATTTGCAGGCACCCTGTTGAGGAGCACACCAGCCGATTCCGTGGGTTAAACCAGAGATGTCTTCAATTTTTCTTGAATATACCCATTTTCCTTCTTCAGGAATAGGCGCACATCCATGGGATGCACCAACTTTGACGCAGTGCATTTTTTCTACTTCTTGTGAATAAATCATTTTCCTTTTTAACTCCTTTCATTGTACGTGATCCATGATGCTTGAATGAACTTGATTGAAGTTCTTTGCCAGATCCCTTTACACTTTTCTGGCGAAAGTGACGGTGATTAGTCCACCTGAATTTAGTTTAACGCAAAATGATTTTAAAGTCAATATGGGTCGAAATGACTGTGAAAAAAATCCTTTGAAATTGTCATTTGAACTTTAAAAATCCAAGATGAAAGCGATTAAATCCTGATAATTTGTTGTGATTTCACGCTAAGTATGATATAACTAAATTGGAGGTTAAACTCTTGTTAAATCAGTTGTAACGCGTTAGTTTTTAAATCAGTTGGAAGGGACGTGAGAACGATGAAAACAGACGTGGAAATTGCACAGGAAGCCCAAATGCTGCCTATCAAGGAAGTCGCTCAAACAATTGGTTTGGACGAAGATGATCTGGAGTTATACGGCAAGTATAAAGCCAAGATCTCAATGGAAGCTATTTCGAAACTTCAAAGCCGTAAAGATGGTAAGCTTGTTTTAGTGACCGCAATCAATCCGACAAGTGCTGGTGAAGGAAAAACAACGACAATGATCGGTTTGGCTCAGGCAATGAACTATATTGGTAAGAAAACGGTTGTTGCGATGCGCGAGCCTTCTTTAGGTCCTTGTTTTGGTGTGAAAGGTGGTGCCGCTGGCGGTGGATATGCCCAGGTTGTACCAATGGAAGATATTAACTTACATTTCACAGGGGATATTCATGCGATCACAGCTGCACACAATCTGATCAGTGCGATGTTAGACAATTCCATCCATCAAGGCAATCCTTTGGATATTGATGTGCGTACAATTGTCTGGAAACGTGTGGTCGATCTGAATGATCGCGCTTTACGCCATATCACGGTTGGTCTTGGCGGAAAGGCGAACGGTGTCCCTCGTGAAGATGGATTTGATATTACCGTGGCTTCTGAAATCATGGCTATTCTATGTCTGGCTAATGATCTGATGGATCTGAAAGCACGTGTGGCAAAAATCATTGTGGCTTATAACACAAAAGGGGAACCTGTGACAGTTGATGATCTGCAGGCAACAGGTGCAGTGACGATCTTGCTCAAGGATGCCATCAAACCGAACTTAGTACAAACCTTGGATCATACCCCTGTTTTTGTTCATGGCGGACCTTTTGCGAACATCGCTCATGGCTGTAATTCTGTAATGGCAACGAAACTGGCAATGAAACTCGGTGATTATGCTTTGACTGAGGCTGGCTTTGGAGCAGATCTGGGAGCGGAGAAATTCCTGGATATTAAATGCCGCTATGCCGGTTTAAAACCAGACGCTGTCGTTCTAGTGGCAACGATCCGGGCACTGAAGATGCACGGTGGTTTGGATAAGAAAAATCTGAATACAGAAGATTTAGTGGCTTTGGAAAAAGGCATCGGAAACTTGACCAAGCATATTGAAAACATCCAAAAATACCATCTTCCTTTAATTGTCGCTATCAATGCATTTCCGACCGATACGCCTTCTGAATTGGCGCTGCTCGACAAGAAATGCCAGGAAATGGGTGTCCATGTTGCCATCTCGGATGTTTGGGTCAAAGGCGCCGAAGGCGGCGTTGCTTTAGCCAAGGAGCTCGTTCAGCTTATTGAAACGGAACCATCTCAGTATCAGCCACTCTATGATCTTGATCTGTCAATCGAAGAAAAACTGAATAAAATTGCAACCGAGATCTACGGAGCTGAGGGTGTTGTTTTCGATAAGAAGGCGAAACGCGCTTTACGTCAGCTGAAGAAACTTGGCATGGATAGTTTGCCTGTCTGTGTTGCCAAGACCCAGTATTCGCTTTCAGATGATCAGAAGCTTTTAGGACGTCCGGAAGGTTTCACAATCACGATCACGGATCTGATTCCATGTGCCGGAGCTGGTTTTGTCGTCGCTTTGGCCGGAGATATCATGAGGATGCCTGGACTGCCAAAAGTTCCAGCAGCCAACCATATGGATATCCTGGAAGACGGTACGATCATTGGGCTGTTTTAAATGAAGAATAAGTGACATCTGTATGTCACTTTTCCATTTTGGAGAAAGGGGAATTGTATGCAAGTTGCAATCATTATGGGTTCAACAAGCGATCTAGGCAAAGTTGAACCGGCTATTGAGATCTTGAAATCCTATGGTGTGCGTGTGAAGGTACGCTGTCTGTCAGCGCACCGCGCGCATCTTGGCTTGAGTGATTTTATCAAAGAGTGTAATGAAGATGATACCGAAGTCATCATTACCGCTGCAGGAATGGCAGCAGCTTTACCGGGTGTGGTGGCCAGTCAGACGGTCTTGCCTGTGATCGGTGTTCCGCTCAGTGGCAGTGTTTTAGATGGCATGGATGCCTTGATGTCTATTGTACAGATGCCATCCGGGATTCCGGTAGCCACCGTCGCCATCAACGGAAGCAAGAACGCAGCCTATCTGGCTTTGCAGATCATGGGTAACTCACATGAATCGATCCGCACAAAACTGTTGGAGGAAAGAAAACAGATGGAGGCATCAAGTTTAGAAGCCAATCGCCAGGTCATGGCCAAATACGAGTAAACATAGGGGGATATGGAAATGGAAAACTTAAAATTATTGTATGAAGGAAAAGCCAAACAGGTATATGAAACCGCCAATCCAGAAGAATATGTCATTCATTATAAAGATGATGCAACTGCAGGCAATGGTGCTAAGCACGATCAATTTGAAGGTAAAGGGGTTTTAAATAATACGATCTCCTGTATCATTTTCGATATGCTTGAAGAAGCGGGAATCAAAACACATATGATCAAAAAAATCAACGAACGCGATATTCTGGTTCGTAAAGTGACGATCTTCCCACTGGAAGTCATTGTGCGTAACATTACAACCGGGTCATTCTGTCGTCGCTTAGGGGCACCGGAAGGCATCGTGCTCGATGAACCTATCTTTGAATTGAGCTATAAAAATGATGAATATGGTGATCCTTTGATCAATGACGATCATGCGGTCGCTTTAAAACTCGCAACGCGTGAAGAACTGACTTATATAAGAGAAACGACATTAAAGATCAATGAATTATTAAAAGCCTTTTTCTTGAGCTTAAATTTGAAACTGGTCGATTTCAAGATCGAATTCGGTAAGACAAGTGATGGTGAGATCTTGTTGGCTGATGAAATTTCACCAGATTCCTGTCGTTTATGGGATGTGGAAACCAATCAGAAATACGATAAAGATGTATTCAGACAGGATATCGGTGACTTGATCGAAACCTATAAAGCCGTTTTGGCAAGAATGGAAAAACAGTAGAAAAAGGAGAGCAATTATGGATTATAAAAAAGCTGGGGTAGATATTGAAGCCGGTTATCAGGCCGTAGAATTAATGAAAAGTCATGTGCAGGCAACGATGCGCAAAGAGGTCTTAGGCGGTATCGGTGGTTTTGCCGGAGCTTTTGATCTGAGTGCGATCAAAGAAATGGATGAACCTGTTTTACTTTCCGGTACAGATGGATGTGGCACAAAAGTAAAACTGGCTTTTGTGATGGATAAGCATGACACGATCGGTATCGATGCGGTCGCCATGTGTGTAAATGATATTGCCTGCTCAGGCGGAGAGCCGCTCTTTTTCCTGGATTACATCGCCTGTGGGAAGAATTATCCCAAGAAAATTGCCTCTATTGTCAGCGGTGTTGCTCAGGGCTGCATTCAAGCTGAATGTGCGCTGGTCGGTGGCGAAACAGCGGAACATCCTGGTCTGATGCCTGAGGATGAATATGATCTAGCTGGCTTTGCGGTCGGCGTTGTTGACAAAAAAGATATCATTGACGGATCCCGAATTCAGGCTGGAAATGTACTGATCGGACTTGCCAGCAGCGGTGTGCACAGCAATGGTTATTCGCTCGTGCGTAAGGTATTTGATATGAGCAAGGAAAGCCTGGATACTTATTATCCAGAATTAGGACGTACTTTAGGTGAGACACTGCTTGAACCAACGCGTATCTATGTTAAAGCGTTAAAAGCCATCAGACAGGCTGGTGTCAAGATCACGGGCTGCAGTCATATTACAGGTGGTGGCTTCTATGAAAACGTGCCGCGTATGCTGCCAGAAGGCAAGCGGGCCCTCATCAAAACAGATAGTTATCCAGTACCCGCTATTTTTGATCTGATCGCAAACAAGGGTCAGATCGAGAAAAAGATGATGTATAATACATTCAATATGGGCTTAGGTATGGTTATTGCCGTTTCCAAAGAAGATGTTTCAGCCACCATGCAGGCTTTACAGGCAGCGGGACAGGAAGCATATCAGGTAGGCGAGATCGTTGAAGGCAAGAAGGGTGTCGATCTATGTTAAGGATCGCAGTCCTCGTTTCTGGAGGCGGGACCAATCTTCAGGCTTTGATCGATGCTTGCCAGGCAGGTACGATCAATGGTGAAATTGTCCTGGTCGTTTCGAATCGTAAAAAAGCCTATGGACTTGAAAGAGCACAGAAGGCCGGCATTAAAAACTGTGTGATCAAAGACCAGGCAAAGCTATTGGAATGTTTACAGGCTGAAAAAATCGATTTGGTTGTTCTGGCGGGTTATCTGGCAATCATCTCTGATGAAATGCTCGCCGCTTATCGCAACCGAATCATCAACATTCATCCATCCCTCTTACCTGCTTTCTGCGGGCCGGGGTACTATGGATTGCATGTGCATGAAGCAGCTTTTAAGCGCGGGGTCAAGATCAGTGGGGCCACAGTTCATTTTGTCAGTGAAGTGGTCGATGGCGGTCCAATCATTCTTCAGGAAGCGATGGATGTCAGTCAGGCCAACAGTCCCGAAGAGATGCAGCAGATGATCTTGGAAATCGAACATCGCATCTTGCCCGAAGCAGTGCGTTTGTTTTGTTCAGGATGTTTGCAAGTTGAAGAAGAAAGGGTGAAAATACAATGAGAAGAGCTTTAGTCAGCGTCACCAATAAAGACGGTATCGTCGCATTTTGTCAGGGTTTAGCTGAACTTGATTTTGAAATTGTGTCTACAGGAGGAACCTTACATACGCTTCAAGAAGCCGGTGTGAAGGCAATTCCAATTGAAGAAGTGACGGGTTTTCCAGAAATCCTTGATGGCAGAGTCAAGACCTTACATCCAAAGGTACATGGGGCACTCTTATTCAGACGCGATCTGGAAAGTCATGTCAAGACGGTTGAAGAGATGGGAATTACACCAATCGATCTGGTGTGTGTCAACCTTTATGAGTTTGAAAAAGCATTGAGAGCTGGAAAACCAATGGCAGAGATGATCGAGAATATCGATATTGGCGGTCCATCCATGATTCGCAGTGCAGCCAAAAACTATCGCGATGTCCTGATCGTTACAGATCCACAGGATTATACATCCGTCTTGGAAGCCTTAAAGGAACTGCAGGATGATGAGTCTTTCCGTTTACGTTTAGCTTATAAGGCATTCAGTATGACAGGTGCTTATGATGCGATGATCTCACGCTATTTCGCAGATGTTGTTGGAGAAGATTTCCCTGATATCTTAAATCTCTCTTTAAAGAAAACAGAACACTTACGCTACGGTGAAAACTCACAGCAGCGCGCTAATGCCTATGTGGATAGCTATGTGCAGAATTCTTTATTAGATTATGAGCAGTTGAACGGTAAAGAAATTTCTTTCAATAACGTGAATGACCTGTACGGTGCAATTGCGGTGGTACGTGAATTTGGCGATCAGATCGTAACAGCAGCGATCAAGCATTCTACACCTTGCGGTGTTGCAATCGGCAAAACAGGTTATGAATCTTATATGAAGGCTTATGAAGCCGATCCACAGTCGATCTTTGGCGGAATTGTGGCGGTTAACTATAAGATCGATAAAGCGACCGCGCTGGAAATGAAGAAGATCTTCCTGGAGATCGTTGCTGCACCTGATTATGACGAAGATGCTTTGGAAGTGCTGCGTAAAAAGAAAAATCTGCGTGTGCTGAAATTGAAACATTTAAATACGCGTGAAGCAAAATATGATATCAAATATCTGGAAGGCAAAGCGCTGGTTCAGGATATCAATACGAAGATGTTCAAAGAGATGCAGGTTGTCACAGAAGACAAACCTACAGCTGAACAGATTGCAGATATGGAATTTGGCATGAAGGTCGTTAAGTATGTTAAATCAAACGCGATCTGCATCGTGAAAAATGGTGTCACTTTAGCTATTGGTGGTGGCCAGACTTCCCGTGTATGGGCCTTAGAGAACGCCATTCACAATAATCCTGATAAAGATTTCAATGGCGCAGTGCTGGCCAGCGATGCTTTCTTCCCATTCAACGACTGTGTTGAGGTTGCCAGCAAAGCCGGTATCGCGGCAATCATCCAACCAGGTGGAAGCATTCGTGATCAGGATTCCATTGATTTATGTAATGAAAAGCACATCCCGATGGTATTTAGCGGATACAGACACTTTAGACATTAGGAGGGCCTATGAAAGTATTAGTAATTGGCAGTGGAGGTCGTGAACACGCGATCGCTTACAAACTCTCTTCAAGTCCTCAAGTTGATCAGCTCTTTGCCATGCCTGGAAATCCAGGCATGGCAGAGATTGCGACGCTTGTCGAAGGTTCCGTTGAAGATCTTGACGGTATCTTGAAGTTTGTTGAACAAAAGAAAATCGATCTAACGGTCATTGGACCGGAAGTACCTCTATGTATGGGGCTGGCTGATCTTCTGGAAGATCATGGGCATATGGTTTTTGGCCCTCGTCAGCAGGCCGCCAAGCTGGAGGGAAGCAAAGCCTTTTCGAAGCACTTTATGGCTAAACATCACATCCCAACGGCTCGTTATGAAGAAGTGAACGATTATCAGGAAGCCTTAAATGCATTGGAACATTTTGATTACCCTGTAGTCGTCAAAGCAGATGGATTGGCTGCCGGAAAAGGAGTTGTCATCTGTGAAGATGCTTCCCAGGCTAAGACCGCTTTGAAAGAAATGATGGTTGACGGTATCATGGACGGCGCCGGACGTAAGGTTGTCCTGGAAGAATTTTTAGAGGGGTTTGAATGCTCCTTGCTCTGTTTTGTCGACGGCAAGACGATCTTACCGATGGTTAGCGCCAAGGATCATAAACAGATCTATGATGGTAACCAGGGACCGAATACAGGAGGCATGGGCAGTGTCTCACCTAATCCATTTTTACCAGAAGGAATCGAACAGAAATTAGAAACAAAGATCCTTCAGCCATTCCTCAAAGGACTGCAGGAAGATGGTCTTGATTACCGGGGCGTTGTTTTCATTGGCTTGATGATCGATCGTCAGAATGAACCTAAAGTGCTGGAATTCAATGTGCGCTTTGGTGATCCGGAGACCCAATCCATTCTGCTTCGCTTAGATACGGATCTATGTGAAGTCATGGTTGCCTGTGCTAAACGAACACTGGATCAGATCACGCTGAAATGGAAAGAGGAGACGGTGGCCTGTCTGGTTCTGGCAAGCAGCGGTTATCCTGGCAGTTATCCGAAGGGGCTAACGATCAGCGACCTTGAGCGAGTGCAGGATGTGATTGTTTTTCACGCCGGCACGAAGAAAGTGGAGGATGAACTTCAGACCAATGGAGGACGCGTTTTGAATATCTGTGCTTATGGTAAAGATTTGGAAGAAGCGCGTGCCAAAGTTTATCAGGCGGCTGAAGTCATTGATTTTGAAGGAAAATATTATCGACATGATATTGGTTTAATATAGAAGGAGACCGTAATGAAAGAAGTATATCGTATTTATGTGGAAAAACGACCTGAAAATGCGGTGGAGGCAAAGGAAATCCTTAATGATCTGAAAACGGAACTGAAGCTTACGCAATTACAATCCGTAGCGGTTATCAATCGCTATGATGTCCAGGGTGTCAGTCCAGAAATCCTGGAAGCAGCGATTCCGACCATTTTCTCAGAACCAATGGTTGATGATGTCTATCGTGAGGAATATCCTTTCCGGGATCGTCAGGTCCTTGCAATTGAATATTTACCCGGTCAGTATGATCAGCGTGCAGATTCTACGGAACAGTGTATTCAGATCTTATCTGGCAATAAAGATGTGACGGTTCGCTGTGCCAGACTGATCGTGATGGATGGGCAACTGACGGCAGAAGAATTTGATCAGGTTGCGCATTATCTGATCAATCCGGTCGATTCACGCCAGGCCAGTCTGGATAAACCGCGTGACCTGGCGAGCCAGGCGGTCGAAGTATTGCCGGTTCCAACAGTGGAAGGATTTATCGGATGGGATGATGAAGCATTGTCTCATTATCTGGATGCACAGGGGCTTGCCATGAATCTGGATGATCTCAAAGTCACGCAGACCTATTTCAGAGATGAAGGGCGCGATCCGACTGAGACAGAAATCAAAGTTTTAGATACCTACTGGTCTGATCATTGCCGTCATACGACTTTTTCAACGGTCATTACTGACTTAGAGATTGGAGAAGGCGATTTTAAGACCATTCTTGAAGAAGACATCGATGCGTATAAAGCCAGCCGTCATGCTGTTTATGGTATCGAGACCGATCGTCCGATGACGCTGATGGATCTGGCGACGATTGCGGCTAAAGAACTGCGTCGACAGGGCTTACTGGACGATGAAGAGGTGTCAGAGGAAATCAATGCCTGCAGCATTGAAATCACGATTCAGACCTCTACCGGTCCAGAAAAATGGCTGTTGATGTTTAAAAATGAAACGCATAACCATCCAACCGAAATCGAACCGTTTGGTGGGGCTGCAACATGCTTAGGCGGAGCCATCCGTGACCCATTGTCTGGACGTGCTTATGTCTATCAGTCCATGCGAATTACCGGTGCCGGTGATCCACGCGCCAGTCTGGAAGATACCCTGCAGGGTAAGTTACCACAGCGTAAGATCACGACAGAAGCCGCACATGGGTTCTCCAGTTATGGTAACCAGATTGGTTTGACTACCGGATATGTTCACGAAATTTACGATGAGGGTTATGTTGCGAAACGAATGGAAGTCGGTGCAGTCGTTGCGGCAGCACCAAAGGAGCAGGTCATCCGTTCTATTCCTCAACCAGGCAACATTGTCCTTCTTATCGGTGGTCGGACAGGTCGCGATGGAATCGGTGGGGCAACAGGCTCGTCTAAATCTCATACCATCACTTCGATCGAGACCGCTGGTGCGGAAGTCCAGAAAGGAAATCCGGTCGAAGAAAGAAAGATCCAGCGTCTGTTCCGAAATCCTGAAGTATCCAAAAAGATCATTCGCTGCAATGACTTTGGTGCCGGTGGGGTCTGTGTCGCTGTCGGTGAATTGGCACCCGGTCTGGATATCACACTAGATCATGTTTTAAAGAAATATGAAGGCTTGACTGGAACGGAACTGGCTATCTCGGAATCTCAGGAGAGAATGGCCATCGTCATCGATCCTAAAGATTTCGCCTTTATCCAGCAGGCGTGCTTTGATGAAAACTTAGAAGTTGTCCAGGTGGCAACGGTTACAGATACGAATCGCTTAGTCATGGTGCATCAGGGGCAAACGATTGTTAATTTAAGTCGTCCGTTCCTCGATGCAGCCGGTGCAAAACGTTATCAGCAGGTTCATATCGATCTGCCTGATTTTACACATAGTCCATTCCAGAAAGAAACATCTGCATCGTTTGAATCTTTAGTGAAAGAGACAATGGAAGATCTTCTGGTATGTTCTCAGAAAGGTCTGGTTGAACGTTTTGACTCTTCTATTGGTAATGCAACCGTCCTTTCCCCATTTGGTGGGAAGACCTATGGTACGGAAACCGAAGGAATGGCGGCTCTGATTCCAGTTTTGGGCAAGGAAACAACGACTGCTTCTCTGATGGCCTATGGATATCATCCGAAAATTGCAGCCTGGTCACCATACCATGGCGCAAGCTATGCTGTGATGGAATCCGTTGCTAAAATTGTGGCCATGGGTGGCGATTATGCTCGCATCCGTTTCAGTTTCCAGGAGTACTTCGAAAAATTACTTAATGATCCGCAGAAGTGGGGCAAACCGATGGCAGCTCTTTTAGGTGCTTATCGTGCACAGAAGGCTTTAGGTTTACCTTCGATCGGCGGTAAAGACAGCATGTCCGGTACCTTTATGGATCTATCTGTTCCGCCAACATTGATCAGCTTTGCCATTACGACAGCTGAAGTCGATGACATCATGACGCCTGAATTTAAAGAAACAGGGCATCAGGTTGTTGAATTTATGATTGGAAAAGATGAATTCGGTCTGTTCAATTATGAGCATGCTAAGATGCAATATCGACGCATTCATCAGTGGATGAAGGAAGGGCGTATTGTGGCAGCCTATACAGTTAAACATGGCGGTCTTGTTGAAGCCATCAGTAAAATGGCTATGGGTAATGAGATCGGATTTGATTTCGACAGTAATCTGTCCTTGGATGATCTCGCGATGATGAATTATGGCAATATTGTCGCTGAACTTGCTGATCAACCGGAAATGATGCTGCCGGGTGACATACGTCTGGTAGGATATACGACCAATCTGAAGGAACTGCGTTATGACGATCAGTCTGTATCGCTTTCAGAAGTTAGAAACTGGTATGAAGCACCATTGGAAACAGTCTTCCCAACGCATATTGAAGCGCCAACTTCAGACATCATGATCCAAGATACAGATGTCCGCCCTGCCAGATATGCAAAAGTACGTGTAGACGTTCCACATGTCACTATTCCAGTTTTCCCAGGAACAAACTGTGAATATGACTCTAAACGTGCTTTTGAAAAAGCAGGTGCCAGCGTGGAGCTAGTTTTGATCCGCAATAAGCGTGAAGGAGATATCGAACGCTCTATCCAGGAGCTGAAAGCGGCAATTGAACGTTCTCAGATCGTGATGCTGCCAGGAGGTTTTAGTGCCGGTGATGAACCAGAAGGTTCCGGTAAATTTATTGCAACCGTTTTACGTAATCAGGAATTGAAGGAGGCCATTCATGATCTGCTTCATCATCGCGATGGCTTGATGATCGGTATTTGTAATGGATTCCAGGCCCTGATTAAGTTAGGACTCCTGCCTTATGGTGGGATTCGTGATCTGGATGCCAATGATGCAACGCTGACTTTTAATACAATCGGTCGCCATCTTTCTTCGATGGTCACTACACGGATCGCCTCTGTCAAATCCCCATGGCTGGCAAATGTCAATGTAGGAGATCTGCATGTGATTCCAATTTCCCATGGGGAAGGACGCTTCATTGCACCAAAAGAAAAAATTGAAGAGCTCTTCAAAAATGGTCAGGTCATGACGCAATACGTTGATCCAGATGGCCAGCCGACCATGTGCTCTCCATATAATCCAAATGGATCGATGTATGCTATAGAGGGACTGATCTCCGCAGACGGACGGATCATCGGTAAGATGGGACATAGTGAACGTCAGGGTGAACATCGCTATAAAAATATCTATGGTGCGATGGATCAGAAACTTTTTGAAGCAGGTGTAAATTATTTTAAAGGTGGTAAATAGATGAATAAGCTTGAATTTGAAAGTATGGCGCTTTGCCCTTTGGATGGTCGTTATTCGGCCATCCAGGCAGCGCTGGGACCTTATTTTTCAGAATATGCACTGGTTCGTTATCGTGTACATGTCGAAATTCAGTGGCTGAAGTTTTTAATTGAAAATATTGAACATCCTATCTTAACGAATTATCATGATCGTTTAGCCGAGATTGAAGCGATTGATATTCAGTTTGATGAGGCTGCTTTTCAACGCATCAAAGAAATCGAAGCGACGACACGCCATGATGTGAAGGCAGTTGAGTATTACATCGATGGCCGTCTTGAAGAGCTGGGCTATAAAGATCTCATTAGTTTTGTGCATATTGGATGTACTTCAGAGGATATCAACAATACTTCTTATGGCTGCATGCTGCGCGATGGCTTAGCTAAGGTCTGGTTGCCTAAGGCAAAAGAAGTGGCTGCAACGATGGAAAAATGGGCTGTTGAACATCAGGATGATGCGATGTTGGCCCATACGCATGGTCAGCCGGCAACACCAACCACCATTGGTAAGGAATTTAAAGTGTATGCTTATCGTTTTCAGTCCAGTATTGAGAATATCGAAAACATTCAGATCAAGGCCAAATTCAATGGGGCTACAGGAAACTACAGTGCGATTCTGACCGCTTTTCCAAACGAGGACTGGCCAGCTCTGGCAAAACGCTTTGTGGAGGATTATTTGCATTTAGCCTTCAATCCTTTGACAACCCAGATTGAAAGTCATGATTATACTTGTCATATTTTGGATGGTATTCGTCATTTCAATAATGTTCTGGTTGATTTTGATGTGGATATGTGGCTTTATATCTCGATGGAATATTTCAAACAGATTCCTGTGAAGGGAGAAGTCGGCAGCAGTACCATGCCGCATAAGGTCAATCCGATCCGCTTTGAGAACAGTGAAGCGAATGTGGACCTGTCTAACCATATTTGTGTTGCGCTTTCCAACAAGCTTCCACGTTCACGTATGCAGCGTGATCTCTCTGACTCATCCAGCCAGCGTAATCTTGGCTTAGCGTTCGGCTATTCTTTACAGGCGATGAATGAGACCCTCAACGGTTTAGCTAAATGCGTTGTCAACAAAGAAAAACTGGCCAGCGATTTGAATGAAAAATGGGAAGTTTTAGCGGAGCCTATTCAGACGATGCTTCGTAAATATGGCGTTCCGGATGCTTACGATATCTTAAAGTCGCTGACAAGAGGTAAAAACATTTCACGTGAGGATATTCTGGCATTTGCTGATCAGTTAGATATGCTGTCAAGTCAGGATCATCAGACACTTGTTGAAATGACACCAGCTTCTTATACAGGATTAGCCAGTGAGCTAGCGAAAAAAGAGATCGACCATTAAGCCTTTTTAGACTCGGTAAAACCGGGTCTTTTTTTCTAAGCTTGCCTGAATGGTTATTTTGTGCTATATTGTTTCTATATTGAAGGCAGGTGAATCGCTTGAATATCTATCGTATATCTAGAAAGGCAGATCAAATCGTCTGGCATCAGCTCGGTCGTATTTTCAATATATACTTGATTATCGAACTTTTATTACTTT
Source organism: Clostridiales bacterium CHKCI006 (assembly GCA_900018345.1). Taxonomy (GTDB): domain Bacteria; phylum Bacillota_I; class Bacilli_A; order Erysipelotrichales; family Coprobacillaceae; genus Fimiplasma; species Fimiplasma intestinipullorum. Next base: position 88,098 of record FCNA01000098.1, read on the forward strand.
TGATCCGTTATATACCGGATGGACTGCTGGTTTTATTGCTGGGAGTGCTCAGTGTGACGATTACGCATGCGTATGTGGTCACGAGCTTAAAGCTGATTGATCATCGAGAACAAGATATCCGCTTAAAAGATGCTTTTGTAGGCATATTCGAATTTGTTCGTCTTTTCCCGGCTTACATCATGCGTAAGGTGTCTTTAAATGTGATCAGCTTTCTTTTAGTCATTCCGACGATTTTATATTTGGCCAGTCAAAGTGGTATCAGTGTCGGTGATTTTTTAAGCTGGGTACGTTTAATTGTGGTGGACGGACTGGAAAATCTAACGTACATGCTGGATAATAGCTTTTTGGCTGAGTCCTGGCAAGTCATGCTTTCGATGCTGGTCTCATCTGTCATTTCGGCTATTTTGTCCTATGGACTAGCGATGGTGCCTTATTTGATCGAACGTTATGATGTTTCCTGGAATGAGGCCATGATGAAAAGCTGGAAGATGATGAAAGGTCATAAAAGGGACTTGCTTTTTTTACAGCTGATCTATATTCCTCGCTATCTCATCTATCTGATCATGATCAATTTTGCTTCATTGCTCGTCCCGGCGACAACAGCCTTCGGATTAGCTGTACAGTTGGCTTTAGCTATATATTTGCCTATCACCCTCTGGGTACCGCATCTTCAGGTTGCGACAGCTTTGTTCTATGAAGAATTGATTCATCAGTCAGGACCACAGGATAGTCGTATCTTTGAATTGTAGATTAGTTCTAAATGCCCCCATTGCCCATATTTATAGGAATGGGGTGGTTCAATGGGATGTTTTCGAAATGTTTTTAAAGGGTTATTGATTGGTGCTGCGAATCTTCTGCCAGGAATTAGCGGTGGCACCATGGCAATAGCCCTTGATGTTTATGAGACCTTGATTGAAGCGTTATGTCTTTGTGTCCGAAGACCATTAGAAAGTTTGAAGTGCTTATGGCCATACCTGTTAGGTGGTCTTTTGGGGTTGGCGGGTGTGACTTTTCTTGTTGAAAAAACCTTAACGCGCTTCCCTTATTTAACGATATTATTATTTGGGGGAATGGTATTGGGTGGATTGCCGGCCATAGTGACAAAGATTCAATTGAAAAGAGTCAATATCAAACATGCCATCTTCTTTTTCTTAGGTGTGTTGTTGACCTTGGGAATGTCCTCTTTATCAGCTCAAACTCCTCAGCAGGCTGATGGACCGTGGCTGATTCTTTTTATCCTTGGCTTCTTTCTTTCTTTGAGCATGCTGATTCCGGGCGTTTCCGGTTCGCTGATTCTGATTACCTTGGGCTATTATGATGGTCTGGTAAGTGCCTGCCGTCATGTACTGAGCGGAATCTACCAGCCAAACTGGCTCATTTTGACGGATGCGTTTAGCTGGCTGCTGCCTTTTGGCTTAGGGTTAGGGCTAGGAATGTTGAGTTTCAGTAAGGTCGTAGCTTTTTTGATCTCACATTATGCGACATTGACATATTGTTTTATGTTGGGTATTATGCTTGGATCATTATGGTTGATGTTGAAGGATATTCCTTTTTTCTCTCTTTCGTTATGTCATCAGGTATTAGGAATGGGACTGTTCGTTGGAGGAATCGAATGTACGTATTTATTAGAAAAGTAGGGATGTGATAAAATGAATGTTGAAATCATTAGTGTAGGAACTGAGCTGTTATTAGGTGAGATCGTGAACACTAATGCCGTTGAATTGATGCAGATGTGTAAGGAGTTAGGGTTTAATGTTTATCATCAAGTCACTGTCGGAGATAATCCAGAACGTTTGAAACAAGCCTTACAGGAAGCTTTTGCCAGACAGGCTGACCTGGTCATTACGACGGGTGGGCTGGGACCGACAAACGATGATCTGACTAAGCAGATCTGCTCTCAGTATTTAGGCTGTCCGCTGTTTTTTCGTGAAGATGAAGCCAAAAAAATACATGCTAAGCTAAGCTTCTTAATGCAGGGTGGTCCGATTGCTCGGTCCAATTACCAGCAGGCTTATTTCCCGCGTGAAGCCATTATTTTGGAGAATGATGTAGGGACTGCAAATGGCTGCCTGATCAAAAAAGGGAAGCGAATGATTGCAAATTTACCAGGGCCACCGCGCGAGATGCGTTATGTGATGAACCACAGTCTCAGACCTCTCTTAGAATCCTATTGTATGACTCGGCTTTATACTAAGGAATATGTTGTGTTGACCACTGGCGAGAGCCAACTTCAGGATGAACTTGCGGATCTGCTGGCTAGTCAGCAAGAGGTGACCCTGGCGCTTTATGCGCAAGAGGGCTACGTACGTTTACGTTTAGCGACACGAGCCAGATTTTGGCAGGAAGCCAATACTTCTTTTGCCCCGATGGAGCAGGCATTGATGGCTATCCTGGGTGACCGTTTGAGTCCTTTAAGCGCTCTGGAAGATGTTGACCTGGCAGCAGTGCCTGAATTCAGATTGCAATGCGAACCGAACATTGACTTTTTAGATGACTGGTGCCAGGATACACGCATCGCCGCTAAGCTCGTTTCTTCAGCCCCCAATCACCTTCACTTGTTTTTACAACCGGATATGATGGGAGAATATTTTTGTATGGAAGCGCAGTTCGGGATCAATACCTACCAGGAGAAATTACCCTGTCTTAAACAGGCACGGTACAATACAATGCGCATTCAACGTTGTTTGACTCAGTTTCTGATACGAATTGCAAAGGAGATGAAAGGATCATGACTAGGAAGATAGATACATATTCTTTTCGTTGTGGGGTAATTGATGCGTTTAGTGAGGTTGTTCATGCAGGTGTCAAACGGATTGCATTTTCCCATGCGACAACGGATTATCAGCTTTTTTTAGATGATATTGCCTATGCCAGAATTACCTGTCAAAAATATGATACGAAAATGTATGTCGAAGAGGAAATGCTGACGACCGATTTATTTGCGAAGTCCACTAGTTACCATCATTACGTAGTCATCCTCTATCTGCATGATGAGGATCTTGAAAGTTATCTGGCATTAAAGGCCAAAAAAAGGGCCTGCCAGGCGGCAGGCACCTATGACCAACATCGCCATGAGATTGCCACAGCTTTAGGGAAGCTGCTCTCTTACAGTGATGAACGAATTGAGGCGTTCATCAAACAGAATCATGATAAAGAAGACTGATTACTGGACTTCGACATAAGCGCCTTTGATGACGAGATTGACGTCTAATTCGTTGATGAAATTCTCGGCAGTCAAAGGGACAGGATCCGCTTCTTTGATAAGAGAATGGTAGGTCAGATTATAGACATCTACACCTGCCTCAAGACCGGCCAGGTAAGTTTCGCTTACCTGGCTTTTGATCAGTTCTTCAGCCAGTTGCTTAAGATCCTCCAAACTGGTATTCGTACCTGCCCGCGTGATCGTCAATCGGACCTTTCCCTTTAAATGATAACAACCATCTTTAGGATTGTACGTGATCCAGCTGGTTACCCGGTAACTGTCAAAGTTGATGACTTCATCACCCAACAAATAACTGACGTCGACATCATTAAAATGAGAATGGACCCATGAACGGCCTTCTAATCGATCAATGGCTAAACGGGTATAATTGCCTTTTCCATCTAGAAAAAGACATTCACTGACTAGATAGACTTTTTGTTCTTGCTCACCTTCACTGCCGATGTATTGATTTCGATTGGTATCCACCTTCAAGATAGGAATACTTAAGGTGATCTCACGATCAGAGAGTCCTTTCGCAAATTCTAAAAGGTTGATGGTCTGGTTTTCCATACTGATATCCTTGAACTCAGGACTGTTGCTGAGGGTATAAATGGCACTTTTACCAATCTGATAGGACACACTCAGCAGTTCGCTCGGATCATCCTCACTGTAATAAAGGGACGTATCCATCCTTAATTCCATATTATACGTGAGATAGTTGATCAGATCCTGGATTCGGCTTTGCTCAAGCATTCCCGACTGGATGATCAAAGAACGGATATGGGAAAGACTCAGTGCACTGCGTTGCTCACTTTCAATTTGACCGATGGCTTCTTCGATGGTTTTTCCCTCTCCCTGGACGATGAGAATACTGTCTCGAGACTGTCCGGATTCTAATTCGCCGCGAGATATCGAGTTGAAATTATGAATCTGAAAGGCGAGATGATACCGGTTATCGCTATAATCAATCACGACGGTTGTCGGAAATAAAAGATTCAGCAAGTCTTTTTGATCCTGACATCCTGTCAGCCAAAGCGCCATGGTCAGCGCTATAATGAACCATTTTTTCATCGGTTGCGCACATCCTTTGTCTGCATCGCTTCTGGACGATGACTTTTAGGCGTGAAATTACGTCCTAAAAACATCTTAGGCAGGTCTTTTAAATGGAGTGGCGCCAAAGGGCTCATGAAAGGCTGCTGAAAACTGTGCTTTGTACAGAAATAGGCAGTAATCCAGATCACAGAAAGGATGAATCCATAGGCACCAAAGGCCAGACAAAGCAAAAAGACCAGCAGCTTTAGAAAAGTAACCATATTGTTTAAAGAAATGTTGTTTGAAATGGAGTAGTTACAAATGATGCTTAACGCTGTTAGAAACATGATATCATAACTGATCAGACCGGCGACAATCGTAATTGAACCTAGCAGGACCCCTCCAATGACAAGCAGGGTTGAACTGATTCCGGCTGGCAGCCGCGTCCCTGCAATACGGAAGAGCTCAAATAAAAATGTTGCGAAGATAATTTCGAGCGGTACCGGCAGGATCACCCCTTTACGCATCGAGATCATATTTGCCAACAGGATGATTGGCAGCTGATCAGGACTATAGGAATATAAAGCCAGTACAAAAGCCATTAAATAGAGCGAGATTCCTAATGATACAAAGTAAATCAGACGATTGAGAACGGTGGTCAGATAGTGGTCGTTGACATCATCGGAAAAATCAGTAAAAAAGGGCAGGGTCACAGGAGCCACGGTTGCATTATTAAAATTATCCAGTAAAATGACAAATTTTCCGGCAAGCAGGCTGGAAACGCAATAGTCCGGACGCTGCGTATAGGTCGCTAAAGGCAGTGCAGTCTTTTCATCTTCATAAAGAAAAGAACGGAATTGACTAGCTGAAATGATGGCATCGGTTTCGATTGATTGGATCTTGCGGCGAATATCATCAATGAGATCCATGTTGATGATGTCATCGATGTAAAATAACCCAACCATGGTTTGTGATCGTCGTCCGACTGTAAAAGTTTCGTATTTGAGTGAATCACTTTTCAGACGTTTACGGATCAGCGCTGTATTGATCTGTATGTTTTCGACAAAACTGTCGCGGGGTCCGGAAATCGTAATGTCAATATTGGACTGTTCAGGATTACGGGCAGGCTGTGAAATCAGATTAAGTGCATAGATCTTACGGGCATCTATAATGATCAGCATCCCACTGAATAAACGCTGATCGATCAGCTGAAAATCAAGTTCCAGCGCTTCAATCTGTAACAGGTGACTTGTCAGCAGATCTTCATGATGCCTGACGATAGACTCAAGGGTTCCGATAATAAAATTCTCGATATCTCGTGTGTGAACGAGTCCTTCTGCAAAAAACAGATCCAGCGGACGGGTCATGTCAAGATGCTTATATTTGACATCACTGTTTTTTTCATAGCGTTCTTTGAGTTCTTTGACAATGTTCATTTCCGATTCCTCCTCACGAGTGCAACACTATTGAAGCCGATGGCTAAAATAAGACTGATCAAACTAATAAGTAGCAAAGCAAAGCGAATGGAAGCATAGAGCATGACATGATTGAGTGTATAGATCAAGGTGAGATATAATACAATCAAAAAGATCAGGGACTTCTTGAGCGAAGCTTTTGGCCAACTTTGATGCCATAGGAATACACCTAATGTGATTCGACAAAAGGCACTGGTGATCCAATAGAAGAAAGCAAAGATATCTAGGTAAACAATATACTGACCAAAATTGATAGCTCGCCAGCTCTCATAGTACACAAAGGGAATTTTTGAAACCAGTAGTCCGAATTGACCGGTGACGATCAGCGCATCATAGATCAGAGTCAGAAGCAATATCGTAAAAACGCAAATAAAAGATCCTTTTTTGATGGGCTGACTGTTTTCATCAAGATAAAAAAGCAGCCAGAATGGCTCAAGCAGCATAGCCAGGCATGCTATCCCCAGCATCAGCGGCTGGCTGATGTTCTGTCCACTAAAAGGAATCAGTGCATAGAAATCAAATGTTTTATGTTTGGCCAACACAAAGATCAAATACTGGATAGCGATAGGATAGATACTGATGGTAGCCAGATTAAGAAAGGTAGGTATGCCGTGTTTAAGAACATAGAATATAATAGCAAAAAAGGGAAGAACGAATAAAAAATAGGGTGTTTTTTCTAACCAGCTGGCATTCGTTAGGGTCATCGTAAAAACTAAGCATAAAAACGTACTTGTCAAGGTGGCAATTCTTAGGAAAATGCGAATCAGCCGGCTGTTTCGATAACTCTCTTTCCACTTTTTTAAATGGACCGGTTGGGCTAGAAAGTAAATGAGAAAACCGACGGGTATGAGCAGGATGGCAACCAGTGTCATGGCGATCCAGCCCCATTTGCCTGCCGATTGAAAAACGAAGCGGGCAAGAATTCGGTTTATATAAAAGTTACTCGCAATCAGAAATAAAATAAGATAAGACAGGGAAGCTTGCTTTTTTTGCTGCATATTCATCACCAGCTATAGTATGAACAATTTCTCAGCGGTTAAACCAAGCTTTCATCTTTTAGTTGTTAATTGGATTAGAATTTGTTATAATCAAGCAGAAAGCAGGTGAAAAAAGATGGACTTTGATCAGACAAAAATTCGAAATTTTTCTATTATTGCCCATATTGACCATGGAAAATCAACCCTGGCGGATCGTATCTTACAGTTAACAGGAGCGGTTTCAAATCGTGAGATGAAAGACCAGCTGCTCGATTCTATGGATCTGGAAAGAGAGAGAGGGATTACGATCAAGCTGAATGCCGTCCAATTGCATTACCAGGCAAAGGATGGTGAGATCTATCTTTTGCATTTGATCGATACACCGGGTCATGTCGACTTCACCTATGAAGTTTCACGTTCTTTGGCAGCCTGTGAAGGCGCAGTGCTCGTTGTTGATGCGGCTCAGGGCGTGGAAGCGCAGACGCTGGCAAACGTCTTTCTGGCCCTGGATAATAACCTTGAGATCATTCCGGTCATCAATAAAATTGATTTGCCTAGTGCGCAACCGGATCTAGTCAAACAGGAAATTGAAGATGTGATCGGTCTTCCAGCGGACGATGCACCGCTGATTTCAGCTAAAAGCGGACTGAACATTGAGCAGGTCCTCGAACAGATCGTTGAAAGAGTGCCAGCACCTTCAGGACGTAGTGATCATCCGACGCAGGCGCTGATCTTTGATTCCTATTATGATTCATATCGCGGTGTCATCGTATTGGTTCGTATCATGGAAGGCAGCATTCGTGTAGGCGATCATATTCATTTCATGGCCAGTGGCGCTGACTATGAAGTGTTGGAAGTTGGTGTACATACCCCTAAAGAAGTAAAGAAAGACATTCTTCACTGTGGTGAGGTAGGCTGGATCTCAGCATCTATCAAATCGATCCAGGATGTCCATGTCGGGGATACCATTACGACCGAAGAAAATCCTTCCGATCAGGCGTTGCCTGGGTATCGCCGTTTGAATCCGATGGTCTTTTGTGGTCTGTATCCGGTCGATAATGCCCGCTATGGAGATTTGCGTGAAGCCTTAGAAAAGATTCAGCTGAGCGATTCAAGTCTGCAGTTTGAAGCAGAAACGTCTCAGGCGCTCGGTTTTGGTTTCCGTTGCGGCTTTTTAGGTCTCTTGCATATGGATGTCATTCAGGAGCGACTCGAACGTGAATTTAATCTAGATTTGATCGCGACAGCGCCTTCGGTCGTGTATCATGCCTATTTGACTGACCGAACGATGGTTGAGGTAGATAATCCGGCAAAATTACCTTCTGCTCAAGTGCTGGAACATATTGAAGAACCTTATGTCAAGGCCAGCATTATGACGCCGCAGGATTATATCGGTGCCATTATGGAACTGTGCCAAAATAAAAGAGGGGATTATATCAATATCGAATACATTGACGATACACGTGTCAATGTCATTTATGAGATTCCTTTAGCCGAGATCGTGTATGATTTCTTTGATAAATTAAAATCAGTGACCAAAGGCTATGCTTCCTTTGACTATGAGTTGTCCGGGTATAAGACCAGTCAGCTCGTCAAGATGGATATCTTATTAAATGGAGAGATTGTCGATGCGCTTTCTAGTATTGTCCATAAGGACTTTGCTTACCAGCGCGGCAGACTGATCTGTGAGAAATTAAAAGATCTGATACCTAGACAGCTTTTCGAAGTGCCTGTGCAGGCGGCGATTGGCGGAAAGATCATTGCCCGAACCAATATCAAGGCGATGCGTAAAAACGTTCTGGCTAAGTGTTATGGCGGTGATATCTCCCGAAAGAAGAAGCTGTTAGAGAAACAAAAAGAAGGAAAAAAACGCATGAAGGCGGTCGGCAGTGTGGAAATTCCACAGGAAGCCTTTATGGCTGTTCTTTCCGTTGATGATGATTAGAGCTGTTTTACAGCTCTATTTTGCTGAATTGATGGAAATGACAGGGTATTTAGTGTATAATAAGAAATGATAATTAAAATATGAAGAAGAGGTGACATAATGGAAGACAAAATCAAATTTGTGGCTCTGGGCGGACAGGCGGAAAATGGGAAAAGCATGTACGTCTTCGAAATCAATGATAAGATCTTTGTCATTGATACAGGCTTCAAATTCCCTGAGCAGGATAAGCTGGGGGTAGATATTATTATTCCAAATTTTGACTATTTAAAAGATAATAAAGCGCGTATTTCAGCCATTATTATTACCCATGGACACGATGATGTCATGCAGGCACTAGGTTATATCCTGGAAGAAGTCAAGGCTCCGGTCTATGCACCTAACCTGACAGCCAATCTGATTGAGGATATGATCGAACAGCATAATAATCATAATCATACCCATATTCAACTGGATCTGCACCGCGTGAAACGAGATGCCGATATCGAGATTGATGGGGTTCCGGTTTCCTTTTTCCCTTTGACCCATTCCATTCCTGGAAGCGTTGGGGTAGCGATTCATACGACCCAGGGAGCGCTGGTTTATACGGGTGAATCGATCATTGACTTTGGTGCACCAGAAGGCTTCCGCTCCAATCTGCAAAAGATGATGGACATTGGTAAGTCTGGCGTACTGGCTCTTTTTGTAGAATCTTCTTATGCATCCAAGGATGGTTACACTTCGCCTAATCACAAATTGACAAGTAAGATTGAACCCATCTTTGAAGATGCCCAAGGCAGAATTATCATTTCAGCCTATGCACAGAATATTTTCAGGATTCGCGAGATCATCGAACTGACGCGCAAGTATCAGCGTCGTTTAGTGCTCTATGGACGCAATAAACATGACAATACCAATGCTTTATTCCGTATCAGTCAGCATTTACCAAAACCTGTCCTGGAGATACCAGCCGAAAACTTAGGAACCAAAGCCATGGTCGGTGATCCTGCCTACGACGATTCGCTTGTTGTTCTAGTTACAGGAACCAGCCATAACATTTATCACGATCTTTGCGATATCATTGATGGTGGTGATGCTTCACTGAAGCTAAAACCGACTGATACGATCATTGTGGCTTCACCGGTATTACCAGGTACGGAGAAGATTGCCAATCGTGCTCAGAACGAGCTCTATCGCACGAATGCTAATATCCATTTATTGAAAAACAAAGATCTGTATTCGATGCATGCTTCGATTGAGGATATCAAGGTCTATATCCAGACCTTTAATCCTAAATACTACGTTCCTATCAAAGGGGAGTATCAACATTTTGTAGCGAATGCCAATGTCGCTAAAAGCATGGGAATCGACGATGATCATATCCTGCTTTTAGACAATGGTGAAAAGATCACTTTTGAAAATGGTGAACGTCTGCCTGGTTTTGAACAGGTGGCGGTCGAAAGCGTGATGATCGATGGCATCGGTGTAGGGGACGTGGGTACGAAAGTGATCGATGATCGTATTCAACTGTCCAACGACGGGGTCGTCATTATCGGCATGACCGTTGATCAGAAAACAAAGCAGATCCTGACTTTGACCGATGTTCAGACACGCGGCTTTATCTATTTGAAGGATGCGGATTATATTGTTAAAGAAATCATCCGTTTATCTGAGGAAGAAATTGAAAAGGCACGAACAGCGCATATGGATGATCTGACCGAGACACGCATGACCATTCGTGACCGCACGATTCGTTATATCTTAAAAGAAACTGGCAAGAAACCGGTTGTTCTGCCTGTCATTATTGAAGTTTAAGGAACATTTTTGTTCCTTTTCTTTTCGCTATAAATCTGATACAATAGACGATAAAGAAAGAAGGTGAGCGGGGTTGGCTAAAGCTAAAAAAAGAAAGAAATCGAAAAAGAAGAATAAAAATGAAGAACTGCAAATGCGTCTATTCTCGATGCTTGTTCTCTTTTTAGATATTGTGGCCTGTCTGCGCCTGGGAACTGTCGGTCGTTTTATAGACGGGGTCGTAATCTATCTATTAGGAAATTTTGCCGGGCTTTTTTATGGTATCCTCGTTTTATTGTCAGGTTATGTTCTGTTTAGTGCTAAACTACCACAGCTAGGTGGACCTAAACAGGTAGGTTGCTATTTGTTGGTAGCCGCTTTGATGATATTAGCTAGCGCGCCAGCCGATCATCGCATTGTTGGTATGGATGTTCTGACGCTCTATCAGATGCAGGCTGAAGCCGGTCATGCGGGCTTGGTCGGTGCCATGGTATATAGTGTTTTAAGCACTTTGTTTGCTTATATGGGTTCTATGATTGCAGCTGTCTTTATCGGGATTGCCGGAGTCGGACTCATTCTTGGAAAAACCTATTTTGAATGGATGCAGCGGCGGGTGAAAGCAGGAACTGCCTCTTTAAAAGAAAAAGCTCAGGAAGTTAAGCCACTCGCTATTTTTGAGAAGAAAAAGCCTTTATTTTTTCCAGATCGTAGTTTTGATGATCCACATCCTGAACCAGAAGAGCCAGAACCAATGCCAGAGATTATTTTAGGCAAAAAAGAGAGCATCAAGCTTGAACCAGAACCAACACAGGAAAGACCGGAAACCACGCAGGTTAAAGATACAGAACCTGCTTTGATCAGGGAACCTGTGCCTGACAAGGAGTCAACGCCTTATCGGTTGCCGTCGCTCTCTTTGTTAGATCGTCCTTCCGGACCGACTCAATCAAAAAAAGAAGTACAGCAGTTTGCTTTAAATAATGCGAAGCGTCTGACGACGGTCCTGCACGAATTTGGGGTATCTGCTTCGGTCAGTGAAATCTATATCGGTCCCTCCATTACCAAGTATGAACTGAAACTGGAGACCGGGACACGTGTCAATAAGATCTCCTCTTTGCAGGATGATATCAAAATGGCCTTGGCAGCCAAGGATATCCGTATTGAAGCACCGATTCCGGGCAAAGCCGCCGTGGGGGTCGAAATCCCGAATTTAGAAGCCACTACCGTTCATTTTATTGATGTCTTGAAGGATATTCCGGAAAATAAAAAAGACAGCCCACTGTTGGTGCCCTTAGGTAAGGATGTGACCGGTCTATCTGTTTTTGCAGAGCTTGATAAAATGCCCCATTTATTGATTGCAGGAGCAACCGGATCCGGAAAATCTGTCTGTGTCAATAGTATCATCTGTTCATTGCTGATGCGCACAACACCTGATCAGGTGAAACTGATGCTGGTGGACCCTAAAAAAGTCGAATTAAGTAATTATAATGGGATACCGCATCTTTTAGCACCTGTCATAACGGATCCTAAGAAGGCTGCCAAAGCGCTGCGCGTCGTGGTTGAAGAAATGGATCGTCGCTATGAACTTTTTGCGGCCAGTAATGCACGGAACATTAGTGGTTACAATACCAAAGTTCATCAGTATAATCAGGATCATCAGGATGATCCGCATGAGGTCCTGCCTTTTATCGTAGTGATCCTGGATGAAGTGGCTGATTTGATGATGGTTGCCAGCAAGGACGTTGAAGATTGTATTATGCGTATTTCACAGATGGCCCGTGCAGCCGGCATTCATCTGATCGTTGCAACCCAGCGTCCTTCAACGGATGTTATTACCGGTGTTGTTAAAGCCAACATCCCTTCCAGAATCGCTTTTGCCGTGTCTTCGTCTATCGACTCTCGTACGATCCTTGATGCTTCCGGAGCAGAAAAACTTTTGGGAAAAGGGGATATGCTGTTTTCACCCATGGGAGCCAGTGCACCGGTGCGTGTGCAGGGAACTTTTGTCTCTGATGATGAGGTCGCGCGGATCGTTGATGCTGTTTCCAGTCAAAAAAAGGTCGAATATGAACAGAAATTTGTCGATCTGAACACCGGTCAGTCATCCTCAACTTATGAAGAAGAGGATGAAGAATATGAAAAGTGTCGAGATTTTGTCATCACCAGTCAGAAAGCGAGTGCTTCTTTACTGCAACGGCAATTTCGGATAGGTTATAATAAGGCTGCTCGGATCATTGACCAGCTGGAAGCCAATGGTGTTATTGGACCTCAGATTGGTTCTAAGCCGCGTGAAGTCTATATTCGAAAATATGAAGAAGAATAGGGATCTGTCAGCCACTGTCAGATCCTTTTTTGATTAAAATCATATTATTAGTAAGAAAAAAAGAGTATAATAAAAGCATGTGAATAAAGGAGAGTGTGTTATGAGTGAATTTAATCAATCCTTAAATGGCTGCATGCTGCATGTGACCAATACGGATAAATTTAAAACGAAAGTCATCTCAATCAAACTGCGGCAGGATCTTGATCGCAAGACCACGACCATGCGTTCTCTTCTAGCCATGTGTCTGCTTGGTGGAACAGCGAAACTGCCGGGAATGCAGCAGTTATCGATTGCTTTAGATCAATTGTATGGCGCCAGCATGGCAACGAATGTCTCTAGTAAAGGCAAAGCGCAGATCATTCATCTGACATCTACCTTTGTGGATGATCTGTATCTTGTCGAAAATGAGGGTCTGTTTGAAAAACAGTTAAGTCTTTTACATGATATTTTATTCGATCCTTATTTAGAAAATGGCGTTTTTGCCAGTGCGTATGTTGATTTAAAGAAAAGAGAACTAAAAGAACGTTTACAGGCACTAAAAGACGATAAATATAGTTATGCCTTGGATCGCACGATGGCCCTGATGGGTGAAAATGATTATTTAGGGATTTCGGGCGTCGGTTATTTAGAAGATATCGATGCGATCAGTGCAGCGGATCTCTATGCTTATTTCCAGCAGTGTCTTACTAATGATACAATTGACATTTATGCAGTCGGTCATTTCAGCGACGAACAGATTGCGCTTTTTAAGACCTACTTTGATTTTTCAAAACGTAAGCGTTCCTATTTGTCCTGCTATACTTTCCAATCCTTGCGTGCGTCGCTGCTGGATGTGGTTGAGAAACAGAGCATCACGCAGTCCAAGCTGAATTTAGGATTTACCTGTCAGACGGACTTTTTGAGTGAAGATCATCCGGCGATGACTATTTTCAACGGCTTGTTTGGCGGCTTTTCTCATTCACGCCTGTTTAAGACCGTACGCGAAGCCAACAGCCTCTGTTATTACATTTCCAGCTCATACGATGCGTTCAATGGCATTGTGCTGGTAAGCAGTGGCATCGAAGGGAATCAGGCAGATCGTGTCAGAGAGCTCGTCTTAAAAGAGCTTAAAGATATTCAGGATGGTCATGTTAATGCACAGGAACTCGCTATTACCAAAAGAATGTTTGAAAACAGTCTGCGTAAATCTCAGGATGAGGCTGGCAACATCATTTATATGAAATACAATCGTGATTTAGCCGGAAAAGTAGAGAGCAGTGAGGCCTACTTGGAAAAGCTGCTGGCTGTAGAAGCTGAGGATGTGGTACGTGTCGCCAAAAAAATGAAGCTGGATACAGTCTTTTTACTGGAAGGAGCAGGTGAAAATGGAAATCTTTGATTATACGACTTTAAAAGAGCGCTTATATCATGAAAAAATGCCTAATGGCTTAGAGGTCTACCTTCTTAAAAAAGAGGGATTTAGTAAAACATATGGTCTTTTTGCGACTAAGTTTGGCAGCATCGATACCCGGTTTGTACCTTTAGGACAAACAGAGATGGTAAAGGTACCTGATGGCGTCGCTCATTTTCTTGAACATAAGATGTTTGAAATGCCGGATGGAGATGCCAGTGACGCTTTCTCGCGGCTCGGCGCAGCAACCAATGCATTTACTTCTTCAAGCCGCACGGCTTACCTTTTCTCTACGGGGGAACGTGAGCTGGAATGCACGGAACTTTTACTCGACTTTGTACAGGATATTTATCTGACTGAAAAGAACGTAGAGAAAGAGAAGGGAATCATTTGTCAGGAAATCAAGATGTATGATGATGATCCTGACTGGCAAAACTATTTTGGTGCAATTCGCAACCTCTATGTTTCGCATCCAGTGGCTGTCGATATCGCAGGTACCTGTGAATCGGTGAATGCTACTCAGATTACAGATCTGGAAACTTGCTACCGGACGTTCTATCATCCTTCAAATATGGTTCTGTTTGTCGTTGGACATATTGAGCCTGAACAAATGATGGAGATGATCCGGAAGAACCAGGCAGCAAAAATATTTGCTAATCCGGTTCCTATCAAGAGAGAGAAGATCAATGAACCTGATGAGATTGCCAGTGCCAAAACAGTGACCGAAATGGATGTAGTAATGCCTAAGCTAACACTTGCAATCAAGGTCAATGATCTGCCTGAAACACCTTACGCTCGCATCCGTCGGGAACTATCGATGAATATCATCATGGATCTGCTCTTCTCAAAAAGCAGCAGCTTATATCATGAATGGTTGGGCAAGGGATTGATCAATGATACCTTTGGCGGGTTCTTTACACAGGAACGCGATTATTCTTATATTCAAATAGGTGGCGATACAGCCAAACCTGATGTACTAGAGCAGGCGCTGAAGGAACTTGTGAAACAGTTGCCTGATTATCCTTTCGAAGAAGCGGACTTTGAAAGAATCCGCAAAAAAACGATGGGTAACTTTATCATGATGTTTAACTCACCGGAGAATATTGCAAACTTATTTATACGCTATCATTTTGAAGGATTCAGTGCCTTTGAGCTGATCGATGTCTTAAATGACCTGACTTTCCAGGACCTCAATGATGCCAAGCAATGCTTCAAGATCGATCTGGCAACCATTCATCTAGTAAATCCACGCCAATAAAAAAAGCACCATTCGGTGCTTTTTAATTAACTGTTTTCTTTTTTTTCTTTGGAGTCACATCATTTCCCAATGGGTCAATGACGCGAATATGTTCAAGCTGACTAGCGAAGCCGCTGCGGAATGCCTGAAGATACTGTGCACGTAATTCCTGCTGTTCATGCGTTTCGGCATCGCTTAGGCCTTCTGTTTTTTTCTTGTGTGCCAGCTCATTGATTCTGGCAATCAGCTTTGCATCAATATTTGCCATGATGATCAACCTTTCTGGATAAGACCCGGGAGCAATAGATTATCCCCTGTTTGAACAGGTGGGAATCTTGAAAACAACTTTAGGATCCCTACTCATAGGCAGGTTTTCAACACCATTGCATCTATCCGATTCCCTTATCTAAAATGTAG
The DNA here is from genome assembly GCA_900018345.1 of Clostridiales bacterium CHKCI006. Classification (GTDB taxonomy): domain Bacteria; phylum Bacillota_I; class Bacilli_A; order Erysipelotrichales; family Coprobacillaceae; genus Fimiplasma; species Fimiplasma intestinipullorum. Next base: position 103,863 of record FCNA01000098.1, read on the forward strand.
GAAATTTAAAAAACTCCCAGGTCATGTTCATTATAACATACCTTACAGACTTGTCAAGTCCCCACTTTTGTGAAAAAATGAATTTATTTTAGTTATCTTTTAGGAGCATAAAAAGACTGAAAGTAGTTCAAAAGACTTCAATATATCAATATAAATTGAAATAAAAGAAAAATCCCTGTTTTTTTGAAAGGAAATTTTCAAACTTTTTACATTTTTGCGAAAAAGGGTTTAAAATGCCTGTCGAATTGTGTATAATATAGCCGGAATGTTTATCTTCTGATGAAGATATTTAAAGATATATTAGGGGGTAAGTTTGATGAATTCAACCGAATTGTCGATTGCTGCTATTCGAGCTTTAGGGATTGATATGATCAATAAAGCGAATTCTGGTCATCCCGGAATGGTCTTAGGTTCTGCACCAGCATTATATACTTTGTTCACAAAACAGCTCGTTGCAAATCCGAAAGATTCTTCCTGGGTCAATCGCGATCGTTTTGTCCTGGCATCCGGACATGCTTCAGCGTTGCTTTATGCTTTACTGCATCTTTCCGGTTATGCTTTAGATATGGAAGATCTCAAAAACTTTCGTCAGTGGGGCTCCAAAACGCCTGGTCATCCTGAAATCCATGTTACTGATGGAGTAGATGCCAGCTCTGGACCTCTTGGTCAGGGAATTCCTATGGCGGTAGGTATGGCGATGGCTGAAAAGTTCCTGGCAACGCGCTTCAATAAAGAGAATTTCCCTATCGTTGATCACTATACATATGTGTTATGCGGTGATGGCGATATGCAGGAAGGGGTCACTTATGAAGCTGCATCTTTGGCTGGTCATCTTTCTTTAGGAAAGTTGATCGTCATCTATGATGCGAACCGTGTCACTTTGGACGGACCGCTTGATCAGTCCTTTAGTGAAGATGTAAAAAAACGCTTCGAAGCGCAAAATTGGCAAGTGATCACTGTTCAGGACGGCAACGATACAGAGGCAATTTTAAAAGCTTTGAAAAAAGCGAAGCGAATGGAAAATAAACCTAGTTTGATTATGATGCAGACGATGATTGGGTTTGGGTCACAATATCAGGGAACCAGCAAGGTACACGGTGCCCCATTAGGTGTTGAAGATGGTCAGTATGCAAAGGCAAGCTACGCTTATAATTATCCGGACTTCGTAGTCCCAGAGGAAGTCTATGACGATTTCGCAAAGAGCATCGGCCGACGTGGACGTTTGGCTGAAAAGAAGTGGCAGAAGCTGGTTGAGTCGTATGCAGCTGCTTATCCGGAAGATCATGCGCAATGGCAAAAAGCAATGCACGATGATTATGATATTGACTATGCTTCTTTATTACCGCATTTTGAAGTGGGTTACACAGATGCTTCTCGTAATACGTCTAATCAGATCATCAATCTGCTTGCTGAAGCTTATCCGACTTTCCTTTCCGGAGCAGCAGACCTGGCTTCTTCTGTTAAGACAGATATCAAAAACGGTGGTATTTTTATGCCTGAAAGCTATGATGGCCGCAATTTATGCTTTGGTATTCGTGAATTCGCTATGGTTACTATCATGAACGGTATGCTTTTGCATGGTGGTGTACGTGTTGCTGGCGGTGGATTTATGGTTTTCTCGGATTATTTCAAAGGTGGTCTACGCATGTCCTGTCTAATGGATCTGCCAGTCATTTTACCATTATCACATGATAGTATTGCAGTTGGGGAAGATGGGCCGACGCATCAGCCAGTAGAACAATTGCCAATGCTGCGTTCTATGGTCAATATGCAGACCATTCGTCCATGCGATGCAAACGAGACTGTTGCAGCTTGGCGTATTGCGATGGAAACAAAGAATAAACCGACAGCCATTATTCTGACACGTCAAAATGTTACTGTCAAAGCGGACAGCAGCTATGAAAATGTCAAACATGGTGGATATGTCATCGCTAAAGAACATGATCATCTCGATGCCATTCTTTTAGCTGCCGGATCAGAAGTCAATCTGGCAATCGATGCGAAAGAGGCCCTGGCAAAAGAGGGTATTGATGTCCGTGTTGTTTCTATGCCATCTTTCGATCTTTTCGATGCACAGACGAAGGAATATCGAGAAAGTGTCTTGCCATCTTCGATGCGTAAACGTTTATCAATCGAAATGGGTGCAAGCTTCGGCTGGCATAAATATGTTGGCTTTGATGGCGAATGTTTGTCAGTAGAACATTTTGGTTCTTCGGCACCAGCGGGTGTTGTCATTGAAAGATATGGCTTTACTGTTGAACATGTTGTCAATAAAGTAAAAGAAATGCTATAAAGGAGTCTACGGACTCTTTTTTTCGACATCTTCAAGCGGATTATATACTTATAATAGGTATGAGGTGATCATATCATGCAGGAATATCAGATGTTGCTGCTTCGACCTAAAACATTGCAGCTTAAAGAAAGCTATCCGGATTTTATTGATTATTGTTTAGGCTATGACTTTCAAACGAAATACGATCTAGCGTTTTATGAGGAATGGTTCGAACCATTGGAAAAATACGATCGATTGCTTTATGAACGCTTTTGTGAGCGCCAGGATTATCGTTATAAGGATCATTTCCATTATATCTACAACGAAATGACAAAAGAAATTTCGATAATGATCATAAATCCCTATCAAATTACCCTAAAATGTGATAGAATATCCAATGTACTTGTTCAGACTTTGAAGGAAGCCAATCATTGTTTCCGGATTTTTCGTCATGACAAGTGTTATGAGGAGGTAGTGATATGACATGGTTTAGCTTATTTCTCGGTATTGTCATTGGATTGATCGTCGGTTTCTTCGGAGCACGTTTTTACTTTAAAAGACAACTTCAGAAAAATCCGCCAATTACTGAAAAAATGGTCCGCACAATGTTTGCGGAAATGGGACGTAAGCCTAGCGAAGCGCAAATGAGAAGAATCATGCGCTCATTTAATCAGCAGTATAAATAAGAGAGCGATCTCTTATTTTTTATTAAGGGGGTAAAATATGCGATTATATATTACCAGACATGGCAAAACGGTATGGAATCAAGAAGGTCGCTTTCAGGGAGCAAAAGATTCCAAACTGACTGAAGAAGGACGTCAGGATGCTGTTACTTTAGGACAATATATCCAAAAGATTCCCTTCAATGCCGTCTACACTAGCCCATTAGGTCGCGCCAAGGCCACGACTTCGCTGATTTTTGCGGATCGTCCCTGGCTGATTCAGGAAGAACCCTTGCTTCAGGAAATGAACTTTGGGGCTTTGGAAGGCATGAAGATATCTGAGATTGCCGATACTTACAGCGATATCTATGATCGCTTATGGAATCATCCTGAAAAATTTGATCGTTGTCCAGGCGGGGGAGAAAGCTACGCCGAGGTAACAGCACGTGTTAAACAGTTTTTAGATCGCATGGCTGATCTGAAGGCCGATGAGAATGTCTTTATCACCACCCATGGAATGTATTTTATTGTGCTGATGGGATATATCAAAGGCCTTCAGCCAAAGGATTTTCCTCTGATCAATCGTTATGTGGTGCGAGGCTGTTCTTTAACCTGCGTCAGTATCGATAAAAACGGTTATCATATCTTATTAGAAGGTGATGATCATTTTTTGCGAGATGAAGCCAGAAGTACTTTTCTAATTCAAAAATAAAGTGGATCACATCCACTTTATTTTACTTTCTGTATGATTTTTTAAGCGCACAATATTGGCTCGATGTCGATAGATCAACAGCAGCGCGATGAATACATTGCACAGACCACCGATGATCCCAAAGTTAAAAAGGGGTGTAATGGCTACCAGTGTAATGACACCGATAATACTTGCCAACGAAACATACTTGGTCAGTTTTAAGACGCCTAAGAAGACCAGGCCGACAATGGCAAAAGCCCAAAAATGTATTCCGAGAACATATCCGAACATGACCGAGACTGCTTTACCACCTTTAAAATTCGCAAAGATGGGAAAACAATGTCCTAACACACAGCAAATAGCCGAAAGATAGATGCTGAAGTCCGGCATGGCGACATAACGACCGACTAGTCTAGTCAGGGTCACGCAGACAAAGCATTTGGCAATATCCAATATGATGCAGGCCAGACCGGCTTTTGCACCAAGCACTCTGCCAGTGTTCGTCCCACCTAGATTATGGGAACCATAATTGCGGACATCCACGCCGTAAAAGAGCTTGCCGATGACCAGGGCAAAAGGGATCGAACCATAGAGATATGAAAAAATCATGAGTAAGATTGTGTATAGGTTCAAAATAATCACTTCCTTGTCTATCATTATACTGAATTCTGTACCAAAATAAAAGCTAATTTTATGTTAAAAAATCGATTGGAAAGAACGTTTTCTTACTTGTAATCCGGCTTTATTTAAGGTATGATAAACGTTGTATCTTTAATTCAAAAAGGATGAAAGTTTGCTTTATGATGAAGATTCAATAAAGGAGTTGACAGAATGGCTAAGCAAAATTCGCAATATGATGAACATAGTATTCAGATACTTGAAGGACTTGAAGCAGTGCGCAAGCGTCCAGGAATGTATATTGGATCAACAGACGCAAGAGGGCTTCACCATCTAGTCTGGGAGATCGTCGATAATGCCATTGATGAGGCACTCGCCGGGTTTGGTCAACGCATTGTCTGCCGTATTCATCAGGATAATAGTATTGAGGTCGTTGACGAAGGACGCGGTATGCCTACCGGTATGCACGAATCCGGAAGACCAACCACAGAAGTCATCATGACTGTGCTGCACGCCGGGGGCAAGTTTACCAGCCAGGGAGGATACCGCACTTCTGGTGGACTTCATGGTGTAGGGGCAAGCGTTGTCAATGCATTGTCAAGTTGGCTGGATCTGACGGTTTATCGTGATGGGAAGATCTATCACCAGCGCTTTGAAGACGGTGCGAAGAAGGTTTCAAAGCTGGAAATTGTCGGGAAGACAGACCGCCATGGAACCAGTGTGTGGTTTAAACCAAATCCGGCTTATTTCACGACAACCGATTTTTCCTATCATACGATTGCTGAACGGCTAAGAGAGAGTGCTTTTTTGTTGAAAGGCATTGAAATCGTCCTGGAAGATGAAAGAACGGATAAAACAGAAATCTTTAAATACGAGACGGGCTTAGAAGCCTTTGTGGAATACTTAAATTTTGATAAGAAAACCTTACATCCGACAATTAATATGGAAGGGGCAGTGAATGGCATCGAAGTAGAATGTGCGATGCAGTTTTCTGACACCTATCAGGAAAACATGCTTTCTTTTGTTAATATGGTACGCACGACGGATGGCGGAACTCATGAGACGGGGTTTCGTACCGCTTTGACACGTGTTTTTAATGACTATGCACGAAAGTATCATTTTTTGAAAGAGAAGGATAAGAACTTGGAAGGCAGCGACGTCAGAGAAGGACTAACGGTCATTATTTCGGTCCGTATTCCTGAAGATATCCTGCAGTTCGAAGGGCAGACAAAAGCAAAGCTTGGAACACCTCAGGCACGTAATGCCGTCGATTCATTAGTAGGTGAAAAACTGAGCTATTATCTGGAAGAAAATAAAGAAATCGCTGAAACGCTGATCAAAAAAATGGTTCGGGCCTCTCAGGCGCGCGAAGCAGCACGTAAAGCGCGCGAAGAAACTCGAAAAGGAAAAAGCAATCGTCAGGAAAAAATCTTGAGCGGTAAGTTGGCACCAGCACAATCTAAAGACAAAAGAAAAAAAGAACTTTACCTGGTCGAGGGAGACTCAGCTGGAGGATCAGCGAAACAGGGACGGGATCGCAAGTATCAGGCCATCCTTCCACTGCGCGGTAAGGTCATCAATACCGAAAAGGCGACACTTCAGGATATTATGAAAAACGAAGAGATCGCAACGATGATCAATACGATCGGTGCGGGTGTTGGTGCTGATTTTGAGGTTGAGGACAGTAACTATGACAAGATCATCATCATGACCGATGCTGACACCGATGGTGCGCATATTCAGGTCTTATTGTTGACTTTCTTTTATCGATATATGCGTGATCTGATCCTGGCTGGTAAAGTCTATATTGCCTTGCCGCCGCTTTATAAAGTAAGCAAGAAAGTAGGAAAAAAAGAAGAGATCATTTATGCCTGGGACGATGATGAACTGGCCGATGCCAAAAAGAAGATCGGAAAAGGGTATACGGTTCAGCGATACAAAGGATTAGGTGAGATGAATGCAGATCAGTTGTGGGAAACGACAATGAATCCCGAAACCCGCACCTTGATTCAGGTTGATATTGAAGACGCGGCGGTTGCTGAGCACCATGTATCGGTTTTAATGGGAGATAAAGTAGCACCACGTCGTGAATGGATCGAGGACCATGTTCAGTTCTCACTGGAAGATCAGTTCCAGATCTAAAGACAGGATGAGGAGGTGTCTTTTTGACAGATCGTAAAATTATTATGCCCTTAGAAGAAATCATGGGGGATCGTTTTGGTAAATATTCTAAATATATCATTCAGGATCGTGCGCTGCCCGATGTGCGTGATGGTTTAAAGCCGGTTCAACGCCGTATCCTATATGCAATGTATAAAGAAGGCAATGTGCACAGTAAGCCATACCGTAAATGTGCCAAGACTGTCGGTGTCGTCATCGGTAATTATCACCCGCATGGAGACACATCGGTTTATGATGCCATGGTCCGCTTATCCCAGGAATGGAAGATGCGCGTTCCTTTGGTCGATATTCAGGGAAACAACGGTTCGATCGATAATGATCCACCAGCAGCCATGCGTTATACGGAAGCACGTCTTTCTAAGATTGCTGTCGAATTACTGCGTGATATTGATAAAGATACCGTTAATATGGCCTTAAACTTCGATGATACGGAGTATGAGCCAACGGTACTGCCAGCCAAATTTCCTAATTTACTGGTCAATGGGGCAACAGGTATTTCAGCAGGGTATGCTACTGATATTCCACCGCATAACTTTCAGGAAGTGATCGATGCCACGATTTATCGTATTCAGCATCCAAATTGCTCACTGGAAAGTCTAATGGAGATCATCAAAGGGCCCGATTTTCCGACCGGTGCGATCGTCGAGGGGCGTCAGGGACTGATTGATGCGTTTACCAGCGGTCGAGGACGAGTAGTGGTTCGTTCCAAAGTAGAGATTGAAAAACAAAAACAAATGAACTGTATTGTTATTACAGAGATTCCTTATGAAGTCAATAAGGCAGAACTGGTCAGGCGAATCGATGAGATCCGTTTTAACCGCAGCATTGATGGCATCATTGAGGTTCGTGATGAATCTGACCGTAATGGGCTGAGGATTGTTGTCGATCTCAAAAAAGAAGTTCCGGCACATAATGTTTTGAATTATTTGTATAAAAACACTGATTTACAGAAAAACTACAATTATAATATGGTGGCTATCAAAGATAAACGTCCGGTGCAGATGGGGCTCATTGAGATTCTGGATGCTTATATTGCACATCAGGTTGAAGTCGTGACACGTCGCTCCGTCTATGAGCTCGACAAGGCCAACAGCCGCAAACATATCGTAGATGGTCTGATCAAAGCCATCTCTATTTTGGATGAAGTCGTAGCAACTATTCGGAAAAGTAAGGATAAGACAGATGCTAAAAACAATCTGATGCAGGCTTACGCTTTCAGTGAAAAACAGGCAGAAGCAATCGTCATGCTGCAATTGTATCGCCTGACCAATACAGATATTGTATCACTGGAAGAAGAGTATGCAAGTCTGGAAGCGTATATTGCTTCACTTACAAAGCTTCTAAATGACGGAAAGGTCCTGCGCCGTGAAATCATTAAAGATCTTAAACAGGTTCGTGCTTTGTATCCAACCACACGTCTGACAGAGATTCGTGATGAGATAGCCGAAATCTCGATCGACAAAGAAGCAATGATCATATCAGAAGATATTTATGTCAGTCTGACAATGGATGGTTACCTTAAACGTATCAGTCCACGTTCGTTTAAGGCTAGTGAAAAATCAACTTTTGGAAAAAAAGATGACGATGTACTGTTAACGGTCTTTGCCTGCAACACGTTAGATAAACTGCTGATCTTTACGGATATGGGGAACTATCTCTATGTACCGGTGCATGAGATTGAAGAGTTTAAATGGCGTGATCTAGGCAAGCATATCAGCTATTTAGTGAAACTGGCCAGTGATGAAAAAATGGTGGGTGTCTTTGTTGTGCGCCAGTTCAGAAGCGATCTGGATATTGTTTTAGCTACTGAACAGGGACAGGTCAAACGCACATCCCTGATAGACTACGAGGTAAGCCGCTATACAAAGGCTTATAAATGTATCAATCTTAAGGAGAATGATCGTCTATGCGCGGTTTCGTTGATGCAAGCAGATGATGCCCTCTGTTTTATAACTCGTGAAGGATTCTGTAATCTATATGCCGGTGCGCTATTGACCAGTCAGGGACTGAAGGCAGGCGGTGTGAAGGGAATTGCCTTGAAAGGCGATGACAGGCTGGTTAGTATGCATTGCTTCCAACCTTCCAAAGGGCAATCAATCATGTTGGTAGGAGAATACGGCGGATTGAAACGGATCAGGACCAGTGATATTCCGGTGACCAATCGTGCTGTTAAAGGCATCTCTGTTTATAAGAAAACCAAAACATCTCCACAGCTCCTGATCAAGAGCCTCTTCATTCAGGATGATGATCCAATCATTATCGGTATCAGTGATGGGTCCGAAGAAGTTATTACAGGCAGCAATTATCACGACAGTCATTTAGAGGCGCGGTTATTACCGGGATTGAAGCTGACAGATGGACGTCAGGTGAGCTATGTGCTGGATGGCAAGGCCAGCTTTGCAAGCAATCTGCCTGCAAAACAGTCAAATCCTATAAAAGAAGAACCGACTTTTACAAAAATTAGTTTCGATGATCTTCTCTCATAAATCACGTGGACAGACCACGTGATTTATTTATCTGGCTGCTCTGCTTTCACAAACTCCCTTAACAGTTTGGTTAAGGCCCTTTTTTCGATACGTGATACATAGGAGCGTGAAATATGGTACTGACTGGCAATCTGTTTTTGCGTCAGGACTTCGTTCCCATCCAGTCCATAGCGAAGATTAATGATCTCGCGCTCCCGTGTGTTTAAACAGCTCAGGTATTGACGTAAAGCCACTAATTGGTCATGATGAACAATCTGTTCGGGAATTGGAGTTTGTCTGGCTTCAATGATCTCTCCGAGTTCAATATCGCTCCCATCCTTATCTTTTCCGATGCTCTCGCTTAAAGAAATGTCTAAACTACGCTTCTTATTGGTGCGTAGATGCATCAGGATCTCGTTATTGATACAGCGAGCGGCATAGGTAGCTAAACGGGTCTTTTGATCAGGTTTAAAGCTGTCAACCGCTTTGATCAGCCCAATCGTTCCAATACTGATCAGATCCTCCATGTCATCTAAATGATTTTCATATTTTTTTGCGACATGTGCCACTAATCTGAGGTTATGCGAAATCAGCATGCTGCGTGCTTTTTTGTCGTGATGGGCCAGACGTTCAAGGTAATACGCTTCTTCTTCACTCGAAAGAGGTTTCAGAAATGTCGGCGATTTTACATAAGAAAAAAAATAACATTGTTTGATCAGCATCATCAGTAAACTTAACATCCGATCATCCTTTCTTGTCGTTTCAGTCTATGCCTGAATCTGTCTAAATATGTGTCCAAGGGTGGCTTTTAGGAAAAAATTAGCGTATAATATGAGACGGAGGGAGGCAGGTTAATGGCTTTAATTCAATTGAATTTTGAATCTGAGAAACTCGGGCGAACGGTTGAGGCCATGGTGATCCTGCCGGTTGAAAGTACTTTCCGTCAGGCGTATCCAACCGTTTATCTTCTGCATGGTCTGATGGGAAATCATCAGGATTACCTCAATCATACCAATATTCTTCAATGGGCAAATGAGCTTGGCCTAGCGATCGTCATGCCCAATGGAGAGAACTCTTACTATGTTGACTGGTCGGTTCCTCATCATGCGTATGGACAATTGATCGGAGAAGAACTGATAGTAAGGACTAGACAAATGTTTCCTCTCTCATCAAGGCCCAAGATGACTATGCTCGCTGGTCTTTCGATGGGAGGATTTGGCGCTTTGCGCAATGCTCTTCAATATCCGCAAATCTTTGGCTATGTCGCTGCCTTATCGAGTGCACTGAATATCTATGAAAAGCCAGAGCGGGTGATCATGCCTCAGGAAGCACCTTATCTGGATTTGGAGCAGGGAAGCCAAACGGATAAGGATCCCCGCTGGTTGGCTAGACAGCGAGCTCTCCAGCCGCATTTGACCTTGCCGGAGATGTTTATCGCCTGTGGCAAAGCGGATCCTTATTATGATCTCAACAAGGACTTTGCCAGGGAAGTGAGCGACTTAGGCTATATAGTGACTTTTGCTGCCGGAGAAGGCGGTCACGACTGGAATTACTGGGATCCTGCGCTTAAACAGGCGCTTGACTGGTTTTACCAGCAACTACAAAAACAATAGATGGGGAATGCCATGGTAAGGAAGACACTTGTGGAGTGTGCACAGTCATTAGTAAGAGGAACAGTTGGAAAGAAATCAAAGGCGTTGAAAAAGAGACAAAAAGGGCAGGATGATGCAGTAATAGCCTATACTGATAGAGCAGTTGAAAGATTACAGAAGAGATTTAAAAGAATGGTATTAAGAGGGAAACCATATAATGTAGCCATCATGGCAGTGGCAAGAGAATTAGCAGGATTTATATGGGGAATGGAAACAGG
>FCNA01000069.1 GCA_900018345.1 Clostridiales bacterium CHKCI006
CGTAGATTTCAGTGACCGGTTAAAGAATCTGTTGCACAGACAATTTAATCCGGAAAGGCCAGATGCGGTATGGTGTACAGATATTACTTATATTTGGACGTATCAAGATGGATTTGTTTATTTGACTGTTGAACCGCAGATTCTACCGTACAGGTAATCGCACTTTAAATTAGCCGATTATTCAATAATGTTTTAGAAGAACCGCAAATTATTTTAGATTGGTTATCATCTTAAAAGGCCAACGAACCATTCA
>FCNA01000081.1 GCA_900018345.1 Clostridiales bacterium CHKCI006
AGGTCAATGGTCGGCCGCGGGGCGGTAAAAATAAAGCTTATGGAGAAATACGCAAATCCTCTCTGAGTCATCAAGGTACCACAGAAATTCTCCTTTCGACCGGGAAGTTCATCAAATCAGGGTGGGGGATCACATTTCACCCTGATCTCGTCAACGAGATCAGGCAGTATTATCCAGATAAGTCAATTGAAGATTCATTACGGGATAATGGTATCGATCCTGCAATGGTAGGCTATCAAAGGATCTATCAGCTCAAGCGTAAGCTCGCAGGCTCAACTTTTTCCTACAGTCGCAGTCATTACAAAGGTGAATGGATCGCTCATTTAAAGGATCATCCCTATGTCAAAAGAGCGAATAGCCATCAGCTGTCATTGAAGGACTGTTTCTACCAGGACGCTCAGTGTTTCAATACATTACCGATCGATGAGATCCTTCAAATATTCAAGATCGATCCAAACAGGATGCCTATGCAATGGAAATCTGCGGTAAAAAGCAGGATCAATAGATGGTCTGGGCATGAACAGCTTCCGATATGTGATGCAAAGAGCCCATTGATGATCGAGATCAATCATCAGCGGATCCAAAAACTGACTGAAATGATCTTTC
>FCNA01000010.1 GCA_900018345.1 Clostridiales bacterium CHKCI006
ACTATAAGTGATACCCATGGCATCCCATATAAGTATGTAACTTGGAAATATTCAAGCACGAGTAATCCTCAAATTAAAGCAAGTATATACAATACGAATTTACCCTTTTTCCTATTTTTAATACTTTTAAACAATATGTAAAAATACCTACTTGTAATATGCTATAAAACTAATTAAAACAGTAATTAGTGCCATTTCACCATAATCTGTAGGTGTCAATAAACGTGCTAAAAAATAGGTGATTATCAATTGTATAAAAAAATTAAAAAATGTAATTATACTCATCCATATCATTCCGTTTACGCCTTTTTCCAGACTGTATTTCATACCTGCGCTCCTTTTATAGACTTACTTTTCTAAACGCCATTTTTATTGATAGCGCAATAAAAATTTGAAGAATATTTTGACTGTAATATGATACAATTCCGAAATCTAATAAAAAAACTACAAATAAAAATGTAATAAAGAAATCGCTTAACGGGTTATTTTGTACTTTTTTTTGCTTGATCAATTTAAAAAACGTTTTGAAATAAAATACATAATAAAATAAGAAACCAAACAGACCTAAATTTGCTAACAGTTCTACATAATTATTATGCGAGTAAACCAGTCTTCCGTAATCATTATTAAACAGAATGGCAAAACCACTTTGTCCAAATCCAAAGATTGGCTTTTCAAGGAAATATTGCATTCCATACCGAATCATGTCTGATCTTACAATGTCCCCACTATCCTCTACTGAACTAACGCCAAGTATAATACTATCTATTGTATTTTCAAACCTATATCCTACTAAATCATAAAAAAATGGTATTTTAAATAGTATATAGT